>JAFVOX010000022.1:0-18638 GCA_017505605.1 Bacteroidales bacterium
TTCTTTCTCTTGAAACAAACTCATGAAAAACTTCTCGGGGCTAGCCTTAGCGGCCGGGGCCGACGGCCCCGTTGAGCGCTCCTCATGAGCTTGAAAAGCTCACTCCAACTTTATTTGGATTTCAAACATAGGAACTATTTACTCAAGTTTCGCAAGTGATAGATTATTGATATATTGAAGTTTGGTGAGACTTGCGAAACTTTTACCCACCGCACCTTCTATATTTACGTTACCCTCCTCCTAAATCCTCCTCCTCAGGAGGAGGACTTACCATCGACCTGAAGGTCTCAAAAATATGGTACTTTCGCATCCGCGAAAGTTAAGGTTTTTATTTTCCATATTTCAATTTCTGTGCAATGTCTGAGGATGAGATTCTTAATCTGTTGCAGCAATCTTTAGGGGAGGCCGGAAGTATTGCAGGGAAGGTTGCGTTATATTTGCGGAATATGGATCAGAAGAAAGAAATAAAGTCTCCGGTAGCTGCTGTTTCGCGGCTCAGGATAGCAACGGACGGCGAGGGCGTGACCACCCTTGTGGTGTTCCACTCCTGCCCGCTCCGCTGCCGCTGGTGTCTCAACCCCCAGACCTGGAAGGAGGGCTCCACATACACGGAAATGACACCGGAGCAGCTCCTGGCAAGGGTACGCGTGGATGACCTGTATTTCCAGGCGACAGGTGGAGGAATCACCTTTGGAGGGGGAGAACCGGCGCTTCGCAGCAGGTTCATCGAGGAGTTCAGGAGGATATGCCCCAAGGAGTGGAAAATCAACATCGAGACGGCAATGAATGTCCCTCAGGAGCACGTAAGAAGGCTGATTCCGCTGATCGACGAATTCGTGATCGACATAAAGGATATGAATCCGGAAATATATCGGGAATATACGGGCATATCCAATAGTCAGGTGATTGAGAATCTGAAGTTTCTGGTCTCTGAAGGTGTGGCTGGCAAATGCCGCATAAGGATACCGCTTATTCCGGAATTCAACACTGACAGTGACAGGGACAGCAGCGTCAGGGAGCTGCAGGAACTGGGTTTTGCCAACTTTGACAGATTTGAATATATTAAACGATAAAGCACTACATTATGCAAAGAGGAAAAGAAGTCTGCAGGATTCTGAAGGATATCAGAAAGCAGATAGCAGAAGAAAACGGAATCGAATTCATCACATCGGAATGTCAGCATAAAGGTGACTGTGCCGGAACCTGCCCTAAGTGTGAGGCAGAAGTACGCTACCTTGAAAACCAGCTTGCACGGCGCCGTGCTGCAGGCCGTGCGACACGCCTGGTCGGCGTCTCCCTCGGCCTCGCCGCCGTCGCCCCGGCCCTCCTGTCCTGCGACACGACCCTGACCGGAGATCCGGTAGTGGATGGACTGATGGAAGGACCTCAGAGACCGGAAGCAGGCGATCCTGCAATTCCTGACAACGTAACCCTCGGGGAAAACCTGGTCTTTGACCTCATTCCGCGTGATGTCTTTATGCACTTCTTCTTAAGCGGCTGCTGGCAGGAAGCTGAGATCTATGATGTCTATCCGGGTGGAAGACTCGGAGAGAACATCCTGCCGAAGATCCAGGACTACAGTCCGCGCAAGTATGTCGCAAAGTCTGAGGATGTGCTCTGGCAGTACTTTCCAGATCCTGAGCAGGAGCCAAAGGTCATCAATTACTGCTATTTCTGGGAGGCCAATGCCCTGGTGATAGGAGCCTACGGCAGCGAAACTACATTCAACATTGCATCAATCAATGAAGAGGAAATGGTCTGCTACGGCGAGGTCTTCTCACCGGTGATGGCTCCGGAAGCTTTCCTTGGCAAATATGTCTTCAAGCGAGTGTCGTTATAGACCATATCCCCATATCGCCGCGACGCAAGGTTTTATGTACTATTCCTTGCGTCGCGGCTGCTTTTTTATATTTCTTTCGACTGACAAGACCGTATTCTCGATATATTTAGTACCTTTGTTCAGATATATCGACCCCTACGGGGCCGATGAGTGGAAAACTCACAAACTAACCAACCAAATTTTTAAACCAACTCAACTAATTTCTACCGTATGAGAAAATATCTGACTATGGTGGTGCTGCTTTTCATCAGCGTTGCAACTTACGCTCAGCAGCATTCTGTAAAGGGTACGGTGGTGGACCAGAACGGATTTCCTATCATTGGAATGACAGTTATGGAACAGGGTACCCAGAACGGTACTACCACTGACATTGATGGTAACTACCAGATTACAGTTTCCAATGGAACAGCAACTCTGGAATTTACCGCACTTGGCTACCAGACAGTCCTTGAAGCGGTCAATAACCGTGCGATCATCGACGTCACATCTGCTGAAGAGGCTATGGTCCTCGATGCAGTCGTAGCCATCGGTTATGGTACAGTCCGCAAGAAGGACCTCACCACAGCCGTTTCAACAGTTTCTACAGATGATATGAAACTCCGTCCTGTAACTGAGGCTTCCGGCTTCATTCAGGGTAAGGTTGCCGGTGTGACCGTGCAGCAGACCAGCGGTCAGCCTGGTAGCGGTATGACAATCCGCGTCCGTGGTGCGTCTTCAATCGCTTCTTCAAATGACCCTCTCTATGTTGTTGATGGTGTTCCTGTTGGAACAGGTAGCGGTGCCATCGCATTCCTTTCTCCTCAGGACATCGAGACAATGCAGATCCTCAAGGATGCGTCTTCAGCTGCAATCTACGGTTCACGTGCTGCGAACGGTGTCGTTCTGATCACTACTAAAGGCGGTTCGGCAGATAAAGGACCACAGGTTAACTTCAGTGCATATGCAGCTGTCCAGAATGTCAAGAGAAGCTATGAGGTTCTCAACACTTCAGAGTATCTCGACCTTATGGACGAGCTTGGTTCTTCAGCATTCTCTTATCCTGGAGATGCAAGGGCGGACCTTACTGACAGGACTGACTGGTTCAAGGAAACTTTCAAGCCTGGTCTGACTCAGAACTATCAGGTGTCGGTTTCCAACGCAAGCGAAGACACAAGGTATTATGTCGGTGCAGGTTATACCGATGAGCAGGGTGTTCTTTCTTCTGCTTACAACAAGCGTTTCAACGTGAAGGCTAACACTGAATCGGATCTTTATGACTGGCTTACAGTAGGTACAAACCTCGCGTACTCTCACTACAAGAACAATGGTATCATCTCTGGTACAGGTTCGAATCGTGCCGGCGTAGTTATGGCGGTGATCAACACCCCTACATATGCTCCTATCTATGACGAGAACGGTGTGTTCTACACAAACTTCTACGGAGCTAACCTCACTACTCCTCTCGAGAACATTGCAAGAACCAAGGACAATTACTCTCAGACAGACCGTATGCTCCTTACCGGTTATGCACAGATCAACTTCTCGAAGAACTTCAACTTCAAGTCTACTGTCTCTATGGACAGGACGTGGAATCATTCTTACGAGTTCCTTGATCCACAGACCACTTCTTACGGACGTGAGCAGAACGGTACTGCATCTTCTACAAGGTCGGATGATATGAGAATGGTGTATGACAACATCTTCACATACCGCAACACCTTTAACGAAAAGCATAACCTCGAGGTTATGGCCGGTACTTCCGCAACAACTTCAAGATGGGAGAACCTCTCTGCTTCAAGAAGTTATTTCTCTGATGAGAATTGGGAGGCTATTTTCGGTATCAACGGCGGTAACAAGGGTGGTCTCAGAGGACAGAGCCAGGGCTACGCTGAGTGGGCCATTATGTCTTATCTCGGTCGTATCGCTTATAACTATGACAGCAAGTACTATCTGACAGTAAACTTCCGTGCTGACGGCTCTTCTAAGCTTGCTCCGGGCAACCGTTGGGGTTACTTCCCTTCTGCATCAGCAGCTTGGCGTATTTCAGGCGAGAGCTTTATGGAGGATGTTACTTGGATCAATGACCTCAAGCTTCGCGTGGGTTGGGGACAGCAGGGTAACCAGTCAGGTCTGGGCGACCATGCGTGGGTTCAGAATTATGCAGTAAACTACTATGACTGGACTGATGAAGATTATGCTATGGCTACTCCTACTGTCGGTGGAACCACAAACATCGGAAACAAGGAACTTACGTGGGAGACAACAACCCAGACTAACGTCGGTATCGACTGGTCGATGTTCAGAAGCCGTCTCGTTGTGACTATCGATGGATATTACAAGTACACCAAGGATCTTCTCCTTAACGTGCCTATGCCGGATCCGTTCCCTGCTCTTTACCGAAACGAGGGTGAGATGTCAAACTGGGGTCTCGAGCTTGCGATCAGTTCAGTGAATGTTGAAAGAAAGGATTTCTCGTGGTCTACTGATTTCAACATCTCAATGAACCGCAACAAACTGGAGAATCTCAAACTCAAGAACATATACTATTATACCAAGACTTCAGAGAGTTTCAGCGACTATTGTGTAAGAATGACTCCTGGTCAGCCACTTTCAATGTTCTGGGGTTACAAGGCTCTTGGAGTTGACCCTGAGACCGGTATGATTATGTATGAGGACATCAATGGCGACGGTAAGGTGAACAGCTCGGACAAGCAGTACATCGGTAATGCAAATCCTCTTTTCACAGCCGGTATGACAAATACATTGAGCTATAAAGGCTTGAGCCTCAGCGTCCTTATGACTTCTTCCGTAGGAAATGACATCTACAATGCATCAAAGATCGATATGGTGTCTATGCTTAACGGAGCAAACCAGATCAAGGATGTGGTGAGACGTTGGAGAATTCCAGGTCAGATTACCGATATCCCTAAGGCTGGAGAGGTGGAGAACCTCAAGACTTCTACAAGATGGATCGAGGATGGATCTTATCTCAAGATCAAGAACATCACTCTTGCCTATGACATCAAGCATCCGGCACTTAAGAAGGCTAATATAGCTCGTATCCAGCCTTACATCACTCTTGACAATATGATTACATTCACAAACTACTCAGGTTACGACCCGGAGATGAGCCAGTATACCAGTGCTACAAGCATGGGTGTTGACTGGGGTACTTACCCTTGTGTAAGAAGTGTGGTATTGGGTGTTAACATTGATTTCTAATATAGTATGAAAAGTATAAACAATATATTTATTTTCGCTGTTCTCCTGGGCCTTGTTTCCTGCAGCCTGGATTACTTCCCTGAAACCGGATATAATGAAGGTAATGTCGAAGTGGAAGGAGCCACTGAATCTCAGTACAATACAAGAGCGGATATGGAGGGATTGAGGAATTCAATCTATAACAGCTGGGCGAAAGGTGTACAGGAGTATGGCTACCAGGACTACCTGATCTACACAGAATGTCGCGCTGACAACGCTTACTGCGGAACAAACACTGCTGAAATTATGGCCATCGAGTCTAACAAGCAGGATGCTGCCAATCCAAACGTGGAGCGTGACTGGGGCTACTATCTCAGCCAGATGAAGAATGCAAATGACATCATCTACAATGTTGACAGAATCAGAGAACTTGACCCGACCCTTACAGAGGAAGAGGCAAACCGTTGGAGTGCAGAGGCCAAGTGCTGGAAGTCTTGGGCTCTTTTCCAGATGTCACGTCTCTGGGGACCGGTTCCAGTGATCAACACTATTCCGCCTGCGATTACATCGGAGAACATCGAAGATGTTTATTTCGAGTACTTCCCTAAGCAGGAAACTGTAGCAACAGTATACGCACAGCTCGTAGAAGACCTTACATTCGCCATCCAGTATGCTCCGGATGTCGATCAGAGCAACAAGTTCGTCTTTACCAAGGCTTTTGCAAAGGGACTTCTTGCGCGAATCTATGCTGAAGAGCCTATCCGTGACTGGAACAAGGTAGCCGAACTCTGTACTTCGATTGAGAACGATTATGGTTACAAGCTTTGTGACTCATACGCAGAAATGTGGGCTTATGATGACACTGATGCAAAAAGAAACACAAGCGAGTCCATCTTCGAGGTCCAGTGGCCAAAGTCAAACGGTAACTGGGTGTATATGATGTTCCATAGAAATGCATATGATCCTGCTGCAAGTTACTCTTGGGCAAAATGGGTTACTCCTTCAAGAAACCTTATCAACGCATATGATGCCGAGGGTGACACAGAAAGAAAGAACGTTTCAATCATCTTCGACCAGTGTTCTTGGTCAAACTACTATGCTTCTGATGAGTATGCGTTTATGCATAAGGTGCCTACCAATGCTTCTTCAATCATCCTGATGCGTCTGGGTGAAATCAAGCTGCTTCACGCAGAAGCTCTTGCCTGCACAGGAGATCTTGCTGGCGCGACAAAGCTTGTGAATGAGATCAGAACCCGCGCAAAGATCAGTCCTATCTCGCAGCCTGCAAGTCAGGAGGAAATGATAGATGCAGTACTTAACGAGCGTCGCCTTGAGCTTGCATTTGAGGGACATCGTTTCTTTGACCTTGTGCGTCACGGCTTTGACAGGGTCAAAGAAGTGCACGATGCGATGAATGCTGAGGATGCATATTGGCAGACAAGACTTCCTCTTACTCCGGAGTCTATCCTTATGCCGGTGCCTCAGACTGCACTTGATGACAACCCAACGCTTGTTCAGAACCCTGGCTATTAATAGATTATGATTATGAAGATATCAAAGATATTCTTATCTGGAATCCTCGCTTGTCTGTGTGCCTGCAACTGCACTACAGACAAGCCGGATAACGGTCAGAACACACCTGATACCCCTGACACTCCGACACCGAAGCCGGAGGTCGCGACAAAGGATGTAGTGGCATACGTTACTACAGCAGACAGCAGACAGCAGTTCGAAAGGAGCACTTTCAATTTCGGCAAGCCGGGCAGTATGTCTCCTTATCAGGTCTCTTATGACAAGACTTCTCTTGCAACAGAGCCAGTGGACGGTTTCGGACTTGCTGTGACTACAGCAGCGGCCTACAACCTTCTCAAGATGGATCCTGCAGACAGGACAGCCTTCCTTGAGGAGACTTTCTCTCGCGAGAAGGGAGCCGGTATGAGCCTCATCCGTGTGTCTATCGGTGCTTCTGACTTCTGTCTTGATGACAACTACACCTGGTGCGACAAGCAGGGTCTTGAGAACTTTGCTGTTCACTCAGAGGACAAGAACTATCTCTTCCCTGTCCTCAAGGAGATCTACGCCATCAACCCTGACGTGAAGATCATCGGTTCACCTTGGTCTTGCCCTCAGTGGATGAAGTGCCAGATGCCAGGCGGAAACAGCTGGGATGTGTCAAAGTTCAATGTTCCTGTAACTGACGAGACTACTTACAACTCCTGGACAGGAGGCCGTCTCAAACCGTCTTGCTATGATGATTATGCAGAGTACTTCGTGAAGTGGATCCAGACAATGGAGGCCGAGGGATTCGACATCCACGCGATCACAATGCAGAACGAGCCTCTCAACCCTGGTAACTCTATGTCTCTGGTAATGCCTTGGCAGGATCAGAAGGAGTTCGTGAAGGTCCTCGGTCCGGCAATGGACAAGGCTGGTCTTGCAGATGTGGAGATCCTCCTCTTCGACCATAACTTCAATTATGACGGCAAGCAGGGTCAGGACAACTATCCTCTTAACATCTATGCCGATCCTGAGGCTTACAAATGGGCTGACGGTTCTGCTTGGCATAACTACGGCGGAAGCGTAACAGAACTCAACGAGATCTATGCTGCAAATCCTGAGAAGAAGATCTACTTCACAGAGGCTTCCATCGGAGAATGGATCGGCGGTTGGGAAAACAGATGGGACTTCAACTTCCTTTCAAACTGCCTTGTTCCTGATTTCTCTACAATGTTCCTCGGCGTTCTTTCACGCGGTGGACGTGGTTCAGTTCTGTGGAACCTTATGCTTGATGACAAGAGAGGTCCTTACAGCAGACACGACGGTTCTTGCAAGACCTGCTACGGTGGTGTGACCATCAATTCTGCAGATTACAAGACTATCGTGAAGAACAGCCACTGGTTTGACTGCGCTCACGCTTCTGTTGCCCTCAAGCCAGGTGCAAGAAGAATGAAGATCAAGACATTCGACCTTCCTTCAGGACTGGAGATCCAGATGTATCTCAACACTGACAACACAGTCGGTGTCCTCATCTGCAACAACAGCGCTAAGGAGCAGGACTTTGTCTTCGCAAGCACAAAGCAGACTGTCAAATATAAAGTACCGGCCAGAAGTATCGCATCTCTTCTGTGGCAGGAGTAAAAACCAATTAAAAAACAAAAGAAATGAACAAGATATTCAAATTAGCAGCATTCGCTCTGGCCGGAACATTGGCTTTTGCAGCTTGTCAGGAGCAGACTCCTGAGTTCAAGCTTACTGATGTCGGCCCGGAGACAACAGTGAACAGCTGCACTGAAAGCACTTATATGGGTGCAGACATCAAGTTCTCTGTAACTATCGAGGATAAGGACTTTGCTCTTTCTACACTGAAGGCGACTCTCCTTTACGATGAGACAGAGGTGAACAACGTGACCATCAGAACAAAGGAAAACGGTGCAACTTATGAAGGCACTATCCAGGCTCCTCTTTATAAGGACATTCCTGATGGAATCGCAACCCTCGTCTTTGCATCACAGAACGTAGGAATGGGTCTTACATATGACACTACTTACGTAGCCCTCAAGCGTCCGGACTTCGCTTCCCTCACTCTCAAGACTGAGGAAGGTGCAGAGTATGAGCTTGCAAAGGTTGAAGACTACAAGTACGAGCTTACTCAGGAGTTCCCTGAGAAGGTGAAGGGTGTTCTCGTTACTCCTGCAATCAACGCAGAGGGTGATGTGATCACTATCGGTTGGGACGGATCAGCTCTCAGCGCAGAGAAGACCGCTTCTATTCCTTTCACTGCAGGTGTAGCAGGTAAATACACAATCGCTGTAGACCTCTTCACTCTCAAGGCTTCTCCACTTGGTGCTACAAACGTAGCGGCGGTGTACCAGCTCGAGCAGGGTCAGGTAATGGACTTCGGCGGTGTTGTAGACCTCAACAACTGGACAGTTGATTACGACTTCTTCGAGGTTAACGATGACTTTACTGAGGTTAAGTTCCGTGCAGCTTCTGGCAACTACCTTCTTACATATGATGCTGACAAGCTTTATGTCAAGGCTGAGCCTGTAGACGCAGAGGGTAACCCTGCCAAGCTTTCTGAGGATGGCACAGGTACTCCTTGGGTAATCGGCTCTAACTTCGGTAAGCCGGTAATCGGACCAAGCTGGGATACAACTGAGGGTGCTTATCCTATGGCTTGCATCGGTGACAAGCTCTACCAGTTCACTCTTACAGCTCCTGGTCAGCTCGCTGTTTCAGGTGCAGACTTCAAGATCTTCCATCAGAAGGGTTGGGGAGGTGAGTTCCTTACACCTGACTATGCTGAGATCAATCTTGCTCCTGCATTTGAGATTCCGGCAGCTGATGGTAACATCAAGGGTGCCGCTCTTGAAGGTGGTAAGAGCTACAAGCTCATTCTCGACCTTACAGGCGGTGTGAAGGCAGCCAAGATCTCATACGAGGAGGTTTACATCCCTGTAAATATGCTCGACATCAAGGTGAACGGTGTAGGTGCAATGAAGCTCTCTAACGAGGTTTATAAGGTGATGGCAGCTCCGGTTGAGCAGAACAGCATCATCTCATTCTCGGGCATAAACAATCCGCTTGACTGGTATGTCGATCCTGACCACTTTGAGCTTACTGCAGAGGGACTCAAGTTCAAGGCTGTATCAGGTTACTACTCTTTCGAACTCAATCTTTCAGAGCAGTTTGTGACTGTAAGAAGAGTAAAAGAAGATGGTAAGGCTGCAACTTATGCAGATGAGGGCGCAATCACATTTATGGGTTGGGGTGTTGGTCATCCATACATCGCACGTCCTCTTGCTTGGGATGGCGGACAGTTCATCACACTCGCTGAGATAGAAGACGGCGTTTACCAGTTCACAGGTGTTGCAGGTGAGGGTACTGACACTACAATGGGCGTACGTTGGCAGTACGATGCAGAGCTTTCATTCAAGTTCTTCGGCCAGGCAGGCTGGGGTGCAGAGTGGGGCACTGTAACTCTCACAGATGAGGCTAAGAAGTGGCTCGATATCTACGGAAACGTAGAGCTTATCAAAGTTGACGAGTCCGGTACACGTCAGCCTCTCGAGCTCGGAGCTACTTACGTTATGACAGTAACTGAGTGTACACCTCTTGACGGTGACAACAAGTTCAACTGTACAATCGACTTCCGCAAATTGTAATATAAGATTACATTGTTATATGAAGGCTGATGTCCGCACGGACATCGGCCTTTTTTATATATATTTGCGTCGCTTTTGAATCATCTATATGGAAATGACTGCTATGATGGCCGCCTTGGTAGCGGATATGAAAACTATAAGTACGACAAGGAAATATACTGTCGAGGCCCAGGTAAGGGCATACGACCTCCTGTCCTGCCTGCTGGAAGCGGCGGACAATGGTGTCGTGGCTGTAAGTGAAGAGGCCGCTCAGGAGTTCAAGACTGTCTGGCAGCAGAATGCAGATGTACTTTCGGCAGTCTATGATGAGCCTGCCTTGAAGGCTGAGGCTTCAGAGATGATCAAGCCTCTGGAGAAGGCCTGCAATGATGCCCGTTTCAATGCAGCTGCTGCAGCAAGCCTCCACGAGTTTGCAAAAGAGACCTTCCAGACGTGGCAGACGGCGGGAATCTTCGCGCGGCGCCGGGCCTTGAAGGCCCTGCGTGAGCGCGCAGGCTTCCGCCTGGAGCAGCACCGCATAGGAAACTATGTAGCCAAGACCTTCGACCTGATGAATCAGGCGGACGCCGACTTTGCAAGATCACAGCAGTCTCTCTTTGCTGCAAATATCGCATATAAAATACAGCCCGGCATCTATGCTAAGATTGCCGGACTGCTGTAGTGTGCTGTTATGAAACTATTTCAAGAGATTCTGTACTGCCAGGACCAGGAACATATAGTGTGATGATCCTCCTCCGAGCACGTACTCTGTCTGCTGCCACAGGTAAGGCCACTCGAGAAGTTCAGGGAAGTCCGGTCTGATGAGGGCGGTTCCTGAAATGACTCCTCCAGGGATATATGACCAGTCCGCGCGGTTGAGGCCGTAGCCTACTGTTGCTGACTGAGCTCCTACTCCTGACGCGAATGATGCCTGGTTCGAACCCGGGTGACAGCCGAGTACAAAGTTCATAGAGTTGGTCACAGGATCTGCAGAGAAGACCTCAGGGTAGGCTGACACAAGGAAATAGTGGTTGAAGCCGAAGTTCTGTATGCTCCATCCTGCGCCCCAGATGTCCGGTGTGTATGGCACTCCGTAAGGTGTGGCGCTTGTCTGCTCTTCGAGTCTGGTCTTATATTCCTGAAGCGCCTCGTTCCATCTGGCGGTCAGCTTGCGGTACTTCTTCTGACCTTCCATCTTCTTTGCGACGCGTGCCATAAACCATCCGTTCCTGTCCACACTGCCTGTCACTGAATCCCAGTTAGAGGTGATGTAGTCCATATATTCCTCGGTGCCTGTGGTGATATATAATTCTGCTGCGGCCTGCAGCTTCATTCCAGGTCTGGTTTCGGCGGTTGCCTCGAATATTTCTTTAGCGATATTCTCGCAATGCACTGCGAGGGTGTCGTTGAAACCTTTCAGAACCCTTGCGGTTGCTGCAAGATTTGCGGCTGTAGTTATCTCTCTGCCAGGATTGTTCTCCGTGAAGACCCATCTGTCGTCCTCGTTTCCAGGGATGTTGTCAGTCATTGCTGCTGCATCTCCAAGCAGTACATACTGTCTGAGTGACGGGCAGATGATGCCTCTGTAGAGTCTTCCGAGCGCAAGGTAGCCGTTCACGACGCTCAAGGCTCCGTGCTCAACCTGCTGAAGCAGGTCGTTGCGGCCGTCCGCCTCGTGTATCTCCACCTTCTTGCTGTGCTGGTCGATTGCTGTGACATCTATTTCAGGCTGGAACTCCTCCCACGCAAGAGCCAGGATGTAGCACTCTCCCGCCTGTGACTCGACCCTGAGGTCGAAGTCGCCGGCATCGTGCCATCCTCCCACGTTCAGACCGTGTCCTGTTTCGTGGACTTCCAGTTTGCAAGGTATTCCTTCCTTCTGGTCATATCCGTCGATGTGGTTGCCCTCCTGTGCCATCTGAGCATCATCCAGATGGCAGGCGTCGTGCCAGATACGGTACTTCTCGCTTACCCTCATATGGCACATCTGCACAGGGAGGAAGTACTCCAGAACCGGCTGCCATACTCCTCTGTCAAGCACATCTGAACCTATTCTGAATGTAGGAGAGACGCTGTCCTTGTAGCGGATCTTGTATAGTCCGGCCTCGGTCACATCAGTGAAGTCAGCCTTGAGGTAGTTGTAGCGGAGGAAATTACCCTCCCAAGGAGACGTCAATATATTCTTTATTACTTTTTCGCCTTCAGCTGTGAGTTTCACGAGCCTTGCCTGGGCATAGTCGTGGTCTCTTCCATCGAGCTCGATCACCGCGAACTTCTGCTGTGCCGGGAGGTAGCCGACCTGAGAGGTCTGCACTACCGGTTTATATATCCATTCTTCCACTACATTCGGCTCGATGATCCATCTGATCGCGCCTTTCGTTGCACCTGCCGGGATCTCGCTGCGGAGGACGAACCATCCGTTGTTGTGGTTCATTCTTCCGTCGTAGAGCTTGAGCGGTGCTGTCTGCGAAGTTATCTTCAGTCTTGAGTATGGGTCGTCAGGGCAGGAAACGAAGCAGCTGCCTTCTGCGTAAGGTGCCGCTACGATGTTGTCTGCGGTAAGCGGGCTGTAGCCTTCTGCATTCAGGCGGTCGATGTCTGCAAGAGGGCGTTCAGGGTTGTGGAAGTCACCCATATGCTCAAGATAGGTGTCAGAGTACTCCAGCGGAGCATTTGCCTGCTGTGGGAATATGCCTCCCTGCTCATCCATTAGCCAAGGCTTTCCGAAGAGTTCTCCGGGGAAGAACTCAAGGTTGAATCCGGCTTTTCCAAGGAACTTTTCGGGAATCGGCTGATCCAGGTCCACTGTCACCACAAGGGCGTCTCCATCTGCTTCCAAAGTCACTGAGTATGTCAGCTGCACATCAGGATAGAACATAGGGTTGAAGCCTGTGGCGTGCCTTGAAGAGTCCGGGTAGGCAAGTCTGGTGACGATCTTTCCGTCAATGATTTCGCGGCTTACCTGTCTTGGCACTGGCTGCCACTGACCCGGAGTCGGATCGAAGCGTATGTCTCCATTGGTCACGACCCTCTTGCCGTGCATTATCACCGAGATACCTCCCTGATGACCTTCCGGGTAGTAGTCGTTGAACGACATCGCGTCCACTCCCTGATTGCGGAAATAGCCGGTCTCAGTCAGAACAAAATCCTGGGCCTGGGCTGTGAATGCTGCTGTCATAAGTCCTAATGCCGCAGCTATGTGTCTGATTTTCATAGTTTTATTTGATTATTATTGTGATGAAGCTTTCTGCTGGAAGTGTGAGGGTGAGAGAGCCTTCGACAGGCTTGAGAGTTTCTGAGGTTGAGTTCTGTCTTGAATTTGTGACGTATACTGTCGCCTCAGCTGCATTTTGAGGCAGGCCTGTGATCTGAGCCTCGCAGGCTGCGCCGTTGTTGACCATATGCACGGCTGTCTCTCCTCTGGCGATGTTGGCAAAGGCTGCTGTGTTGATGTTTGCCTTCGAGCATACTGCAGGAATTGAGAATGAGTTTTCAGGTGTCATAGCCAGCTGCCTCAGGTTCCAGAATCTCTGAGTAGGCCTCAGAGGTCCTTCTGAACGGTAGATGCCGTCTCCCCATAGAGGAGAATAATCGGATGTCAGCTGCCACTGGAGTATCGTCAGAGGCTGGCAGATGGCGCATATCCTTGTGTAGAGATTGATTTCATACAGGGCGAATGTCGCCTCATTGAATATCTGAGGATACCTGTGCGCTGCCGCGTCCGTGCTGCCTTCTCCGACAATCAGAGGTACGTTTATGCTTTCGGCGGCGCGGGCCCATTCCTTCAGGGTCTGGTCGTCGCAGCCTCTCCAGGAATGGAATGACACTGCACCTATATATTTATGGGTCTCAGGATCTGCTATGGCAGGTCTTATGAAATCTATGGTAGTTGCGTCGGAATTGTCGCCAAGGAACATCTTGCACGGAAGTCCGGCGTCAGCCAGAACTGCTCCGAACTCCTTTATGAAGTCCCTGTGCTCCTCCGGAGTGTGCAGCACATCGATACCTATATCTGATTCGTTGAATGAGAAATAGTCGAATTCGACGCCATAACGCTCTTTGGCAAACTTGATATATGAGCACAGCGACTTATATATCTTTTCTTTCTTTGCATTGTCCAGTCTGAGGGCGGCAACACCTCCGCTTCTGCGTACGGATCCCGGTTCGAGGGCCCATTGAGGAGGGAACCAGCAGGCCAGGGCTACAGGCATACCCATAGCCTCGAGACGCTGGGCCATCTCCAGACTTTCTCTTACGTGAGGGTGAAGCTCTGCCTGGGTAGGGTCCATATCCTCTTCAGGATGCCAATTCCTCCACGGAAGTTCCACCCTGCCCATCGCAACCCTCATATTTTCAAGGCAATAGCTGATTACTGCAGGATCCTTCTCCGGATTTTGAAGTCGGAAGTTTCCTCCGAATCCTATGAATGAGTTGCCTGGCTTTCCAAGGTCAAGCGTGATTTCGGCCTTTTCGTTGCGGCGGATGCAATCCGTCGTCATATCCGCAGATAGAGTGGCTTTTCCTCCTTTGCGGAGTACCGGCATAAGGGTGACATACACGGTGGTTGCCTCGCCTTCCTTTCTGGTGAATGCCTTTACCTTCCTGTCAAATTTCAGGGAAACCTTTCTTGAAGAAGAGATGACGCTTACCTCTCTGGATCTTATCTTGAATGAGGCGTCGGTGTAGTTGTCTCCATTGAAGGTGAGGCAGAAATATGCTCCTTCATCAAGAGTTTCGTCTGCTTCCGCTTCCCATTCCAGCTTTACTGTCTGATGGTCGATGTCTGTGACTTTCTGGGTGAAATGAGCTCCGTGCAGAGGGATGTTGACTATCTGTGAGGTGCCTTCGCGGCGGTACTGCACGTTGTTCTGTCTCTCTCTGCCTGTCATTTCGATGTATCCGTCCGGATTTCCGACCCTCAAGGTCGATTCGAAATCTACGAGTTCTCCATCCATTCTCACACCTGTGATGTTGCTCCACGCCATCACTTCGGTGTGCACCCTTTCGGGGGTCCTTGCATCTGTGGCTGTTTCGTTTCCGGCAAATGCCTGCCAGCACATCATACACAGAAGGACAGCCGGCATAAGTTTAAGAATTCTGGTCATAGTCGTGTGATGTGGTTTTTACAAATATATGATGAATATTTGAAAAAGGAGGCGAATGTCTGCATAAGATTGCCGCTTATTATCTGTATATTTGTGACAGCTGAACGGCAGTAAAAATCAGGATGTCTAATGGAAAATTGTCTTTTTACAAAAAGGAATGAGGCTATCGATATGTTGAGGGGCCTCACTATGCTTCTTATGGTCTTTGTCAATGACCTGTGGTCTGTGGGGGGCGTGCCGCATTTCCTTGAACATTTCGAGATGTTCGAAGATGGAATGGGAGTGTCGGATTTTGTGTTCCCGATGTTCCTTTTTGCTATGGGTATGTCGATTCCATATGCCTTGGAACGTCGCTATTCAAAAGGAAGTACGGGAGAGTCTACATTGAAGCATATCCTTTCGCGCACCCTTGCACTTGTGCTGATGGGCGTCTTCATCGTGAACACTGAAGGGGGTTTTGATTCGACTCTCGGATATGGAAAGAACTTTTACCGCGTGCTGATGGCAGCCGCGTTCTTCCTGATCTGGAACACTTATCCGGCTGGTTTTAAGGCAAAGAAATGGCTTCAGGCCCTGGGTGTGGCCGTGTTGGTCTTCCTTGCACTGACTTTCCGTACTCCTGAAGGAGGTTTCTTCAGCGCCCAATGGTGGGGTATACTCGGTATCATAGGATGGACATATTGCTTCTGCGCAGTGGCATATATGCTTGTACGTGAGAAGCCTGTCCGTATATTCCTTATATGGCTTGGCCTCATTGCCCTGAATATGCTTCTGACGGTAAAGAGGGGTGGTGGTCAGTTCATTGACGGCCCTTCATTCATAGGTGATATGGCAGGTGTCCTGCGCCTTGGGAATGCTTCTTCTGCCATAATGGCCACCGGCGGTATGCTCCTGTCGCTGGCTGAGCGCAGGCTCGCGGCTCGTCCGGCCCGCCTCCGCCTCGGCTGCGCCTTCGCCGCTTCGGCCCTGCTCGCCGCTGCCGCCGCCGTGTCCCACCACTGGTGGATCACCTCCAAGCTTATAGGCACCCTGCCATTCTGCCTCTACGTGAGTGCTCTGTCTGTTGCCGTGTATGCCCTGCTGCGCGTGATGGAGGCATATGGAAGGACCTCCTGGTTCCGCCTCATCCGCCCTGCGGGCACGGCGACCCTTACGGTCTATATAATGCCGTATATCCTTTACAGCCTCTTCGGCTTTGCCGGCCTGTACACCTTCGATGGCCTTGCCGGCATCCTCGGCCTGCTCAAATGCGCCCTTTTCTCCTTCCTCTGCGTCGGCCTCACCGGGCTTCTGTCAAGGGTGGGGGTGAGGTTGAAGATTTAGAGAAAAATGCTACCTTTGAAAGATTTTTAACCAAAAATATCCCAAATGAACAAGAATTATCCTATTTATAAAACCACCTTTATCGATGATATGCGTTCGCTGGTAGAGGAGGCTGCGCAGAATTTTCCTGACAGTATTGCGATTTCCTATAAGGATAAGCCATCTGACAAGGAGGTGAAGAAGGTTTCCTTTTCGCAGTGGCGCGATGATGTAAGGCATCTTGGAACAGCCCTCATTGCAAACGGACTCAGAGAGGAGAAGATAGCAATTGTAGGTGAGAACTCCTACGGCTGGTGCTGCGCCTTTTTCGGCGTGATGGCCATCGGTTCTGTCACAGTGCCCGTGGACAAGGAACTTCCGGTTGAGGACATAGATGGTATCATCTCGACAACTGCCTGCAAGGCTGTGATATATGGAAGGACAGCAGAATCGAAGATTCAGGAGATCCTTCGCAGCGGAGGCCTGAAGTCTGTCGAACTACTTGTTTCAATCGCTCCCGAGAGTGCAATAGAGGAGGCCGAACTTGGCGGAAAGGCGCTGACTTCTGTCGCTGCCCTTCAGGAAAAGGGCGCCGAGCTGTATAGGAGTGGCGACAATTCGTATTATGAATATAAGATCGACACCACAAAGCTTGCGTCGATCGTATTTACCTCTGGAACAACGGGTAAAGGCAAGGGTGTGATGCTTTCACAGGCCAACATCTGTCTTGATATGACTCTGGGAATGTACAATTTCGACATTACAAGAAAGACCCTCCACGTGCTTCCACCTCATCATACTTTCGGTTCGACTGTGAATTATGTAGGTCACCTTGCGCAGGGCTGCGAGGTCTACATCTCAAGCGGTCTCAAACACGTAAGTGATGAAATCAGGGAGCAGCAGCCTACCCACCTCATCCTCGTTCCGGCCTTCCTTGAGGTTATGAACAGAAAGATATGGGCAACAGCCCGTAAAGGCGGCAAGGCCGGACTCCTTAAGGTGATGATGAAGGTCAGCGACGCCCTCAGAAAGGTTGGAATCGACCTTAGAAAGAAGCTCTTCAGCAGTGTTCTCAAGGCATTCGGCGGCAAGCTCGAGCTTATCATCTGCGGAGGAGCAAAACTCGATGAAGAGATCATCAGGACTTTCGATTCACTCGGAATCACAATCCTCAACGGCTACGGAATCACCGAGTGCGCACCTCTCATCTCTGCAAACAGAAATAAATATCGCAAGCCCGGCAGCGTGGGAACACCTATCCTTGCCTGCCGAGTGAAGATCGACAATCCGGATGAGAACGGTGAGGGAGAGATCTGCGTAAAGGGCCCTAACGTGATGTTGGGCTACTACAACAATCCTGAAGCAACAGCAGAGGTCTTCGACAAGGACGGCTTCTTCCACACCGGCGACTATGGAAGGCTTGACGAGGAAGGATGGATATATATCACCGGAAGAAAGAAAAACCTGATCATCCTCTCGAACGGAAAGAATGTATATCCGGAGGAAATCGAGGCCGACCTGCAGAAGGTCGAGGGAGTTTCAGAAGTGGTTGTATATGCAGGCGAGAGCCGTGTGCAGAAAGACAGGATCACTATTGTAGCAGAAATCTTCCCTGATGCAGACCTTCTTGCTGACAAAGGCATTACTGACCTCCAGAAGTATTTCGAAGACCAGGTCAAGCTCCTCAACGAAAAGATGCCGCCTTACAAGGCCGTCAAGAGAGTGAAGCTCAGAGATGTGGAGTTCCAGAAGAACACCTCCCGCAAGATCACCCGCTTCTCGATCGACAAGACAATCGACTAACCTACATATCATACTTCGACATCCCCGGCCTTAGCCGGGGATTTTTCTTGAAATCTTGGGGAAACCGCGGACAATGCCTGAAAAAATCTTGGGGGAATCGGGGGTTTAGGTATAAAAAATCTCGGGGGAATCGGGAAAAGTACGAGATAATAGGCTAAACTCATATAAAAACGACCTGTTTAGCCCGTTATTGAGAGACTTTGGGAATTTGAAAAGTGTATATTTTACGCCTTGTTTTTGTTTGAAAAGTGTCTTAATCGACAA
>JAFVOX010000016.1:0-45498 GCA_017505605.1 Bacteroidales bacterium
GTGAGGTGTTCAAGAAGCAGACTGGTGG
Organism: Bacteroidales bacterium; assembly: GCA_017505605.1. Classification (GTDB taxonomy): domain Bacteria; phylum Bacteroidota; class Bacteroidia; order Bacteroidales; family UBA932; genus Cryptobacteroides. The sequence goes on from JAFVOX010000016.1 coordinate 29, forward strand.
ACGTGGTAAGTTCGCTGATATCATCGTTGAGATCGGACCAGCTGACGAGGGAGTTACAGGTCTTCAGTTCGTTGACGAGGTGAAGGGTGGTAACGTTCCTAAGGAGTTCATCCCATCAGTTGAGAAGGGCTTCAAGTCAGCAATGTCAAACGGTGTGCTCGCAGGTTACGAGGTTCCATCACTCAAGGTTACCCTCAAGGATGGTTCATTCCACCCAGTGGACTCAGACCAGCTCTCATTCGAGCTCGCTGCACGCCTTGCATTCCGTCACGCTTGCCCTAAGGCTAAGCCGGTTCTCCTCGAGCCTATTATGAGCCTCGAAGTTGTTACTCCAGAGGATTATATGGGAGACATCGTAGGTGACCTCAACCGCCGTCGTGGACAGATCAATGCAATGGACTCAACTCTCGGAGCACGTATCGTTAAGGCATACGTTCCACTCGCAGAGCAGTTCGGTTACGTAACTATCCTCCGTACTATCTCTTCTGGACGTGCTACCAGCACAATGTCATTCGACCACTATGCAGAGGTTCCAGCAGGACTCGCTAAGGAGGTTATCGAGAAGAGTGGCTACAAGGCTGACGATGACGAATAATTGTTTAACAGAATTCAACGAAATTTGATATGAGCCAGATAATCAGAATTAAACTCAAATCATTCGATCATATGCTTGTTGACAAGTCGGCAAAGAAGATCGTTGAGACAGTTTCGGCTACAGGTGCACGTGTAAACGGTCCTATTCCGCTTCCTACTCACAAGAAGATCTTCACTGTAAACCGTTCGACTTTCGTAAACAAGAAGTCACGTGAGCAGTTCGAGCTCAACTCATTCTGCCGTCTTCTTGACATTTACGATTCAACTCCTAAGACTGTAGATGCTCTTATGAAGCTCGAACTTTCTTCAGGTGTTGAGGTTGAAATCAAGCTCAACTAATCGAAGTTTATCGAAAAAGTATTATATTTGCATTGTGGTTCGGTAGCCACTCCGAACCACTGCAAATTAGTTCTTTTATAAGTTTGGTCCCTTAGCTCAGTTGGTTAGTAGCACCTGACTCATAATCAGGGGGTCGCAGGATCATGCCCTGCAGGGACCACGAAAGCCCGACATCACAAGCAGATGCCGGGCTTTTTCTATAAATTCTCAGTTCCACGGCTGTGCTTTTAGTGTGTTCTGTAAGGAGGTTAAATCAAATTCATAGGATAACACCCGAGAGTCAGGTAATTAGATACAGATGGGTGGGAAAACGTTCCATCGAAAAGGCTTTAAACCATTGAACCATAATACTTTGCTCTCATCCGGCCATGCGGTGAGAGGCCTCCCTATATAAGGATAAACGCAGTTTGAACGAAAAGTGCGACGCACAGCTATTTATCATTCCACATTGTTTCGACAGTGTGGGATTTTTGTATTACCATATATTCCTGCAATATCCTACGATATGAGTGTTGTTTGTGGGAAATAATTTCATACCTTTGAAGTGTCTTTGGGGGAGAAATCTCAAAGATTTACATATGAAAGTGTTTTCGCACTGTCCTTTACTGAAAATGTGGAAGTTTTCGATAACAATGGGACGATACGAACAACGCTCATTCTTGTTTAGATTATGGCAGGGCGTATTGTATCTAGCAATATGCCTTTACCCCATATCTGGCGAGTGTGGGGTATTGCATCGTTATCATTGTTAGGGTCTTTCCACAACCTTCAGTAAGATATACGAAACAACCTCACACTTTCTTTGTTTATTTTAATCACTCTTGGGGTTGGGGTGACACCCTCATATCTATGTTTACTTATCAGCAAGCTTTAAATGAGCTAGCAAATAATCCATTCTTGCGTGACCTTGTCGATAAAATGGTAAAGAAGCTAGATCAAGATCCTCTGTACTCACTTGGCGGAATGACCGATTACTTAATTACATTGATTATGGACGAAGAAGAAAGGCGTGCAAGATTAAGAGTGCTGCAGACCGGAGTATGGTCTCTAGATGTTGATTGGGATGAGATAGACTTCACATATTACCAGATGGCCTATAAGATAATATGTGTAGAAAGATACGGACATTCCGAATTTTGGTCGGCAAAAGATTTCAATAACGAATATCAAACCTTAAAGGAGAAATGCAAAGTCAATTATGATATACGACTGAAAACATATAAAGAACAAAAATAACCATTAAAAATCTTATTACGATGAAACACAAAGTTCTTAAATTGATCATAATGGCATTCTCTCTCCTGTTCATCAGCTGCGGTCAGGAAAAAGAGCCTGTTTCTGTGACAGGAATATCACTGTCGCAGGCGAGCCTTGAATTGGAAGAAGGAGACACTCAGGTCTTAACAGCAACCGTATCACCTTCAAACGCAGATAACAAGTCGGTATCGTGGACATCAACGCAGCCTGCGGTAGCCTCCGTGCAAGAAGGCGCTGTGACAGCTCATAAGATCGGTACAGCCACCATTATAGTGACTACAGTTGATGGTGGCAAAACAGCGATATGCGAAGTGAGGGTATCCGAAAAAACATATTATGTAGAACAAATCATACTTGACAAGACCAGCATTGAATTGATAGAAGGGGAAGAAGCAACATTAAGCGCTACTATCATTCCGGACAACGCGATAAATAAAAATATCATATGGGCCTCAAATAACAATGACGTGGCAACAGTTGTTGATGGCAAGGTTACTGCTCATAAAAAAGGTAATGCTGTGATCACTGTCAAGTCAGAAGATGGTGGCAAATCAGCGATATGCGAAGTGAGGGTATCCGAAAAAACATACCATGTAGAACAAATCATACTTGACAAGACCAGCATTGAATTGATAGAAGGGGAAGAAGCAACATTAAGCGCTACTATCATCCCGGACAACGCGATAAATAAAAATATCACATGGGCCTCGAATAACAATGACGTGGCAACAGTTGTTGATGGAAAGGTTATGGCTCATAAAAAAGGTAATGCTGTGATCACTGTCAAGTCAGAAGATGGTGGAATAACAGCAACATGCAATGTAACGGTCAATGTTAAGCCAATCCCTGTTGAAAGCATCTCACTCAGTAAAGCAGAAGCCGTACTTACTGAGGGAGACTCTATCACATTAGAAGCTGAAATATACCCTGAGAACGCTACTAATAAAAACATGGTCTGGACAAGCAGCGACAATACCGTAGCAACAGTGACTAATGGTAAAGTCAATGCAATCAAAGTTGGCAACTCGACCATCACCGTCACAACAGAAGATGGCAACAGGACCGCTACTTGTAACATTACCGTCAAGTCAATTGGTGTTGATGGCGGAATAGAAGGTACTGAAGACATATGGTATGTAAAATAAATCGAAGAGGAATCATGAAGACATCATATAAGTTATTGGCATCCGCATTTTTAATCAGTGCGATTTCGTCATGTCAAATAGAGGAAATCTCATCAGATCAAGTTTCTGACAACACATTTACATTTTATGCAAATAGTGCAGAAAACCAGACAAGAACAATCAGACAGGATGACGGGGCAGTCTGGTGGGATACCGATGAAAACATCAAGGTTTTCTGCAATGGCATAGCAGGAAAATTCACATCTGAAAATTCCGAGCCGTCCGAGACGGCAACTTTCACAGGTGGATTTGCATCAAAAATCACCAAAGACGACATATCGATTCATGGCATTATGGCGCTATATCCGTATCAGGAAGATGCAACATGCGATGGTGAAAGCATAATTTTTACAGTACCTGACATACAAGTAGCTACAAAAGGCACTTTCAGCAAGGGCCAGTTTCCATGTATTGCCCGTTCTCATGATACAAGCTTGTCTTTTTACAATGTATGCAGTGGTATTAAATTCTCTGTAACAAACGGCGACATCAGATCTGTGACATTTAAAGCAAATGGAGGCGAACACATTGCAGGACTTGTTGAAGTTGATTTCTTTTATGATGATATGCCGACACCTCACATTCAGGAAGGACAGTCGGAAATAACAGTGTACGCGCCAGATAACGGCTACTTCGAACCAGGAGTTTTCTATTATATCATCATGCTTCCTCCTTTACCTCCAACAGAGATCCTTTGGGATGGATTTACGGTCACATACAACAAGGACAACATATCAGACTCCATTACGATAAATGAAAAAGTTCAGCTTCCGCGATCAAAATTCGGTATCATAGAAGGAAAGGATGAAGGTCTTTTGTTCGTTGATTATGAACAGCCAATCGAGTTCGCGGATCCTGTTATGAAGGAGCAGTGTGTGACTGCATTTGACACAAATGGTGACGGGGAATTGTCCTATGCCGAGGCTCGAGCAGTAACTGATTTGAGCAAGATGGTCTTGACAAATAAGACATTCAAATCTTTTGATGAGTTTCAGTATTTTACCTCTGTTAAAAGGATTCCGTCTGCTTATTTTGAGTACAGCAACATTAAATCTATAATTTTACCCCCAAACGTTACAGAACTAAATTATCGTGTATTCGCACATTGTTCAAATCTAACTAGCATTTATATCCCAGATAGCGTGACAAGTGTAGGTCAGTACGCATTCTATGGTTGTTCAAGCCTGACAAGTATTATTCTTCCTGAAGGAGTGACAAGTATAGGTATATACGCATTCTATGGTTGTTCAAGTCTGACAAGTATTATTCTTCCTGAAGGAGTGACAAGTATAGGTGGTTACGCATTCTCTGGTTGTTCAAGCCTGACAAGTATTATTATTCCTGAAGGAGTGACAAGTATAGGTGATTCCGCATTCTCTGATTGTTCAAGTCTGACAAGTATTATTCTTCCTGACGGAGTGACAAGTATAGGTGATTACGCATTCTATGGTTGTTCAAGCCTGACAAGTATTATTATTCCTGAAGGAGTGACAAGTATAGGTCAGTACGCATTCAGAAGTTGTTCAAGCCTGACAAGTATTATTCTTCCTGAAGGAGTGACAAGTATAGGTGATTTCGCATTCTCTCGTTGTTCAAGCCTGACAAGTATTATTCTTCCTGAAGGAGTGACAAGTATAGGTGATTCCGCATTCTCTCGTTGTTCAAGCCTGACAAGTATTATTCTTCCTGAAGGAGTGACAAGTATAGGTGATTCCGCATTCTCTGATTGTTCAAGTCTGACAAGTATTATTCTTCCTGAAGGAGTGACAAGTATAGGTGAGTCTGCATTCTCTGATTGTTCAAGTCTGACAAGTATTATTATTCCTGAAGGTGTGACGAGTATAGGTGGTGCTGCATTCTCTGATTGTTCAAGTCTGGCGAATATTTACCTCAAACCTTTGGAATGTCCTGTTTTGTCTGGTAGTTATGCTACTATTACGTTTTATAATAATTCTAAAGACAGAAAAATATATGTCCCAGCAGAATCTCTTGAGGCATATAAGACAGCTGAGGGTTGGTCTAAATATGCTGATGCTATTGTGGGATATGATTATGAAAATGATAAAGTTGTAGAATAATGACTTATGATAAAAATTCATAAATGTTTAGAACCATTAGGGCTACTCCTGTTGTTATTTTCATTTGGATGGGAGTGTTTCGCTAATAGAATGGAGAAGATTAAACAAGAAGGACTAATAATTGAATTACATAAAAAAGTAGATGATTTATGGGCCTGTCATTATATGAATTATACACGGAGTACGGAGAATAAGACCACTTCCTCTTCTCTCATTGATATGGACTCTACGAATACAGGATGGTTATATTCCGGTGAAAAACTTAGTAAAAGATTCAATCTCGTAAACAGACAAGTGTCTACGGGAGGAATAGTCAGAACGATATTTTACATTTTAGGCAGTATTTTAATAATAGCATCCAAATATTTGGCGATAGTCAAACTAAAGGAATAATTCAGTCATCAGCCCTGCTCAATGAGTGGGGCTTTTGGACTTAAAGATTGCTATTGGGTAAAGTGACATCCGTAAAAATACTCATTTCACAGATGGGATGAGATCGAATGCAATGAGATAAAGTGTGACGCACTGCTGTGTTTGTCCGGAATTTCATTATCTTCGCGTCCGCAAATGAATATACTTCTTACAATATTAGGCCTTATTTCACTCGGATTGGGCGTTTTGGGAGCGTTTCTTCCCGTTTTACCTACGACTCCGCTGCTTCTTCTGGCAGCTGCTCTCTTTCTGCGTGGTAACCGCAGATTGTATGACTGGCTTATGAACCATCCCAGACTCGGTGTTTATATATCAAATTTCTTCAAACATAAGGCTATCCCAAGACGCGTAAAGATTGTCGCAATCTCGGCTTTGTGGCTGACCTTGCTTTATTGTGCTATATTCCTGCACGTACATTGGACATTACGCCTGTGCTTCATAGCGATAGCAACAGGCGTAACGATACATATTCTGTCTTATAAGACGCTGAAGTAATTTATTCCTTTATGGAAGAGTCTTCAAATACAGTCACGTTTCTGATATTGATTAGGGCTGTCCTCAATTTCGTTACTGTTCTTCAGAGTCTCTTCTGTAATGCGATATCTATATCGTGGCCAAGGGATTTCTTCCACCCACTCTCGTCCTTCGCGAATAAAATGATATTCAAATTCTTCATATTCATAACTTTCGAAGAAATCATTCTTTCCTTTTATGAATCTCGCTAAAGTGTCTCCTTCGGAATATACATATATTTCATTACAATCTCTTATGCACACCTGGTGGGTGGCGTAAGGTATTTCCAGGGTATCACATTGAGAAGGAAGCAAAATCAACTCTTTTGTTTCTATATCATTTCTATACATTTCATGCACTACAACAGACAACACTCTGTCAGTTTCGTTATATACAATTTCATCTCCGAATGATGCCCACTCCATAGTTGGTTTACCTCTGAGATCTTTATTGCAAGATGCCAATAATATTAGCAATGATATAATTTGAATGTAATTAAGCAGGCTCTTCATAATCAGGTGGTTTATTGGTATTGTACGATGTCTATAGATGCTATTTTGTTACGATTAGTTGCAAAAATTTACCAAATATCAAACAAATCATCTAGATATATTCTTGTATCATTATTTGGATATAAGCTATTTAAATTATTCTCCCACATTGCATAAGTCCATGCCCCATATACTGCATTTTCAACCTCTTGGATACTATATCCAGAAACATATTCGGGGATAGTTTCATTGTTAGCTTTATGCCCGTCATTGTCAATCATATCTTCAACAATTCCGGTATAATACATATTATCATATTCAATTTCAAAATTAGGATGAACTTTCTTTGTCAGATGCCAACCTACTCCATTTGCAAAAGATTCTTGAACGTTTAGCATCATAATAGGATGAATGTAATTATCAAAATCATGCACCCAATGACTAGCATGAGCTAGTTCGTGTATAGTTGCAAAATAAATATAGTTAGAAGATTGTCTGTTGTTCGTTGTTTTGTCTTTCTCATATATATGTATATATGGAGTAGACTTAAGGGATAGCATTTCCTGAAAAAAACCATTCTCTGTGCCTCTCCCGCGAACAGCCCTAATATATATTCTATCCTTTATTTCATCTTTCATTGGAGGCCTATTTAAATTGTCAATATCTCCATAATAATATTGACACGCAGCGCGAAGTATTTCACAAGGATACACTAAATTTTTATATTGATTGCTATCATTACGATTGTCAAAAGTTAGATTTAATGGTGCATCTTGTTTTGTAAACACAAGAGAAATCTCTTCTGTACTCTGTGTTCCTTCACGTATCTCAAAATCAGTTCTACCCCAAAATACAGTATAAGTCCACTTATATGTAAAATCTTTATCGCAGGTGAAGTTTCCATTATCATCACAGTGGCCATATGCTTTCTTTGTCAGTCTTTGAGCCTTTACAGTCATTCCATTACAACCTATAAGTCGGTCATATGAAGAATCATAATACTTAATGTTTCCTGAAGGGGTGGTTTTTGTCTTAGTCTGAGGAACTCTTTCCAATTCCATACCACACAAAGAATGAGCTTCTTGCTCAATCAGATTAAATATATCTTCGGATATGTTGCTAGATTTTGTAACAGCTGTCTCTTCGTCAAAAGAAACAATGTCATACAATATTTCGTAGGGACAATCAATATTGGAAAGATCGCGATCAATTGGTACATATGTCCACTTATGCGAATAACCATTTGTTGAATATGCCGGGTTGGGATCGACAACAATCAAGCCTGATGATATTTCATGATCAAGTGGAAACGAGTTTAGATCTATATCATCTTGCATAATCAACGAGCGGTAATGCTCATGGTTTTCCGGTTTGAACATGATATAATGGTGAGTTGCCTTGAGTTCAACATTCCCAAGATCAGACTTAGTTTGTAAGTTCCTTAGCGCTTCGTTCATAACATCTACTTTATAAGGATTTGGTAATTTCTTTCCAATTACGGCGTTACGGGTAAGTGCTATTTCAAAATCAGATAACGTTGTGTTTTCTATGGTATTCTCTGAAAAATATAGAGTATCACTTTTGAGCTTTTCACAAGAAGCAATAGCGATAACTGCGGAAATAATGATAATTAACTTTGCTTTCATGACTGTCTTAATTAAGGATTACCAGATTGTAAAAGTTCCTTCGTAAAGGTCGCCGAAGGAAGTGAGATAAGTTATTTGGTATACACCTGGCTCACAGGAAATTTCAAGGCAGTGAGGAGAAACTGCGGAGTCGAAGGTCTCAGACCATATTTCGCCTGTACTCAGGCAGATAACGGTCATTTCAACTATACCGAGATTTGAAGTGGTAATAGTTTGTACAGAATTCAGCATACGATTATAATATGCCTGTAATGCTTGAATCTCTAAACTCCTTACAGGAGGGCGTGTCAAAACATGTTTGATTGGAATTTCTTTCTCATTTTCAGGAGGAGTGTCTCCTCGCATAGGTAGCATACATAGCGTTGCTGTAAGCGTTAGAATAATAGGAATAAGTTTCTTTATCATAAGATGTTGATTAAAGGTTCACATCCCAAATTTAGGATGGAAGAGGTATAAGAACCTAAAAAATGAGTTATTATAATCTTACAAAATGCTTTTTGGAGTGATCGTAAATAATTGTATTTCAATGAAATACAAAAAGTGTAAGAATTAATTTCTTACACTTTTTGTAACTTGTTGATTATCAATGGTTCTTCTTTTGTGTTAAAAGACGATTATTTCAGCTGATCGCTTCAATAAATTGAGCGGTATGTTCCGGATTCTCCGTCTCAATCTTGATTCTGAGACGTCGTTTGTGAGCGTAGATGTTGTTGACGCTTATGTCAAGGAGGCGAGATATGGTTGTTGGATCAAAGCCTACTATGAGGTAGCTGAAGATGGAATAGTCAATCTCTTTTAGCTTTGGCATTTCAGAACGAATGTTTGTCATGATTCCATCAAGGTCATTATCAAGCATAGCCTCGAACGCTTTCCTGTTTTTGGGATCATTCTTGACTTCGTTGATAAGTGATGTTACCTTTCTGAACATCAGGGACTCAATGTCTGTACGTCCGTTGGCTTGAAAATATTGGTCAGTAAGATTTCCAATTATTTCAAATCGGCTTTTATACAATGACAGGTACTTTCTTTTTAGCTCTGAATAATTGTTGTCTTGTTCAGCATCATTCAGTTGTCTTTTGATTTCTTCAGCATATTCAAGAAGTTTGTCTTTTTCTTCCTGCTGTTTTCTGATATATCTGACGATTAACAGGGAAATTATTACAGACAGAAGAATTGTGGCTATAATAATAGAAATCAGTCCTGCAGTCCTTGTCTTTACCTTGTATTCTGAAGATTCTAACTGAGCCTGGTAATAGTCTCTTTGATAAGTGGCCAATGATTCTGTCAGAAGATTTTCTACAATATTGTTCTGTCCTTTGTCAGTTAGTTCATCATATATGTAGGCCGTCTGATAGTCTTTTAAATAAGCAGCAATTCTCGTTTTCCAAAAATTGGCTGTAATTTCGTCTGAGACTTTAATTTCTTTGATCAGTTTCTCGGCTTCTGCCTTTTTCCCAATTCTATATAAAGAGTAGGCCCAAGCCCAATAGTCTTTCTCAGAAAACTCGGTATAATCTTCTTTTATTTTTGAAAAGATACTATTTACAGCATTGTAATCAACTGTATCCATCTCTATCATACAATGTGCTGATGATAGCCTAGCTTGAATAGTATAATAATCAATGTCATCAGATGATTCAATGATCTCGTCGTATATTTTTAATGCATAATTGTAGTCATCAGTATTTTGATATGCTACACCTAATGAAAATTTTACTGAGCGGATGTAATTATCTGCCTTGATTGCTTCAAATATTTCTAATGCTTTATGTATACATTTAAGTTCCTCAACAGAATTATAAATCTGGTTGTAGGTGTATGACATTGAAGCGTAAGTCATACCCAGATATAAACTGTCGCATTTCTTAGCAATCTTTTCTGCCTTAGAGTATTCAAGAATGGCTTTGTCAAATTCCTTCTGATTGAAGTATGCAACACCAAGATAATACAGTGCTCTTGCTCTGTTCTTCATTGGACCATGCATCTGATAGAAATTTACTGCTACGCGCGCAATAGAATCTTCGATGACATCTATATAATTCTTATCCAATGCCATTGCATGAAGCAGGGCATGGTGAGCCCTCAGCCGTTTAGTATTGAGAAGGGCATGGTCAACGGATTTAAGGACAGAAAGTGCACTGTCCGGCCTTTCCATTATATAGCTTTCCACATCTTTGAGAGTGCGGTTGACATCTAGACTTGTGCACGAGAAGACTATAGAGATGGCTGCTATTATAGGAAGAAGTCGTTTCATAGTTGCTTGACAGGGATTATCTCTTCTTTCGCTTCATCGCGTATCTGCGTCTTCTGTACCTCTTTTTAGTGTACTTGTAGATCACAGCGAAGATCAGTCCCGCAAACACGATGCAGATGAGGATGTAGGTCCAGGCTGAGGCACTGTCGCCTTTGATGCGTGACCACATCTTGAGGAGGTCTTCTGTGCCGCCGTCGTGCATCATTCCGCAACGCTCGATTACCTTTCTGTCAGGGTACATAACAGGGTTTACGTACGCACTGTCGGCTTCGGGACCGAAGAAGTAGCTTGCATCTATTGGAGCATACTCTGTAGAATCGCTCATAGCCTCGAGAATCTGACGGTCTCCGACGACGCTTACATAGCCTGTCATATCCATATTTCTGAGCGCGTTCTCAGGCTTGCACATAAAGTTGATGAAGTACCTTGCCGCCTTTGTATTCTGGGCGTATTTAGGGATTACCCATCCGTCGAACCACACTGAACTTCCTGATTCTGGGATGGCATATTTAAGTTCCATTCCTATGTCTGCGGCCTCATCTATGGCCCACTGGGCGTCGCCGCTCCAGGACAGATTTATCCAGGCGAGTTCCTTGGTCATCTGCTCCTTTCCGAAGTCAGCCTCCCAGCCGCATACAGCGTCCTTGAATGAATTCAGATAGTCCTCGACGAGCTTTACGGATTCTTCCGACGTGTCGAAAGTGAGAGTGCGGATGTCCTTCTCTCCCGACTCCAGAGCCTCCTTGTTGAGGGCTATGAGCAGAGATGTATAAACGTCCCTGAATGCGTCCTTCATCAAGATCTTACCCTTGTAGGCAGGGTTCTTCAGTACATCCCAGCTTTTGGTCTCCTCTTCAGGTATGTATTTAGGATTGTAGATCAGTCCTACAGTACCCCACATATATCCCACGCAGTAGTCGTTGGCATTCTTGCCGTTTCCTTGCACCTCTGCGAGCTTGTCGTAGATGAATGGAGCCATATTGCCGGTGTAGTCCGGAGTCTCTCCGAAATCTCTTTCAAGGGGCAGCAGGAGGTCGTTGGCAAGCATTCGCTCGATGATGTAGTCTGAAGGGCAGACAACGTCGTAGTCTTCGTGGCCAAGCTCGATCTTGGAGAGCATAGTCTCGTTGATGTCGAATGTCTGGTAGATGATCTCTACCGGCTCTCCGGTCTGTTCTTCATACCAGACTTCAAACTCATCGATGAGTTCTTCATCGATGTAGTCACCCCAGTTGTAGACCTTCAGGATGTGTTCCCTGTCCTCAGAGCAGCCGGCGATAAGAAGTGCGGCTGCAATCATATATAATAATTTTTTCATCTTATTCTTCTTTCTTTGAGTTGCGGATGTTCCTTATGTTGATCACGATCAGAAGTATGAGTATACCTACGAACATAAGGGTGATCAGAGGACGCAGCTCAGGGGTAAGACCTCCCTTGCGGGCATCTGTGTAGATGTAGGTAGAGAGGGTGTCCAGTCCGATGGTTCCTCTTGTGAAGAATGTGACTGCAAAGTCGTCAAGGGACATCGTGAAGGCAAGGATGAATCCCGAAATCATACCTGGCTTGAGAAGAGGCAGGAGCACCTTTCTCAGCGCCTGGAACGGAGTGGCTCCAAGGTCAAGAGCTGCTTCGTAAATGTTCGGATTCATCTGTGTCAGTCTTGGAAGCACGTTCAGCACGACGTACGGTGTACAGAAGGTGATGTGTGCGAGCACGACAGTCGCATATCCCTGGCTGATGTGCAGGAACACGAACAGCAGGAAGAGCGATACACCGGTGATGATGTCCGGATTCAGCATCGGGATGTTGTTCATAAAGGTAATCGCCTGCTTTGTCTTTCCTCTCATATTGTGGATTCCGATGGCTGCTATTGTGCCGAGAACTGTAGATACGATGGCTGCAATGAGAGCGATTATGAGCGTGTTCTCGATTGCAAGCATAAGCGAGCCTGTGCCCTGCATATCACCTGTAAAAAGGTTGCTGTAGAGCTTGGTCGAGAAGCCTGTCCAGTTGCCGAGTACCTTGCTTTCTGTAAACGAGAAGATGGCGATGAACACGATAGGCGCATAGAGCACTATCAGCAGCAACCATATATAACACTGTGCAAAAAATCTTTTCATACCTATACAATCCCTCCGCTGACGTCTTCTTTCTTATTGTCCTGCAATAAGGATGTTATACCTATGATCACGAGCATTACCAGTGAAAGTGCGGCTCCGTAGTTCCACATTGATGAGTTGATGTTCTCCTGGATGATGGTTCCGAAGAGCTTTATCTTGTTGTTGGTAAGGAACTCCGAGATGGCGAATGTGCTGACCGTAGGCATAAACACCATCATTACGCCGCTGATCACTCCCGGCATTGAAAGTGGGACCTGCACCTTCCAGAACACCTGCCAAGGTGTTGCGCCGAGGTCGGCGGCCGCTTCCGCATATGACTTGTCCATCTTGTTGAGGATGTTGTAGATAGGATATATCATAAACGGAAGGTAGTCATATACCATACCTATCAGGAGCGTCCCCTTGCCGAGCTGGATTCCGAGCATATGGAAGAGTTCGGCGGTCGCGAGGGTTCGCATAAGGGCGTTGATCCACATCGGCAGGATGAACAGGACTATGGTCACGGCGCTTTTGTTCAGCTTCTTGTTGGCAAGGATCCAGGCTGCAGGATAACCCAGCAGTATGCATATGGCCGTGTTCTCTATCGCGACTTCGAGCGAAAGCGCGAATGTGCCGATCGCGTCAGCGTCGGTAAAGAACTTGGTGAAGTTGTCCAATGTGAAGTTGCCGGCTCCGTCCTGGAAAGCATAGAATATGATCAGGCACAGAGGCAGGGCGACAAAGAACACCAGGAATATTGCGTAGGGCAGTGCCCAGGTACTTCTTTTAGTCATTGCACTTAACAATCTTAATGTCCTGAGGGGCTATGTTGATACCTACAAGGTCTCCCTTGTCCCAGATGTCGTTGGTGTCCACCCAGATGTGGTCTCCGTCGTCAGTCATAATGGTCAGATGGTAGTGGTCTCCCTTGTAAAGAAGGAAATACACGTCTCCCGAGAGCATACCGTCTTCAGGATGGTCTATGAGGTCAATCTTTGAGAATTCTACCTCTACCTTCACCTTGTCACCTGCTGCAAATCCGCTCTGTGGCAGACATTCGAAGGTCTCATACAGGAACTTGACGTGGGTTTCGTCGACCATTTCGCCCTCAAATGTGTTGCAGGTCCTTTCCTTGTGCATTACCTGGATGTCGGCAGGTCTTATGAGCAGACCCACTTCGGACTCAGGCTCGAATGCATTGTAGTCCTGGATCATAAGCTCGTAGCCCTTGTCTGTGTCCACGTACATTTCGTAGTGCACTCCCTTGAAAGTGCAGGACTTTACCTTGGCTGTGAACTGAGCGCCCTCGACTTTGTTCATAATGTAGATGTCCTCAGGACGGACAACCACGTCTACGTCCACATTCTCGCCGAATCCCTCGTCCACGCACTCGAATTCGTGGCCTACAAACTCCACAAGCTTGTCCTTGATCATCTTTCCGTTGAGGATGTTGGATTCGCCGATGAAGTCTGCCACGAAGGCATTCTGTGGCTCGTTGTATATGTCTGTAGGGGTACCGATCTGCTGGATCTTACCCTCGTTCATAACGATGATGGTGTCAGAAAGCGTAAGCGCCTCCTCCTGGTCGTGGGTCACATAGACGAAGGTGATGCCGAGCTTCTTGTGCATTTCTTTGAGTTCGATCTGCATATCCTTGCGCATCTTCAGGTCGAGTGCTGCAAGAGGCTCGTCCAGAAGCAGCACCTTAGGCTGGTTGGCGATGGCGCGGGCAATGGCAACGCGCTGCTGCTGACCTCCTGAAAGTGACTCCACATCTCTGTCCTCATAGTCGGTGAGGCTCACCATCTTGAGCACATTGCGCACTATCTTGTCGATGGCGTCTGTAGGCATCTTCTGAAGCTTCAGGCCGAAGGCTATGTTCTCGTACACATCAAGATGTGGGAAGAGGGCATAGCGCTGGAACACCGTGTTCACAGGACGCAGGTGCGGTGGGAAGTCTGTTATGTTTTCTCCATTGATAAGGATCTCTCCGGAATCAGGGGAGCCGAAACCGGCAAGAAGTCGGAGCAAGGTGGTCTTTCCGCAGCCTGAAGGGCCGAGGATAGTGAGGAACTCGCCTTTCTTCACATTAAGGCTTACATCGTTGAGGATGCACTTGTCTCCGAAACTCTTAGAGATGTTCTTGAACTCAATGATATGTTCTTTCATCTTTTATCAGTTAAGCTTTGTGAATATGTTCTTGATTGTCTGTGTCACATTCAGCTTCCAGGTGAGGCCGATGTCGATCATATTGCCGACTGTGTAGTCGTTGCAGGTGTATGCTGCGTGGAGGCGTATGCTTTTGTTTTCCTTGAGAGGGAAATACTCGAATCCGCATCCGAAAAACGTGTTGTCCCTATCTATTCCGATTTTGGTAAATGCCCTTCCCCATTCTCCAATCTGATAGGATGGAGCAAGAATTGCGGCGGCTCCGCTGAGGTATGTGTCTCCGAATCTGGCCGAGAGGTCGAGGTCAACCGTGAGGTTTCCGAAGGTGAAGCGGTTGCCGAGCGCGACGGCAGGAATCATTCCTCTGTCTTTTCCCCACAAGTTGGCGGTCCAATAGGATTCGAATCCTTCCCAGCTGCCTCTCCATCCTGCCGCGATGGAAACATTTTCATCTGAAAGGGGAGAGCTGGCCACCTGAAGCAGGAATTCGTGATCTTCTGCAGGGTACCACGCAGCTGAAACGCCCCACTGCCAGCAGTCGAATTCGTTGTAGAAAGCGGAATTCATATCGTAGTAGGAGTCGAGGTCGTAGGCGTCATACTCAAAGCTACCGAACAGCAGGCCATCCTTGCCAGCTGTGAAGGCGAAATCGCCGGTTTCGTATGTGAGGGTGAGCCAGTTGGTACCGTTGAAGCCAGAGTTGTCTTCATAGTAGCTGGATGCCAACCTCTGATTGATGCTGTAAGAGAAACCGTTTCCTATGATTCCATCCATATTCAGGTAGAGACCGTCACCGAAAAAACGCCCGGCTCCTCCTGAAAAGTCTTGTGCGTATCCGCCTCGCATATCCAAAGATATGTCTGGAATGTAATCTACTTCCTGTGCCCTGACTACAGAGCAGATTGTCGAAAGGACAATCCCCAAAAAGACCAGAAATCTCTTCATCTATGTACAAATAAGGTTAGTTCATCTGCATTTTAACGAAAAATCAGTCAAAATTAGAAAAAAGTTCTCGAATTATGCTCCGTTTCGGGTGCCTTTTGAGCACTTTTTCTACGAAAAAATCTTAGAAGTTGATTCCGAGTGACAAAGTCGGAGTGAGACTGCGGAATGAAATCGTGGAAACGCCTGCACCGAAGGTGAAGTTCTTCCAGGATGCGAGGGCGCCGGCTTCAGTGCAGAGACCTCTCAGACCCTGCCCGACTGAGGCCCAGTTGCCATCTATGTCCTGCCATAAGATCTGGTACTTTCCATAGCCCAGGCCGGCATATATGTCAAGCCAGCTGTTCAGCCCGTATAACGGTCCGGCAGTGATCTGAAGTGCCTTTTCCGCGCTTTCCCCATTAGGCCAGACAGTGCTGCCGTTGTCGAGTATTCCCTCGTCAGAGCAGGAATATGACGGAGTGGCCGCATTGAAGCGGCCGGCGAATCTTGCATATCCTCCCCATCTTCCGGATTGTACTCCTGCCATAGCGCCGTACGTTCTTGGGAAGAATGAAATCGAGGGCAGTATGTATATGCGGATTTCTGCACCGGCGGCACTGAGCGGAGCGGCCTGTGCCGGCAGCGGAAGGATAAAGCTTTCTGAATATGTGACAGCCTTTGCAGAAGGGAGTGCTGCTGTAACTTTTGAAAGAGGTCTCTGGTTGAGGGCCAAAGGTTTATTGCCTGTGCGGAACCAGTTGCCTATTGCCTTGAAACGAGTCATCTGAGTGTCATTCAGTTCCGGTGCCATATCATTGAGCAGACGGTTCAGGTTGATGAATTTCTGAACCATATTCTCGGCTTCTTCTGTGGGGATCTTTTCTCCGCCTTCAACTCTGTCGCGAAGGTTCAGACACTCCTCGCACGACCTCTGATACCTGTCCAGAAGTACATCAATGCCGATGTTTTCCTGTGCCTTGGCGGCGCAGGTGGCAAGAATAAGGACCAGAGTACAGAAGATATGTCGAAACCACACACTCATAACTCACAAATATAAAAATAAAGTGTCTAAATATTTCCACAAAAATCGATTAATGTCAAATATTCACTATCTTTGACTTGATATTACCGTTATTTTATGTTTGGACCGTCCGGATTTTTTACGCCTGCTGGCATTGATGACTTCGTCTCTTCTCAGGAGATGGAGCTATTTCATTCGTCCCGTGACGGCTTCAACGACCTCTACAGGGCCAGCAGGAACGGACGTTTCTTCGTCTATAAGGCTCTAAAGCCCGAATATGTCGGTAATGTGATGTACGAGGACCTTCTCCGCAAGGACTTCAACATAGGTTTCTCGCTTCAGCACGGGCATATATGCCAGTATTATGCATATTCATATATCCCCGAAATCGGCAATGTCATCGTGATGGAGTGGGTAGACGGTGTCACCCTCGAGCAGATGCTGCCGCAGCTCAGGAGGAATAAGAAACTTGCAATGAAGGTGGTTGGTGAACTTTGCGATGCCCTTGATTATATGGCGCAGAAGCAGGTGTACCATCGCGACCTCAAGCCTGAGAACATCATTGTGACCCACAATGGCAACAACGTGAAGATCATTGACTTCGGTCTTTCGGACTCGGATTCATACGCTTCATTCAAAGCACCTGCCGGAACCAGGATGTACGCCTCTCCCGAGCTTCTTGCAGGAGAGCAGATAGACGTACGTAGTGACCTGTGGTCCCTGGGTGTCATCCTGGATGAAATGGGCTTCAAGGGCAAGGCGGTGAAGAAGTGTCTCAAGCGCGACAGGGTTGAGCGTTACAGTACAGCTGCCGAATTGTTTGAGGATCTCAACAAGAATTTTGCGATCAAATCTGTCAATGTTGCAGTTTCTCTTTGTTTTGTGGGCTTGGCAGTACTGTCTCTCAGTCTTCTCAGAGAGGAATCGGAGACTGTTGAACCTTCGGTGGTGGAGACTGTCGTTCCCGAGAATGCAGGTCTTGAGGATGCGGTAGAAGAGGAAACTGCCAGCGAAGATTCTGTCGACACAGTCTTTGTAAATGAAGTACCCGCACCTGCTGAGGAAAAGAAAAATCCAGAGGAGTACATCGACAATGCCTCTCTGGATGCTCTTCTGAATGCCGCTTCCGGCGAGATAAAATAGGTTTCTATATCTTTTTCAGATGGTTTATGCCTCCGTTTCTTCCTGCTATGTAGGACGGAGTGTACTTTCCGTTACGAAGGATTCTGGGAACTACAAGAGGGTAACCCATAGTCACTTCATTCATTTCAAGCACGTCTCCGGCAAGGAGCTGCGAGTTCTCTGATGATATCACTTCAAATTCGTAATTGCCTTTGTAGGAGAGTGTCACAAGGCGGTTCGGAGCCCATCCGACAGCAATCTTGTCTCCGGTTTCAAGGTCGGAAGCCAAAATGCATCTTGATGTGAAGAATCCTGAAACCGAGATGTTCGACTCCTTCAGCACTTCGCAGAACTTCTTGAAGCTTGACTGGCCGATGTATCTTGCCAGTACATCCAGGGTTGCCATCCTTGGAGTAGGGTTCAGACTCACGTAGCCCCACAGCCTTTTCAGAGTGGAAGCCGAAATCAGCTCCCTGGTCTGGTGCTCGATCATCACAGACAGGGCCTCGAAGTCAGTCGAGGTGGCGATCCTTCGTCCATATGTCCTTTCTACCTCTGAAAGGAGGTGAGAGAGTTCGGGAATGTTTGTTGCTGACATAATCAGTTAGTTACATAGTCTTCCAGAGGATGGATGTTTGTCTTGTAGTTCCTCCAGTGTATGGTTATTTTGTAGTCTTCCAGCGCTTCTGCCGGAACGTATATTTTAAGAGTCTTGTTCAGCCTCGGCTCATTCAGGCAGAGGGGTGGTGTCTTCCTCCTTAAAGTCATCTTTTCGAGAGAACTCATTTCGGCTACAGCGTTCTCTCCGATCATCATCAGGCTGCTTCCGATGTGAAGTTCCTTCAGCTGCGCGGCTCCTCTCATCGAGTTGGAACCCAGAGCGATGATGTTTTCCGGTATGGTGAAGGTCTCCAGTCCACCGGGTGCAAAACACAGCACAATGTCATCTTTCGCAAGCAGGCGTCCGTCCTGAGTTGCCATCGCTCCGGTGAATCTGCTTACATTCGGACAACGGTAGACAGCTCCTGCTTCTATCGTGTCTGCCTTTTCTGGAAAATGCAGTTCTGTCAACCTGTCGCAATACGTTATCGCGAAGGAACTTATGCGTTTCAGACTATCCGGCAGCTGAAGGCTCTCAAGGGCTCCCATATGATTGAACGCTTGTTCTCCGATGGTCCTTACATTGTCCGGGATGATAATCTCCTTTATACTGTCCCATTCGCTGAATGCATCTTCGCCGATAGTCTCCAGATTCTCCGGCAATGTCACGCTTCTTATGCTGTGGCAGCCAGGAAGACTGAATTCTCTCAGCGATGTGAAGTGTTTCAGCTCGTTGAAAGAAGCGATATGTTTCCTATTTGCCTCCTCACCCAACTGCTCTACCGATGTCACAGCCGCTGCTTCCTCGTAAGACAGATAGCCGTCCCTGTCGGAGTCGTAATGCCTGATGCACAGCAGCTCGGCGTAAGGGTCTTCGAACTCGATGTTTCTGATGAAAACCGGTTCTTCACCAGTGGTGAACTTCAGGATGTCCGTCTTTATCTCATTTATTCCGTTGCTTATGTAAGCACAGTAGTAATAGTCTGTCTCATAAGCCAGTCCTTCTGATGTCAGGCTGAAGGTGGATCCGTACGCCTGGCAAGGGCGCTTCTCCATCCTGTCTTTGGAAGTTCCAAAATAGAATCCCGCTTCAAGGAAACTGCTGTTGTGTGATCTGATCTGTGCCTCAAGAACCGCTGTGGTTTCGGAAAGTGACAGGTGTACCGAATGTATTTCTGGAGGCAGGGTGCCTTCGATATCAGGCCTCTGCACACACGATATGCACATTGCCAGAAGCAATGCGCATACGGTAAGTCTCTCTTTCAGAAGGCGAATCATATCACAAAGATACGATTTGTCTTGAACTGAACACAATCTCACACAATTTTTTAATTCAATTCTTTATGGGCAGTTTCTTTTGGACTAACCTTAGTGCAAAGAAACTGCCTTAATGAAACATATTCAAGTTCACAATGGTTCATTTGCCCATTTTATAGTTTGGTCAGGCCTATGCCCGGTGCGTCCGACAGAGTTATCTTGCCGTCAATGACCTCCATTCCTTTGAAGATGTCGTTGGTGATGAGGAGGTTACCGTCCAGGTCGGCGAAGTCTGCTGCAGGGGAGAGCTGGGCTGCGGCCGAGACCGCACAAGATGTTTCAGTCATACATCCTACCATCACCTTCATACCCTCTGCACGTGCGTAATTCACCATTTTCCAGGCTTCACGCATACCTGTGCATTTCATAAGCTTTATATTTATACCGTGGTAGGCGCCCTTTATGGTAGGGATGTCTGCAAGACGCTGGATGGCCTCATCGGCGAATACCGGCAGCGGGCTGCGCTCGGTTATCCACGCATTGTCGTCCAGACGCTCCTTTGCCATCGGCTGCTCCACCATCACGATTCCGTTCTCCTTTAGCCAATATATCTCATCAAGAGCCTCTTCGCGGTCCTTCCATCCCTGGTTGGCGTCCACAGCCAACGGCAGGTCGGTCACTTCGCGTATTGTCCTGATCATCTCCTTGTCGTTCTCCAGGCCCACCTTGACCTTCAGGATGTTGAAACGGTCGGCGCATTCGCGTGTCTTTTCGCGCACCACATCGGGAGTGTCTATGCCGATGGTGAATGTTGTGTCGGGTGCCTTGGATGGATCCAGTCCCCACAGTCTCCACCACGGCTGGCCGATGAGCTTGCCCACAAGGTCGTGAAGGGCTATATCAATGGCTGCCTTCGCCGCGCCGTCGCCCGGTGAGAGGCTGTCTATATATGCCAGGATCTCTTCGAGGCGGAAAGGGTCGCTGAACTGTTCCAGATTCACTCGCGAGAGGAAGGCGGTGACGGTCTCGACGCTCTGGCCAAGGTACGGCGGCATTGACGCTTCGCCATATCCTGTATATCCTTCATAATCAATCCTTACCTGTACTCCGGGCGTGGTCTTGCGGGAGTAAGACGAGACGGTGAAGGTGTGTCTTAGCTGGAGTTCGTATGGCTGGAAGCTGAGTTTGAGCCTGCCTGTGCCGAGCTTGCTTATGTTGAATGGTTTTCCTGATGATTGTCCTGCACTGCAACTGACCAGACCTGTGCCGGCAAGTCCTGCAGCTGCTGCTGTAAGTGTCGCGGTCTTTAGAAATTCTCTGCGTTTCATTTCGATGAATTCGTTTTATATAAGCCCTTTTCTCGTGTAAATTTAGTGATAAAAATGTACATTTGCATAAAATGCGACAAAATGAAGAATCTGTTCTTAGCCTTTTTTGTGGCGCTTGCCGCCCTCACATCTTGCGGCGATGCCGGTAAACGTGTAAATGAGTGCAACTGCAGTGACTGTTCTGCAGAAGTGAAGGAGACCCTTCCGGTCACCGGAACCTTTATCAACCTTCCGTATCAGGACGTACGAAACAAGTACACCAACCCTCAGTTCATAGACCACACTGACCCTCAGATGTGGGCTGCCAAGGTGCGTGAGATGCATTCGATGGGTATGGAGTATCTTGTGTTTATGTCTGTAGCCAACGAGTGCAAGGCCTATTATCCTTCAAAGTTTATGGACTGGCACTATCCGTCTTGGCGTCAGAGCCCGGTGGATGCGATTATGGACGAGGCGGCTAAGTGCGGAATGAAGGTGTTTATGAGCACAGGTTGGGCAAAGGATCAGGATGACAACCTGCGTGACCCGAAGATCAAGGGACGCCAGATCCAGATGATGGAGGAGCTTGCAGGAATATACGGAGATCATCCGGCTATGTACGGCTGGTACCTTCCTGTCGAGGACTGCTTCGGCCCGGTGCTTACCGATTATGCAGTTGAGGCAGTGAATGCGCTCACCGCCCGTGCGCGTGAATTGACTCCTTCTGCAAAGATTATGATTTCTCCGTACGGCATCTTCAACTCCGACTTTGAGGATCCTCGCTATGAGCAGCAGATTGCCCGCCTGACCGTGGATATAATAGCGTATCAGGATGAAATCGGCTGTGTCCGTGAGCGTTATCCTCTGCCGCGCTTGAGGGAGAACTGGAAGAAGCTCCGTGCAATCCACGACAAGACAGGCATCCAGATGTGGGCCAACTGCGAGTCATTCGCTTGGGAAAAGGGAACCAATGACAGGTCATCAGCCCTGATACCGGCTCCGTACAGCCGTTTCCTCGCGCAGCAGGTCGCTGCGACTGCAGGAGGGGCGGAAAAGATAATATCATTTATATTCTGTGGCCTGGTGGAGGACCCTTCGTCGCCATATCAGCTCGGTCAGCCGCATTGGTCGCAGGAGTTTCATAAGGAATATATGGCCTGGAAGAACGGCTCTCCGTACTGGAAGGCGGCAGAAGCCTCTTATGCAGGTGCCTATGGCCCTGCGGCTTCGGAAGACCCGTCCGACCCACGATGGACTTTCTATGAGAAAGGTACCCACGAGATAGCAATTCCGTCTGATGAAGGCAAAGCCGGCAGGCTGCTTGTGCGTATGCTCAACTCCCATAAGGATGGAATCGTCCCTCCGTCAAAGATCTTCCTTTTCACCAGTGAAGACGGCCAGAAATGGTCACTTGCAGCAGTAAAGGACTCTCCGGTGAGCCCGAACACCAACCACGACGCATTCGTGGACTATGTCCTGTTCGACGGTTTCGACGCCTCTGCCCCATATATGAAAATAGCCTTCACCGTGGAGGCGAAGGCTGCATTTGATATTCTTGCAACTATTTGATAGCCTTCAAGATGAGGCTTTCGATGACGTCGTATCCTTCACCGTTGAGGTGTACTCCGTCATATGACCATTTTTCAGGAAGTCCGTTTTCCTCGTCCTTCATTGCCGAATGATAGTCGACGTAAGTGATCTTGTTCTTGCGGGCATATTCCTTAAGCATTGCGTTCAGCCTGATGATCCTGTCCGCACAGTCGGTGACTTCGGGTCTCCATTTGTATTGCTTTACCGGAAGTACCGAACAGATTACTGGCTTGATCCTGTTGGCCTTTGCTATCTCGCACATTGACACGATGTTGCCATAGATGTCGTCCACTTCGATGAAGCCGTTGTTCTTTGCGATGTCGTTGGTGCCGGCCAGGATCACTACATATTTCGGGTGATGGTCAACGACGTCCTTTCTCATTCTGACTAGCATATGGGAAGTTGTCTGGCCGGAAATTCCTCTGCAGAGGAAGTTGTTGGATGTGAAGAAGTTCTGGTCGGCATCCCACCAGCACTGTGTGATGCTGTCTCCCATAAAAACAGCCTTGGGCTGCACGGTGACTTCAGAGTTTGCCTGGGCATATCTTCCGATGTTAGCCCAGTCGTCCTGGGCAGCGGCGTGGAACTGCGTCAGCGTGAGGACCGTCAGTGCCACGATGGTCAAAAGTCTTGAATGCATATGGTATAGTATTTCTGATGTGAATGCAAAAATAAGAAATATAACTTTCGCAAGTGCGAAAGTATCTTATTTTTGAGACCATTAGGTCGATAGTAAGTCCTCCTCCCGAGGAGGAGGATTTAGGAGGAGGGTAACGTAGATGTAGAGGGTGCGGTGGGTAGAAGTTTCGCAAGCATCGACAACCTTCAACAGATCAATAGTTTATCACTTGCGAAACTTGAGTAAGAAATATTGACATAAACGGAACAGTTTCTTATATTTGTACGATTGACGAAAATAAATTGTAAAAAATATGTTCAGTTCAGAAGTATATGCAAACAGGCGCCGCACTCTCGTTGAGAGGATGGCGGCTCAGGGAGCGCACGGCATCGCTGTGTTCCTCGGCAATGTGGATGCCGCAACCAACTACCGTGGCAATGACTACAAGTTCCGTCAGGACAGCAACTTTCTCTACTATTGGGGAATAGATGAGCCTTGCTTCGCTGCGGTCCTTGACCTGGACACAGCAGACGAGTGTCTTTACGGAAACGATGTGGACATAGACGACATCATCTGGATGGGCCCTCAGCCTACAGTGGCTTCCAAGGGTGTCCTCATCGGATGTGCTGCGACTGCTCCTCTTGCTGATTTTCACAAGGCTGTAGCTGCAGCTGTCGCAGGGGGCCGTCAGGTGCACTTCCTGCCTCCTGCAAGGTACTACAACCAGATGACCCTGGCAGAACTTACTGGCATCTCCAATGCTGCCGTACGCAAGGTGGCTCCTGCAGCGGAAGGAGGAGCATCGGAAGAACTTGTCAAGGCTGTGGTCTCAATGCGTCTGATCAAGGAGGAATGTGAGATAGAGGAACTGGACAAGGCTGCTGAAATCGGCTATTGGATGCATACAGAGGCACGTCGCGGCTGCAAGCCGGGAGTGCTCGAGCAGGAAATTGTGGGAAGAATGGAGGGCGTTACCTATTCTAAGGGCTGGGGACCTTCCTTCACCACCATCCTCTCGCAGAACGGAGAGACTCTTCACAACCACTCGCACCATCAGATCATCACTCCGGGACGTCTCCTGGTGGTGGACGCCGGTGCGGAGAGCAACACTCACTATGCTTCCGACTTCACCCGCACCTATCCTTGCAGCGGAAAGTTCACGACAAAGCAGCGTGAGATCTACGATATAGTGGAGCAGGCGAATGAACTTGCATTCAGCCTCACAAGGCCTGGCACATCGTATTGGGATGTGCATTGCGCGACAGTCCGCTATATGCTTGAGCAGCTAAAGGCTCTCGATTTTGTACACGGTGATGTGGATGAAATGGTGGCCTGCGGTATCTCCGGCCTCTTTATGCCTCACGGACTTGGTCATAATATGGGAATGGACGTACACGATATGGAGGACCTGGGCGAGAACTATGTGGGCTACGGAGACGAGCGCCAGCGTTCGCCGCTTCTGGGAATGGGCAACCTCCGTATGGCGCGCAACCTCAAGCCGGGACACGTGATCTCTGACGAGCCGGGAATATATTTCATTCCTGCTCTCATCGAGCAGTGGAAGAGGGAAGGAACCGACAAGGGCTTCGTCAATTATTCGAAGCTCGAGGGATATTACGACTTCGGCGGCATCCGTCTTGAGGACGACGTCCTGGTGACACCGGAAGGTGCCCGCCGTCTCGGCCCTCACCGTCTGCCGATCAAATCATCGGATATTGAGGATATAATGGCACAGGAATAATGGATATAGTTGTATCAATATTGGCAATAGTTGCCGGAATTGTCGGCATATTAGGTAGTATTCTTCCGGGACTTCCGGGCACGCCCATCAGCTGGGTTGGTCTGTTGCTCCTATATATATGGGGCAACGGCACCAATGCCGCAGGTGATCCCGTCACTACGAAGATGCTCCTTGTCTGGGGAGTGGTTGTGGCAGTCGTGTCAGTCATAGACTACTTTGTCCCGATGTATTTCACCAAGCTTACCGGCGGCAGCCGCCACGCCGAACGTGGTGCTATGGTCGGCCTGATCCTCGGAATCATCTTCACCCCTGTCGGAATGATCCTCGGCTCCTTCCTGGGTGCCTTCCTGATGGAGCTCTATTACAACGACAAAGGAGCCTCCCAGGCCCTCAAGGCCGCAGTCGGCTCCTTCCTCGGTTTCATCACCGGCACAGGCCTCAAAACCATCGTATCAGTCATCCTGATGTGGAAGATTGTTGTCTTTGCTTTCTAGGAAATCCTTGCCAGCAGGTATTGAGCCTTTTCTGATTTTGTCATTCTGACAATAACATCAGAAATTCAAGGCAAAGCCGATTCCGTTATTCTGACCACCGAAGCTGAGAGATATGTCTTGGCTTCGATGTCCTTCGTTGTAATCTGTTGCAAGTTGTTTCAGACGAGAGTTGTATACACATAGTGTAGGGATGCCGGCTACAAGGAAAGGGAATGATAAATATTTTAGCCTTGCACTCTCTATCAATGCGCGCTCCCAAGGCATAAAGTCTCGGTAAGAGTCAATACTCGTAATATGCTCATAGAACTCGACGAGTTCCGCCCAAGTTGAAGGTGGGGCAGGAGCGTTATTTCTGGCATACATGTATGCTGCGGCTGATGTAATGAAAAGAGTGCAGCCTGTTGTAGTTAATCCTAAACCAATATTGTATCCTAAATTAACTTTTCTCCAGCGATCGTAATACTCTGGTATTATGGTTTCTGCATTATGACCACGAACCTTTACTCCATCAAGCACAAGAGTACCTCCTTTCTTTACCATTATCCCGCCAAGGGAATCCACAGCGACATCGCCCTTATACTGAGCGGATGCGCCCACCGTTGCCAAAGCAAACAGCACCACAAGCAACATCTTTTTCATAATACTAAGCTTTAAAATTAATCCTAAATATAGATGTAAATCTTTAACGAAGGTTGCATCTGAAACCTACTAATTTTCCTGATAAATTAACTTAAGAACTTGTCCGCTATTCACAGTTTCGCCTGTATCATTAATGATTGACATCTGAACATCAATAAGCTTTAATGTGTCTTCGCCCCAAGGTTTCATATCATAGAGTATTTTCTTAAAGTCGCTTATCTTTAGTAATTCTTTTATAAACACCTCTTGAGATGGAGCATAATCGAATGTCATTTCAGCAATATCAGCTACTTTGAAGATATATCTATAAGTGTTTACATCACTACTTTTGACCTCAATGGACACTTCATTGCCAGGAAGTTGAAGAGTTCCATCTGACATTATGATTATCGGAGGGTCTATTGGGCTTACAATCGGCAACATCGGGCAGGAAATGCTATATGTACCACTATATACATCATTGCTGATTTTAAAATACACCATTTTAGAGGATGTTGAAGCATCAACGGGATAAAGGATATTTATAGTGGCATCCGAATTGTTGAAAAATAGACCGGTACTTGATGGATTACTCCATACAATACTGCCTGTTCCCTCTTTTACTCCCCATTGATATTTGAATCCTGTAGCGCTCCAGAAATCACTCAATTCACCCATTGGGCATCTGGCAGTGACATTATATGATACATTTTCCAATTTACGGTCTGCAGTCAAAGTAAAAGTCGGTAAACCCGTCATTACCCTTTTCTCGAAATGCGACGTGTGGCTTCCATAATTCACATCTGCGTACACAGTAACATATCCGGCAGATTTGACATTCAGAACTCCAGTTGAAGAAATTGTTGCTATGTCTGTATCTGACGTGGACCATACAATAGGCTCACTTACATTATGCATTTCATACGCAGAACCGCTGACAGCACAAATAGGTCCATTGAGACTTGCCACGAGGTTATCCTCAATCCAATTACACATATCTGAGCTGAGGCTCATTTGATGAGATGTAGAATAGGAGGTGATATACACATCATCAAAAGGTGTATTGCTAGCATTAGTGTAAGTTTGCTGATAATCGTTATAACTCAAATCTGTATGATGGCTGCCTACGCATAATGAGCTAACTGTAGGTACAAATAGAATACGGTCTGTGTGGGAAAGTATATTTAATAATGAATCAGGTATCTCCCATAAAGAAAAATACGACCCATTTACGTTGTCTACGGGTATTCCTGAAGGTGCGTACCTGCAGGAATAATACATATTGCGTCTTCTCTCCCAATTTAGTTTCTCAATGCGTTTTATCTGAGTGATGTTGGATTCGTACACTTTACATCCTGAAGATGAAAAAGGTAGTATTTGAATATTTGCGATTAGATCCGATTTTGGTACAAAGAGATTAGAAAAGAATGAAAGAGGTTGTATGCTATTTGGGAATAGCCACTTACCTAGCAAGCTTATTCCAAACAGTAACATACTGCTCTGATTTAATGCTTCTCCGCTCAGTTGTGCCAAAATGCTTGATGATGAAAATTCTCCACCATTTGATATTGCTATGTTACGAATAGGCGAAGATAAGTTGTCTCCTTTAGGAAAGCCGATTGACCTTAATTCAGCAAGCCATGAGTTATGAAGGCTGTTGTCAAGTTCTCCATTTTCCCCTACGTAATGCATAAGCATTTGCCTTGCTGAGGGAGCACGGAGAAAAGAAAAAATGAAATCAAAATCAATTAATGATTCCAGCTTGAAGTTTGAAATTATATCATACATAGCATACTGAAATCCTATAGGGAGATTTACGCCCAAATGTGGAGAGTCGTGACTGATGAAAGTAGAAACTTCGTGAGGAGTAGACGACTGCTCCATCTTACGTAATGCATACCTGGCAATTAAACCTCCCATGCTGTGGCCATAGACCACATTCTTTTCATCTGTTACCTTCTGGGTATTCACCCATTCGATGATTTCTATCAAGCGGTTCGCATTACCTTGTATATAAGATTCGCTATTCAGCCAGTCTACATATACGATATCATAGTTATTCTTCAAACTTGAAGATAATCCACCTGTAAAATCTCTTATATCACAGAAGCCGTGCTCACTATCTTCCCTAAACCATTTTGCAAGTCTTACCGGGTCAAATCCCTCTACTACAATGAGGGGTTTGGTCAAGGTTGTGTTTCCATCAATATAGTCGATAGTCACCAGAGCATTTGCTGGAGAATCTAAATAAGGGGAAGAGTCATTAAATGGAATAGGTGAACTCAAATCGCTACCGAATAATTCATTAGAAATGCTAATGACATTAATTGAACTATGAGAATACAATACAGTACCATCATTAAGAGTTATTTTCAGAGTCAGCTCTGCCAATCCTTCAGGTAAAGAAAAGCTATTGCTTCCTGTCACTAATGTATATCCATTGCCATAGTCTAACTCTATAGTACTTATGGAGAGATTGCTAAATAGATAATCGTCGAAATCAAACGTTGTCGATACGCCCTTGCATATGTATTTTGTCGGGGCAAAAGCTACAACATAAGACTCATCATAGGGATTCAACCAATTCCCATTTGCATCAAATCTATCGAAGATTTGGCCACCGGTATATCCTATAAGATTGTCATCCAAAGCATTGGACTTTATATGGTTGTATTTATATGCAATAATACCCATAGGAATAACGTCATCCTCACTATTCTCTATCATATTGCGAATAGTATTGTTGACGTCGAGACTGGATATAGATGTGTTTCTTACAGATGAGGATTTGAGAGTCTTTAAGATACATTCAAAGGTTGGAAGATCAACATAGTTGTTGTCGGAAAGTTGCCCATCGTATAATGACAGATCAGTGTGGTCTATTGCATTTTCCAATAAGAAGCCAGTAGGTACTCTGCTTTTATCCAGATTTTCAAACAGAAAGCCAAGTTCAGATTGTATTTCCGAATATGCGTCAATATTCTGCGCAAATAGTCCCCAATTAGCTGCTACTAGGGTAGTTATAATTATTGTAAATAACTTATAATAGTATTTCATCTCTCAGAATTCATTAGGTTTACAAAATTGACATATTGATCATATAAAGAAGACGGGATATTTAACTCCTTAGCGTCTTCTTCTGTCATATTAAGAAAGATTTCAGCATCATTGATAGTTATATGCTGAAGTATAATAAATTCAGCATTAGATTGAATGAACGACTTATGCTCCTGATTAGGGCTTCTCTGAATCTTCCAATCAATCTCAGAAGACTCATCTAGGATTACGGGTGATTCTTCGTAGGATTCATTACAAGAATTTATACCAACAATCGGGATTAATAAGCATATAATAGAAAGTATTCTTTTCATAGACTTGTGCGGATTTAGTCGGTAAATATAAATGTTCCCACATACTCTCCTCCGAGTGATGTGGTGTAGGTAATACTGTAGAAACCAGAAGATCCGGAGATCGGAAGTATGTGCAGCGTATTAACTGAAGAACTAAAAGTGTCATTGAAATATTCTCCTGTCGTTGTGTTTAGCACTTCAACTGTGATTTCTCCGATATTGTCGGTGGTTGTTGTCTGGATGCTGGACATAAAGTTGAGGTAATGGCATTCGATAGGAAGAGTAATAATGCTGCGATGGTCGTCTACTGTTGTGGTGATTATCTCCAAAGGAATCTTTACTTTTGGAGGGTCATCCGCTTTGAGATTAGAAAATGTGAATGACAGTAAAACTGCCAAGAAAAGTGAAAAGAGTTTAGTTTTCATAAGTGTTATTATTAAAGTTCGATTTCAAAAATACGTGGATATTTTTGTTTTGTAGGGTTGTTTAGACTATAAAAATCTTTCAAAATGTGAAAATTATAAAAGATAATATGCTATAAATCAACAAGTTATAAAAGGGAAAGATGGCGCTGTCTTTCTCTTTTATAACTTATTGATAGTCAATGTGTGTCTTCTCGACCTGAAAGGTCAGTTTTACCCGATTATTTCCAAAAATATGTCTTTGTGTTCGGCGCTAGACTCCTCAATGGTTTTCTTCAGACGACTTTTTCTGATGTAAATTGAATTTGGTGAACAGTCCATAAAGTGGGAAATCATCATTGCCTCAAAGCCGATAGCGAGATAACCGATCAAGATATGGTCCTTCTTTGTCAAATTAGGAATCTCGTTATGGAGAGTCGTGAGGATTCCATCAAGATCATTATCCAACATTCTTTCGAGAGCTTTGCTGTCCTTGATATCGCTACGAAGTCCATCAATGAGACGGACGACTTCGCGATACATAATTCTATCGGCATCCGTTCTTCCATCAGAAATCATATAACGTTCATATAAAGCCCTCAAGGTTTCGTACTTTGATTTATACATCAGTACATACTTTTTCTGCAATGAAGTGTAGGAGTCTTTCTGCAGCTCCCTCAATTGGCGGTTGACTTCTTCTGCATATCTGATATATTCATATTTCTCGAATTCTTTCTTTTTCTTATAGCGAATAATTAAGAACCCAGAAAGAATCATCATCATTCCAACAACTATAATGATGATAATAATTATAAGCAGGCGGTTGGCAGATGTGTATTCCGCTATTTCGTATTGAGATTGATAGTAATCCCCTTGAATTGTAGAGATGGACTGTTTTAGAATCTGTACAACTTCGTCGTTGTTTTTATCTGTAAACTTCTCCAAATAATCCAACGATTCTTTATACTTGTCTTCATTTTTTGCTATCAAATACATAAAGTAGTATGCAGTACCGGAGGAATCTATCTGCTTTAAGTCATTTACAATTGATAGAGCTTTGTCTTTCTCTCCTATTTTTGATAATGCATATGCCCAAGCCCAATAGCCTTGTGATGTCATACAATCATCATTTTCTGCTATTATTTGATACTGGTCAGCAGCAGAATAATAATCGGGATCAGGGCGAGTTGCTAATAGAAATGCATAATCGCTGATTGCACGTGACTGCGCCTTGCTACTAGAGTGATCTGATGCTATGATTTCTTTAAGCATCTCTGCTGCCTTATCATATTGCTCATTGTTTATTAATGCTCTTGCAATTCTTCTCTGTGTTGCATTTATGTAGTGGTCTTCTTTCAGATGAGTATAAATTGCCAAAGCTTCTTCCAATTTAGCAAGTTCAGCTGCCTCATTGTAGTTTATGCTATATATATTTGCTTGTAAAACTTTTACAAATCCTAAATATAAGCTATCAGATAGTCTAGCTACTGGCTCTGCCTTAGAAAGTTCAATTATGGATTTATCGTATTCCCTATTATTAAAATATGACAACGCCAGATAATACCGCGAGCGTGCGAGGTGTTTTTTAGGCCTATGCTTCTGGTAATATTTTACAGCTGTAAGTGCAAGGGAGTCATCCTTGACATCAATGTAGTTCTTATCCAGTGCCATTGCGTGGAGAAGGGCGTGATGAGCCTTGAGGCTATTGGTTTTAAGGACTGTTGGGTCAATGGATTCGATGACAGCAAGGGCGCTGTCCGGACGCTCGGCAATGTAGGACTCGACATCATTGAGCTGGTTTCGGACATCTCTTATGCTGCAACTTGTCACAAGGCAGAGCAATAGTATTGAGTAGAATAATCTTTTCATAGAAATGCTGATAATATCTTCTGCAAGATAACTAATATTTCCTTTTGTTTATCTATATTTGCAGTGAATGTAGATTCAATAGAAATTAAATACATATCCAACCCTATCGTCGCTGCTATAAATCCGCAAAATTTACTGAATGGCTGATAGGGCGATAGGTGGTTCCGTGTCTTTGGCGCGGAGCAACCTATCTATTAGCCGGGCTTTTTGCGGAGCCTATAGCAGTGTGGGTTGTTCTGCGCCAATCTTTTGGCCGGTATCCCATAAGAGGCAGACTGATTTCGGGAGGCGGCATTTTCATAAGTTTTAAAGTTCATCGAAGCCATTGGTTTCACCCTTGCTGCCTCCCTTTGGGTTATACAATCTCCAGAATATTAACTTGTTGCGATATATGGCTTAGAAAGCAGAGGCTATGGGTCGACCACTGTGTCATTTATATACCAATAATCGACATAGTAGTAGCTAGAAACATCATTTTGATGTTATTTTTGCCACCACTGTGTCATATTTTCTTTAAAAAATGTCTCAGTGGTTCATACGCGGAACCTGATTGCCGCCTTTAGTGCAGCGACGCAGGCTTTTGGGCCGTAAAACCTGCGTCGCGACTTTGTCTAGAGGTGTTTCCGGAAGACTCCGGTGTTGTACTCTTCGAAGCCTTCGGAGCGGTAGAGGCTGCGGGCTGCGGTGCGGGAGGGGTTTGAGGTTAGGGTGATGGAGGCCGCTTTGAGGGTGTTGCGGGCGTAGGAGATGGCTTCGCGTAGTAGTGCTCTGCCGGTTCCGTGGCCGCGACGGGATTCGTCCACGATTACATCTTCTATCCAGAGTCTGTCTCCTGCGAGTGTGCTGCAGGATGTGAGAGTCAGCATTCCGATGATGACTCCTTCTTCGTCTTCTGCTACGAACAGGTGGAAACTGTCTTTTGTCAGCAGTTCCTGTAACTGGCTGTGCTCCAGGGTGACAGGTGCAGAACGGAGAGAATTCAGCAGGTGGCTGATTCTCTCCGTTGCAGCTTTGTCAGCATATGTAAGTCTATATACTTTTCCCATTACTCTTTAGGGAGGAAGCCCTTCTCGATGAGTTTCTCGGCGATCTGGACAGCGTTGGTTGCTGCTCCCTTGCGGAGGTTGTCAGCTACGCACCAGAAGTTGAGGCCTGACTTTACAGACGGGTCGCGGCGGATACGGCCTACGAAGACATCGTTCTTGCCCCAAGCGTAGAGAGGCATAGGATAAACGTTGTTTGCAGGATCGTCCTGAAGGGTTACGCCTGGAGTCTCTTCCATTATCTTGCGTACATCCTCGAGGGTGAACTCCTTCTCGAACTCGAGGTTGATGGACTCTGAATGACCACCCTGTACAGGGACGCGCACTGTTGTCGGAGATACTCCGATGCTGTCGTCGCCGAAGATCTTGTGAGTCTCGTTGACCATCTTCATCTCCTCCTTGGTGTAGCCTGTCTCAAGGAATGAGTCGATGTGTGGGAGGATGTTCTGGTCGATAGGATGTGGGTACACGGCGTCATATTCTCCCCACTTTCCGCCCGCTCTCTCTGCGGTCATCTGGTCCATAGCCCTGTAGCCTGTTCCTGTGACCGACTGGTATGTAGACACTACCACGCGCTTGATTGTGTATGCCTTGTGGAGTGGCCACAGAGGGAGGAGCATCTGGATTGTAGAGCAGTTAGGGTTTGCTATGATGTAGTCATCAGCTTCGATGACGTCTCCGTTCACTTCAGGAACCACGAGTTTCTTGGTAGGGTCCATACGCCAGTGTGAGGAGTTGTCTACCACGCGGCAGCCTACCTCTGCGAATTTAGGAGCAAGCTCTGCAGATGTGCTTCCTCCTGCTGAGAAAAGAGCGAGGTCAGGGCGTGCCGCGATAGCTTCCTCTGCACTCACTACTGTCCATTCCTTACCCTGGAATGTGATCTTGCGTCCTACCGATTTTGCCGAAGCAACCGGAAGGAGCTCTGTTACCGGGAAGTTTCTCTCTGCGAGAACTTCCAGCATTCTTGTGCCAACCAAGCCTGTGGCACCTACTACAGCTACTTTCATATTTTCTAACGTTATATCTTTTATTATTTTCAATCAACTTATCACTTTGTTCAAAGGTGGTACATAAATATGAAAATATATCTACGTTACCCTATCCCTAAATCCCTTTCCTCGGGAAAGGGACTTACTATCGCTTCGCTCAAAGTTCTTGTCGTTATATCTTTTATTATTTTCAATCAATTTATATAGGGCGAGTGCATTTGGGGCATAAAATCGTACGCGGTCCCCTGAAAATAGGTGGGACCAAGTACGTTTTTGGGGTAAAAGTGCACTCGCTGTGTCTTGTACTCGCGGTCGAATGGCCCGCCAAGACTAAAGCGCAGCTTTAAGGTCTGCGATGAGGTCGTCTACGTTTTCGATGCCGACGCTGAGGCGGAGCATATTCGGATAGACGCCTGCTGCTACCTGCTCCTCAGGGCTGAGCTGGGAGTGGGTTGTGGATGCAGGGTGCACGATGAGTGACTTGGCGTCTCCTACGCTGCCCACGTGGAGGATGAGCTCAAGGCGGGTCACGAGGGCTGCAGCTGCTTCAAAGCCTCCTTTGACACGGAAGGTGAGTACGCCTCCGAAGCCGTGCTTGAGGTACTTGCAGCCGAGTTCGTGGTACTGGTTGCTCTTCAGGCCAGGGTAGTTCACGCTTTCTACTGCAGGGTGGTTCTCGAGGAACTCTGCAACTGCAAGGGCGTTGTCGCAGCAGCGCTCAGCTCTGAGCGACAGCGTCTCGAGGCCCTGGAGCATAAGGAAGGAGTTGAACGGTGAGGCTGCCGGGCCGATATTGCGGAGTCCGTCCACGCGCACGCGGCCTGCGAAGGCTGCGTCGCCGAATACTTCTTTATATACAAGTCCGTGATAGCTTTCTGACGGAGCTGCCAGAAGAGGGTACTTCTCCGGAGTCCAGTCGAAGTTGCCTCCGTCCACGACGATTCCGCCGAGTGCTGTTCCGTGTCCGCATATCCATTTGGTCGCAGAGTGGATCGACACGTTTGCACCCCACTCGAACGGACGGAAAAGGTAGCCGCCCATACCGAAGGTGTTGTCCACCATCACGCATATGCCTTTGCGGCGGGCCATTTCCACAATCGGCTCATAATCAGGAATATTGAAGGCCGGATTGCCGATGTTCTCAAGGAATATGGCCTTGGTGCGGCTGTCTACGAGGGCCTCAAGGTCAGAGGCGCTGTCGCTTTTCGCAAAGCGTACCTGTATGCCCATATCGCGGAGTGTGATGGCGAACATTGTGAAGGTGCCTCCATAGAGGAACGGCTGTGCCACGATGTTGTCGCCGGGGCCGCAGATGTTGGTGATGGAGAGGAACACTGCAGACTGGCCGGAAGCTGTCGACACAGCCGCAACTCCGCCTTCGAGCGCCGCCATCCTCTTCTCGAACACCTCGTTGGTGGTGTTGGTGATTCGTGTATATATATTACCCGGACGCTTCAGCTCGAAGAGCTCCGCGCCGTACTCCATACTGTCGAAGGTATATGCAGTACTCTGATATATAGGAACTGCAGTGCCTTTTGAAACAGGGTCGATCTCCTGTCCTGCCCTCACCTGAAGGGTCTCGAATTTATAATTCTTCTTTTCCATATTCATTTTCTTTCTCTGTCCATAAAAACGCTCCTTTCCGTGGACAGACGGTAGTTATTGTCAGCTTTGTCCATAAAAATGCCCCTTTCTATGGACAGAATTACATAACTATATCGTTTAGTACGCCTGAAGCTGCTAATAAGGCGCTTCAGCGCCGCGACACTCGCGTCAGCGAGATGTTGTGTACAACATCGAAGCAGCGATGTCGCCCGACCCGAACGAAGTGAGTGGTCGGTATGCCCCTGTGGGGCTGTCGCCTAAGGCGACTGGGGGTAGATATATACCAGGCGGCGAGTGTGTTCTAAACGATGATGTCGTTTAGAACACCGGAGGCTGTCTGGTATGC
Source organism: Bacteroidales bacterium (assembly GCA_017505605.1). Lineage (GTDB taxonomy): Bacteria > Bacteroidota > Bacteroidia > Bacteroidales > UBA932 > Cryptobacteroides. The sequence continues at coordinate 35,984 of JAFVOX010000016.1, forward strand.
GCCCGCTCCTGCTCCCTGCACCACCAGCGGTGACGGATAGAAGTCGGTCTGGATGATTGCGCAGTTGTCAGTGCCGCTTAGGCTGTAGAGCGGATGTGACTCAGCGATGTTCTCAAGTCCTATCTTTGCCCTGTAACCAAGAGGTGCCTCTTCGTCCTTTACAAGTGAGGCTACAAATCTCTGTCTCAGTCCCTTAGAGGCGGCTTCGTTGTAGCGGGCTGCAAACTCTGCCTCGTTCTCTGCAAGCTTTGCATAGAATGCGTCCACGTCACCCTCGAAGAACTCATCTCCAAGGATAGGGGAGATCTGCACGTCCTTCTCGTCGAGTGGAACTCCTGCCTCACGTGAGAGGATGAGGAGCTTTCTGAGTACGTCGCGTCCGCTCAGGTCGAGTCTTGGGTCTGGCTCTGTGTAGCCTGCATCCTGTGCTCTCCTGACTACCTCTGCGAATGTGCCGCCTTCGCCGCCTGCATAGTTGCTGAAGATGTAGTTGAGGGTACCGCTGAGCACAGCCTCTATACGGACGATCTCGTCACCGCTGTGTACGCTGCGTGAGATTGACTCAAGGATAGGGAGGGCTGCACCTACGGTAGTCTCGTAGCGGAGGGTCGCACCTATCTCGATTGCAGCCTCCTTGAGGGTTGCATAATGCTTGTATGGTGCAGAGAATGTGATCTTGTTGCAGGCAACCACTGAGTAGCCTCTCTTGAAGAGGTTCATATACTTGAATGCGATGTCCGCTGAAGCTGTACAGTCCACAAACACAGAGTTCTCAAGTGTAAGGGTGGCAAGCTGTGTGAAGTATGCTTCGTCAGCGGCGTTGTCTCCTTCTGCAAGTCTTGCGGATATGTTATCCAGGTCGAGTCCGTTCTTGTCGATCACAAATCTGCGGCTGTTTGCAAGTCCGCACACGTGGAGTCTTCTACCTGTGCGTGCCTCGATCCTGTCTCTGTTCTTTGAGATGATGTCCACTAAGGCCTTTCCTACAACTCCGTATCCTGCTATGAAGAGGTGGATGTCCTTACCGCTCTTGCGGTCGAAGAATTCGTTGTGGATGGTGCGGATGGCTCCGTCTGTGTCTGATGAAGAGATGATCACGGAGATGTTTCTCTCAGAAGATCCCTGAGCTGTCGCTCTTACAGGGATACTGTTTCTTCCGAGTGCCGCAAGCATACGTCCTGTGGCTCCGCTGTGGTTGAGCACGTCATCGCCTACAAGGCATACGATCGAGAATCCCTTCTCCACCTTGAGCGGATTGAGCTTGCCCAGAGAGATTTCGTAGGCAAAACATCTGTCGGCAGCCTCGCGTGCCTTCTCTGCATCCTTCTCGGAAACAGCGATACACATTGTGTGTACTGAAGACGCCTGGGTGATCAGGATTATGTTGATGTCGTTCTGGCTCAGAGTCTCGAAAAGACGGCTTGAGAAACCCGGAATGCCGACCATACCGCTTCCCTCGAGTGAAAGGAGGGCGATGTTGTCGGAGTTCGAGATGCCGATTACCGGATCCTTCCTGCGCGGAGGATTTTTCTCGATGAGGGTTCCGTGAGCCTCGGGTTCGAAGGTGTTCTTTACATATATAGGAATGCCTTCGGCCACAACCGGCTGGATTGTAGGTGGATATATCACCTTGGCGCCGAAGTGCGAGAGCTCGAGCGCCGCTTTATATGATATATTACTGATAGTGCGTGCGGTAGGTACGATCTTCGGATTCGACGTCATCATTCCCGGTACGTCTGTCCATATTTCGAGGATACGGGCCTTGCAGCCTACGGCATATAATGACGCGGTGTAGTCGGAGCCGCCGCGGCCGAGGGTGGTGGTGCGTCCCTGCTTGTCAGAGGCGATGAAGCCCGGAAGCACGAAGAGCTGGGTGATAGGGTTGTTATCCACCATCGCATTCACTCGTGAATATGTCTTCTGGACATCCACTACGTTCTTGTCGCCCTTTGCATAGGTGCGGATGATCTGGCGTGAGTCGATCCACTTTGTGGATATGCCTATTGAAGCGAGCTTCGTGGCGAGGATCTTTGTCGACCAGAGCTCGCCGAATCCCTGGATGGCGTCGAGGCTGGCAGGGGAGAGCTCTCCGAGGAGGAACACTCCTTGTGCAATGCTTCTGAGCGAGTCAAAGAGTGAGTCGCACACCTCGATGGAATCCTCCTGCTTCTCACGAGGCAGGAACTCCCTGATCACTGTGTGGTGTTTCTCCTGAAGCTCGTCGATAAGAGACTTGTAGGTCTCGTCACGCTGGGATGCAAGGGTTCCGATCTGTATCAATGTGTCTGTGCATCCGCTGATTGCCGATGCTACAAGAATGGTTCTGTCGCGGTCTACGGCATTGGCTACGATGTCCACTACCTTAGACATATTCTGGGCGTTCGCTACTGATGAACCGCCGAATTTCAATACCTGCATATATGTTGCTGCTTTTTAATATTTCTTTTTCATAGTCCCGTCTCAGTCGGGTGCCGTGCCGGCAATCTATGGGAGCAGGGGCTCTATGATTGCTGTAAGCTGGTCGTTCTCAAGGAGGAAGCCGTCGTGACCGAACTTCGATGTGATCTCGTGGTAGGTCGCTCCCGGGATGCAGGAAGCTATGAACTTCTGCTCCTCCACAGGGAACAGTCTGTCGCTGTCAATACCGATCACGGTGCATTCTGTCCTGATCGTTCCCAAAGCCTTCTCCACTCCTCCGCGGCCTCTGCCGACATTGTTGCTGTCCACTGACCCGCAGAGATAATAGTAGGAATACGCGTCAAAACGGTCTGAGAGTTTCTTTCCCTGGTATCTCTGGTAGGATCCGGCCCTGTCTGCAAAGAGACAGTCCTCGTCCTTTTCCCACTGGGTCGCATTGTAGCCCTCGTAGCTTCTGTATGAGATCAAGGCTATGCTTCGTGCGCATCGCAGACCTGTTTCACCGCCTTTGAGGCTTGCGCACTCGCGGAATGTAGGGTCACTCTCAAGAGCCATTCTCATAGATTCGTTGTATGCTGTCAGCCAAGGGGTTACTCTTGTGCCGCAGGCGATGTACACAGCTTTCTTGATGACTTCCGGCTCCATAATAGACCATTCTACCGACTGGAATCCTCCGATGGATCCGCCGACCATAAAGTCGATCTTGTTGATACCCAAGTGCTTGCGTACAAGGGAGTTGGCGCGTACGATGTCACGTACTGTGATCTTCGGGAAGTCAAAGTAGTAGGGCTTTCCTGTCTTCGGGTCTATGCTTGAAGGTCCTGAAGAGCCATAGGCGGAGCCGAGCATATTTGCACAGACGACGAAGTACTTCTGAGTGTCGAAGAGTTTTCCGGGGCCGACGAGCTCCGGCCACCAGTCCTCCGCGTCCGAGTTTGCGGTGAGTGCGTGGCAGATCCAGATCACCTTCCTTTCGTCAGCTTCCTGCCAAGGACGCTCCGAGCAGTGATATACCACCTTCAGTCCTTCGATGCTGCCGCCTGCCTCGAACTCAAAAATATCATTATGTATATATTCCTTCTTTATCATAATCAATCGGTTATCCGATTCTGAAAAAACGTGCAAAGATAGTATTTTTATTGTTGAATCGGGCTGCAAAGATGATATATTGGAACAATATATGCAACCTTTCTGAATATTTTGGAAAAATATTCTATATTTGCTTGAAATAGTATAAAATACGGAATAATATTCTGCAAAACACTTTCTTTTTGGATTGTAAATATGGAGACATTGGATCGCACCGACATCCTGATTCTGCGAGAACTGCAGAAGGATGCAAAACTGACGACGAAGGAACTCGCGGCGAAAGTGAATCTTTCGCCCTCGCCTGTGTTCGAGAGGCAGAAACGCCTTGAAAGAGAGGGATATATAAAGAAATATATCGCTGTCGTGGATCCGATCAAGGCCGGAAACGGCCTTATGGTCCTGTGTAATGTGCGGCTGAAGCACCACAGCAAGGAGTTCAGCAAGCAGTTCGTTTCGGTGATTGCGGACATAGAGGAGGTGGTGGAGTGCTTCAACACTTCGGGCGATTATGACTATCAGCTGAAGATATATGCCCGCAGTATGCAGGATTACCAGAACTTTGTCCTCGGAACTCTCGGTGATCTGGAATGTATCGGCTCGCTCCATAGTATATTCGTGATCGGAGAAGTCAAAAACACATTGTCGGTGCCGTTGAAGGCATAGTGAGTCCATTTTTTATATCTTTGCATTCTTTTTCGGAATTATGATAGCAACCCTTATAATATTATTGATTTCGGCCATATTGTTCGTCAGCGGCAAGGTCCGTTCTGACCTCGTGGCAATATGCGCCCTTCTGGCACTGCTTCTGTGCCAGGTCCTGACTCCGACCGAGGCTTTGTCGGGCTTCTCAAACACGACTGTGATAATGATGGTGGGCCTTTTCATAGTCGGCGGCGGTATATTCCAGACCGGCCTTGCGAAGATGATCGGTAGTAAGGTGATGACCCTTGCGGGAAACAGCGAACTCCGTCTGTTCCTGCTTGTTATGATTGTGACTTCGGCCATCGGAATGTTTGTCAGCAACACAGGTACAGTGGCCTTGATGCTTCCAATCGTGGTGAGTATGGCTGCAGCTGCCGGCACTTCTTCGCGCCGTCTTCTTATGCCTTTGGCCTTTGCCAGCAGTATGGGTGGTATGATGACCCTCATCGGTACGCCGCCCAACCTTATCGTCAGCGACACCCTCGCCTCAGCCGGCTTCGAGTCGCTCGGCTTCTTCTCCTTCCTCCCTGTCGGTCTCGTGACTCTAGGAGTGGGTATTCTCTATCTTCTTCCTGCCTCAAAGATGCTGACAGCCAAGGACAAGGTGAAGGATGGCAAGGATTCGGGCAAGTCATTTAAGGAACTTGTGAAGGAGTATGGTGTGTCGGACAACCTTTTCCGCGTGCACATCAAGAGCCACGATTCGAAGGCTATCGGACAGACTGTGGTGGATCTGAATATCTATCGTGAGTACGGAATCAATGTCCTTGAGCTGCGACGCAGTACAGGTCAGAACAGGTTTGTGCGCACTGTCAACCAGCAGCTCGCCTCGCCTGACCTTATGCTGAAGCAGAATGATGTCCTGTATCTTTCGGGTGATCCTGAGATGATTGCAAAGTTTGCAGAGGACTACACCCTCCGTCTTCTGGACAATCATACCGACGAGATCGACGGCAGCTCTTCAAATGCTTCGCTTGATTTCTTCGATATAGGTGTTGCAGAGATCCTTATAATGCCTTCTTCATCGATGATCAACCGCACCATCATCGATGCCGGCTTCCGCAGCAAGTTCAGCGTCAATGTGCTGGGTATCAGAAGAAAGAAGGAGTATATATTGAATGACCTTGGCAATGTAAAGATGCTTAGCGGAGATGTGCTTCTGGTTCAGGGCGCGTGGAAAGACATTGCGCGTATGAAGAAGGAGTCTGCAAACTGGGTGGTTCTGGGTGAGCCACTTCAGGAGGCTGCAAAGGTGACGTTGGACTACAAGGCTCCTGTTGCGGCTGCCATTATGGTCGCTATGATCGTGATGATGGTTGTGGACAGCATTCCTGTGGCTCCTGTGACTTCGGTGCTTCTTGCTGCCGTGCTGATGGTGATTACCGGTTGTGTCCGCAGTGTCGAGGCAGCCTACAAGACCATCAACTGGCAGACAATAGTGCTGTTTGCCGCTATGCTTCCGATGTCAATCGCTCTTGAGAAGACAGGTGTGTCGGAGATGATTTCCGGTGCGATTGTGACCGGCCTGGGTGCAAGCGGTCCGCGCATCCTTCTTGCAGGTATCTATGCAGCTACATCTGTGATGACCATATTCATCAGCAACACCGTGACAGCTGTCCTTATGGCCCCTATCGCACTCCAGTGTGCTATGCAGATCGGCGTAAGTCCGGTGCCGTTTATGTTTGCGGTGACAGTAGCTGCAAGTATGTGCTTCGCTTCACCGTTCTCCACACCGCCTAACGCCCTGGTGATGTCAGCAGGACAATACACCTTTATGGACTACGTGAAGGTCGGCCTTCCGCTCCAGATCCTGATGGGAATCGTGATGGTCATCGTCCTGCCGCTCTTCTTCCCATTCTAGCAGTTTCGCTAACTGGTTGAATAATAATGTTTTCCCCTGAATCACCTGCGGCAAATGGAGCAGGTGATTCAGGGGAAAGTGTTGATTGTCAGCTTATTAGTGATTATGGTTCTACGAATTTTACTTTCTCCGGGTTGCGCTGTTTTGCTGCCGGGGCTTCGTCGGCGTAGCCGAAGCCGACGCAGAGGCAAAGTTCGTAGCCCGCGCTGAAGCCTAGTTTTTCAAGGACCGGCCTGCAGGCGTCATTGTCTGTGAGGAAGCGTACCGGACTGCCGAGGCAGATGGAACCTACTCCGAGTGACCAGGCTGAAAGCATCATATTTTCGGCGAGGAGGCCGCAGTCGTATGCCGAGAAGTCATATGAAGGATCGCGTGCTATGAACACCATAACCGGTGCATCTCTGAAGCATCCCTTTACGGCTTCAGGTTTCATATCTGGATGGCCCTGAGCCATAGCTTCCTTGATCTCATCCATAAGTGCAGGGCTATCGACAACTCGTACCTCCCAAGACTGTCTGTTCTGGCCGTTAGGGGCATTGATTCCACATTCGAGGATCACGTTCATTGTGTCCCTGCCAACTGGAGTCTGCTTGTATTTTCTGATGCTTCGGCGAGCCATAATGTTTTCGATGACTGCGTCTGAATTGTTCCCGCTACTCTGTGCCTGATTCTGGCAGCAGGCTGAAGCCACCAGAAGGAGGATGGCTGCTGAAAGGATGTTGAAAGTTTTCATATGCTGTTGGTTTTTAGTTTGTTCTTTCTGTTACCAGAACCATCCGGTGCCGAAGCCTGTTATGAGGGTGTTGAGCCAAGGCAGATTCCGGTTCAATGAGGCTGACTCCAGTTCGGTGAAGAACTTGACCTTGAAGTTGTCTGCGATGATTATGTTGAGTCCCGCTCCGGCTCCAAGGCACACGCCTGAGCCGATGAGCCTGTCAGGGCCGGCGACGGCGGCCTCCATATTTCCGGATGTCAATCCGGCATATTCAGTTGCATAGCCGATCATTGCCTTCAGCTGGAGTTCCATAACTTTTGCGAAGTTGAAGTTGTAGAATCCTCCACCCATTATTGAGTACAGGGTGGTGACTTCGGAAGATGAGTAGGTGAGGGAGCTTGCGGACGCTCTGCCGGTGAGGCCCTTGCCTGGCGCAAGAGGTATGTCTGTCGACACTCCGGCCATTCCGCCTCTCATCGGCAGCTCGCCTGAGTCCATATATGCATCGGCCCCGAGTATGAATCGCTGGCCGAAGACAAGTTCGGCTGTGTAATGTTTTTTAGTCGTATCGTAGAACGGCTCGCTCCTGTAGTAGCCGCTGCTGAGCTGGCGGTTGCCGAAGATCCTGTCTGTCAGGTAGTAACCGAGGTGTACTGAACCGATTCCTATGCCTGCGCCTGCGATCACGTCAGTGAGCCAGTGGCGGTTGTTGAGGATGCGTGACAGGCCGGTTACGGCCGCGGCGGTATATCCCCCTATGCTCAGCCACGGGTCCTTCCATCCATATTCCTTATGAAGCATTGTCGCCGTCAGGAAGGCGGTGGCTGTGTGTCCCGACGGGAAAGAGTTGCGGCGGCTTCCGTCTGGTCGCATACGTGCTATGGAATATTTCATTCCGTTTACCGTACCTGCCATTATCGCTGCCGAAAAAGCGTCGCTTACCAGCATCCGGCTCCATTCGCTTCTGCCCTCATATCCGCTTATCTTCAGACCGAGCATTACTCCGGCCGGTGCGTACTGGAGGTAGTCGTCATAGCTGTAATCGAATGCCGGCATCCAATTGTTGCGCAAGGCCGCGATGTCGGAGTCAATGCTATGACGCTCAGGCATCTGCGCATCGACGCGGACGCAAAACGCCAGACAGAGGGTCAGGGATAATATGAAATGGCGGAATGTCATATAGGTCTATTCGCTTTTGGATTCGTTTTTTATTTTTCTTGGAATAGGGAACCTGCGTTTGAGCTCTTCTTCAAGTTCGGTCTGTCTTGCACGCAGTTGTTCCCTTTCCCTCTTGGCATTCAGGCGGCTGATCTTTCTCTGGCTTTCGGCCTGTTTTTTCCTTTCTCCGGCCTGCCGTATCTCCTCAGCCAGGGCTTCAAGCCTCGCTTCAGCAGCCTCTTTGCCCTTAAGCTCGCACTCCCACACAGTGATGACGGTCCAGCCCAGAGCCTCCAGATGTGCCTCAGTCACCTCATCACGATGTCTGTTCCTTGCAATCTTGGCCTCCCAAAATTCCGGATTCGTCTGAGGCTTGGTTGCATATCGACATCCCTTATGCCCGTGCCAGAAGCACCCGTTCACCATTATGGCAACACCCCACCTTGGCAAGGTGATGTCAGGCTTCCCCGGAAGTTTCCTGTCCTGCAGCCTGAATCTGAACCCCCTGGCGTGCAGTCCCCGTCTCACCAAAACCTCCGGCTTGGTGTCCTTCCCGCGAATACGGGACATACAATGATGTCGCTGAGTAGGGGTGAGCTTATCTGCCATAAGGCAAATATAACTCTTTTTTGGAGTAAAGCCCAAACAAAAGCCCCTCCGGGAACTTCTTCCAAGAGGGGCTTGCGTGCTCCGGACGGGAAGCGAACTATATATGATTATCAGTAAGTTACATTACTTACAAGCGGTAAAGGATGATTTTTGTAAAATCTGCCTTTATTGTTCGTCTGGCTTTTCAAAAGGCAGCTCTTCGGGAGATTGGATGTAGTCGATGGCTTTCTCAGATGAAACGACACTTCTTCCGAGACGTTTCTCCACATCCTCGCGAGCAGCCTTTGCAACATCTGCACCCTCCTTGGCAATCCTTGCATTTTCTGTCAATCCCTGAGGATTACGTTCCTTGCTGATTTCAGTAGCGGTTTCTTCAGCCAGGGCATTAAGAAGCAGTTCCATATTCGTCATATTGTCACGAAGGTTCTCCTTTGTCAACCCTTTATGCTTCTTATATTCCCTAGTGGTCAGTCCACTCCAGGTCTTTGACATCAAGTCAGTCAGCATCGCAAAGTCAATCTCCTTTGTGATGCCTCCTCGCTTCCATTCATCTGTAAGCCCTTTACGGATCTCAATCGTTTTAATGCGACGCGTAATCCAAGCTTCAGAATAACCAAGACGTCTATAATCCGCCATAGCCTGATCTATACTTCGCTCCGGATCAATCATCTGATTGATTCGCTCTGCCGCTACGGATGCCATCCATTGCTTGAACGGTTCTGCTTTCTTTGATGGGATAGACTGGATAATACGGAATATTCCTTCCAGTGTGGCGCAGTTTTCTTTTTGAGGTCCTCCTGCCGTCTGAACTGTAAGGGGGTGGACAATTTGTCCCCACCCTTTGGATAACTCCTCATCCCTTCTTCTCATTTTGGAAATATAGTCCTTGGCATTAGTCGTTTCTGTCAATATTGTGACAACATCCTTGACAGAAAAGTACCATTCCTCCTCTTCTTCCACCCA
>JAFVOX010000017.1:0-120288 GCA_017505605.1 Bacteroidales bacterium
AACAATAACCGCCACACCAATTTCACCAGGACAAGCTGAGACAATTTGAGAAATACTATCAGTCAAAACATTTGTTAAAGGAGGATTTGCGCTATCTTTTGTCGCTGATTTATGGAACAATGAAAATACCAAGATGAAAATGCAAACTAAAGCTATACACAAAACTACGATTTGTTTTTTTCTGTTTTTTTCCATGTTTATATTATTTATATTTGTTTGACGAGGATATTTATTTGCCGACAAAGGTACATAACTTTACGGAAAAATATGTTTCTATAGTATAGAAATAAGCAACTGTGCGGAAAATCGAGCAAATAGAAAGTACACATCCATTTCGGAACATATTAGGTAAGTTAAACTTACATCTTATAAAATAAACTAAAAAAGAAAACTTGGCTATTTTTGCTTACTTTATTTTTTGCTACCCCAAAATGATTCATCTTAAATAATACACAAAACGCCCAGTTCTTCATTGTTGGGTGTAAAAAAGGGTGTAAATCTCGCAAATGCTTGATTTACACCCTTTATTGCGGAGAGTGAGGGAGTCTTTTTCCTATATTTTTTGAAAAATGGTCTCTCATTATCAATTAGTTACGTGTTAAGATTTATCAAAATTTGGTACTTTTTGTCCCGGTGGTGTCCCGGTTTGCGGAGAGTTTTTGCACTCTCCGCATCCCTTTTCAGTGCACTCAGGAGGCTATTTTTGTCCGATTTCTGTCCCGATTTTGTCCCGAACAGGCGGAGTATTTGAGCATTACCGAACCTGATTTGACTATTGTTTATCTAAAAGATGGTGTTGATTTTCAATGATTCCTGATGTTTGATTCTCAAGTAATTCACCAATGACAAAACCAAGCATCTTTGTCTCAAGAGCAACTGTAAGGTTTGCGACAACCTCAGGGTGATTCTCTACAAAATCTGAAGAATACCTGTCAGATAAGGCGTCTTTCATTTTAGAATAGGAATCTAAAATGTACGGAATCTGCTCTTCGCAAATTTGATCTCGCATCAAACTGTCAATAATAAGTTTCTCTGTTTCCATATCTCATTTATTTAGAGTTTAATATGTCCAGCAATTTATTGATCTGGGCGTCCTTCTCTTTGATCTGGGCGTCCTTCTCTTTGATACGTTCATCCAAAAGTTCTATCTGAGCTCGCAAAACATCTGGAGAATCTGAATAGTAATGACGGTTGTCGATATTGTTGTGATGATTATCATTTCCAGCAATAACGACAGAACTATTAATTCCTCCCATCAACATCGAGACATCCCATTCAGGATGCGATATAATCTTCTCAAGATATTCAGTAGGAAGAGGGCTATTCCCTTTCTCAATCTGTGACAAAAAAGGCTGACTGACTCCTAAATATGCAGACAAATCAGCCTGCGTTAAATTATTCTTTCTTCTAAATGATTTAATATCAATAGCTTTCATAAATTTCACAATGTTTTATAACAAATAATTCCCATATTATTTGTTATTTATAACTTATATTACTTATATTTGCAAATAAATACATTCGAAATACAATAAAATCACAAATAAAACAAGCAAATATAATAATTAACTAACGCAGAACAAATATGATTACCAACGAAAAATGCATCGTCGAGTTCCTCGACAAGTTTCATCAGTATGTTAAGGATGGACGAATCCTTAAAGACGAATGTGTAAGAGTCTTTGATCCTCCACACAAGCTAAAACTAAGATCCAAGATACTCCATATCGAGGGATTGCACGAGAAAAAGCTCATAGCAATCAGGACGGAAGCAGTGCAAGTTTGCTCGAGGAATCCGGAGTCAACAAAATTCTACTTAAGAGATCATCCAGGATACATCGGAGATGCGACAGTAAGGTTCACTAACCAGGACGGAAGTACCTGCGTCACCACTGCCCTAATCTTTGAGTACGAGAAGGTCAGAAATGATTTCGACAAACTATTTGAATAAATATCAATGAATACACTTGTTAACATTGTAAAAGGCGGAACCTCTGAACAGAGAAGATCACTGATGATTTCCATTCAGTCGGACGGTGCATCCGCGTCGTCAGCATACGCCTATGTTACTGGATCGAGAACTCCGATGCCACTTTACCAGCAAAATATCCAGAAGCATGTCAAAAGGATATATGGCAGGAACGTACCTGTAGAAGATTTATTCCCGAAAAGGAGATAATACTAATTTTCGACACCGTTTTGAGTTCCGGGAGGTTCCAGGAGGGATCTCCCAAGCAGATAGACCGTTCAGCGGCGCGGTCAGTTGTTCTGCATATAGGGGCGATGCCGCACGCCCCACCCCTGGCCGGGTTAGTCCAAGTCTATTGGGATAGGAAAGTAATAGGCACAAGCGCACTTCGGGATCATATAAGGGGTTCGAGTCCTCGCCCGGCCGCACAACTAATTAAGTCGATATGACAGGAATGATATTGAAATCAGAAGATATTCATCTGGTGATGTCTGTGATAGCCAAGGCTGTCGACGATATTGATAATAGGACCACACTGGAGAGCACTGACGCGGAGCTGATGATCCTTGGAAGGGAGAGAGTGCGTCTTGAAATCCTTTATGATAAATTCAGCCGGATATTATTAACACAATAAATTATGAAACAGATTGAATTAGAAACCCAGTTGTCTGCGCTGGATGCAGATCACAGCTTCGACAGAACTGTTATTGAAAACAAGATCAGAGATCGAAGATTCAAAATTTTGCAAAGGCAGCGTGCCTATGACGATGAAATAGCGACCTTAAAAGGCGAAATCTTACTCTTGGAAAAAGAGTTGTCTCTCGCAAAGGATAAATATATCCAGAAAAAGAACGAGCTATATAAAATGTTTAGCGAATAGAATTATCACGCCTGTATGAATGTGTATCAGGAAAAGGAGAATGGGATCCGAATCCTTGTATATGAATTCAAGCTTGTTGAAGCAGACTAACTCAGTGCACAACAGATATGAGAACCATAAAAAAAACTATGCAATTCCTCGAAATGATGGAGGAATTGACTCTCAAGCAGAGAAACGACGTAAAGTATCGCGGCAAGAAGAGCACCTACACCTTGGAGGAATGGGAGGCCCTCTATTCGACTATCCAGGAACATAAAGATATTTTCCGTACACTCCAGGGCGAGAACAGGATGTGGTCGGTCAAACGAATCCTTAACAGCACTCTCCAGCTGGACATCGAGAATCTCTTACTCGTCGCTTCAGGGAAAAGACAGACAGGGAAGCCCGGTGATAGTGCGGCCCTTATAGGTTATGCCCCGAACATCGCTACCACATTGTGTGTGCAGATGGCGACAGATGAAGACATCCAACAAATCATCCAGCTGGCATTTACAGCATATAGTGTCAGCCAGGATAAAATCAAGGAGCGTATACAACAGTGTAGGCAGAAAGACTACGAATTGAGATAACTCTCAATACTTGGCTCTGGACGCCCGCCTGCAGGGAAGTGAAATTCCCTGCAGGCACCAATCAACACCTATACATATATGAAGCATAAGACAATCATCGAACATCAAAGCCGCCGGACTGAAGACCCACGCAAGGGGCTACGGACACGACAACGCCACCCGTAACCTCATACTCCGCATCGGCCGCATCCCCGGCCTCTTAGGTAGAATCTTATATTAACTGTGTCTGGATTTCTAATCCGGCATTTACCCCCCCCCATATGATTCCACAAGAAGTCATCGACAGAATCTGTGATCTGGACATCGTCAAGGTCATTGACGAGGAAGGAATATCTCTCAAGAGAGAGGGATCCTCGTGGAAGTGCTGCTGTCCGTTCCACAACGAGAAGACCCCTTCATTCGTAGTCACTCCGAGCAAGAATATGTACAAGTGTTTCGGATGCGGCGAAGGAGGAGGAGTCATCGATTTCATTATGAAGTTCAAGAACCTGGAGTTCCTTGACGCGGTCGAGTACCTTGCTGGCAAGCACGGCATAGAATACGAGAAGAAAGAGCTGACGGCCGAGGAGCGAGAGGCCAGGTTCCGACAGGAGACCCTACTCATAGTGAACAGGGCTGCCCAGGAATTCTTTGCAAGCCAGATGACGGCTCCGGCCGCACAGGATTACTGCAGGAAGAGGGACTGGAGCAAGGAGCTGATCGATACGTTCAGGATAGGATATGCCGGGACAGGAAACCAGCTGCTGAACGCGCTGACCAAGGCCGGTCACAAGAAGGAGATCCTCCTGAAGGCCGGACTGGTCAAGCAGAATCCCGACGACGGTTCGTATTACGACACCTTCAGACAGAGGATCATCTTCCCCATCACAGACAAGTCAGGAAGAGTCCTCGGATTCTCAGGCAGGTATGTCGGTGACAAGAAAGACATACCGAAATACCTGAATACAGCCACAACCGAGATCTTCACTAAGGGCAAACAGCTATTCGGCCATTACCAGGCGTACAGGGAGATCTCGACCACAGAGACAGTATTCCTGGTTGAAGGCAACCCGGATGTGATCCGAATGCACGAGGTAGGAGCTGAGAACACCGTCGCCCCGCTCGGAACAGCCCTGACTGTCGACCAGATCAAGGAACTGGCCAAGAGGGCCAGGACCTTCATCCTGGTAGGAGACTCCGATGAAGCCGGAATCAACGCGGTGTTGGATCACGGTAAGATCATCATCGAGCAGGGGCTGAACTGCCGCGTGATGCCTATCATCGAAGGCAAGGATCCTGACGAATACTTCAGTATAAGGAAGAAGGAATTCAAGGACTACTATGCCAGCGAGACCCAGGACTTCATTCCTTGGCTGGCCGAAAGGATGATGGCCGGCAAGAGAAGCCAGTCGGAAATCTCCGGAGTGATCACCGAGATAGCATCACTGATGGCATACTGCAAGGATGACAACATCGTAAAGATGTACCTTGAGCAGTTCACAAGCAAGTACAAGCACGGAACGATCTGGAGAGGAGAATATCACAAGGCCAAGAGCAAGCTGGACCGCGAGAACAGGAAAGCCGAGAAGGGCTCGGAGGAGACAATTGCCCAGTATGGATTCTTCATCCGCAACAACTGCTATTACGGAATCAGCGACAGATCCGGAGACAAGATCTGGAGCAACTTCATCCTCAAGCCGGTGCTGCACGTCAAGGACGAAAGGAACGCGCGAAGAATCTTCCTGATGGTGAACGCCCTCGGCCAGGAGTCTGTCATCAAGCTCAAGCAGTCCGAACTGGTATCTTTCACCGATTTCAAGACCAGGATAGAATCGGCCGGAAACTTCATCTGGGAAGCCGGCCAGCCGGAGCTTCAGACACTCAAGAAGTATCTCTACAGCGAGACAGATTCGGCAGACGAGATCAAGCAGCTCGGATGGCAGAAGAGATACGGATTCTTCGCCTGGGGAAACGGAGGTATGGACGGAGGCATCTTCGAGAAGGCCGACAAGTTCGGAGTGGTGAGCATTCAGGACAGGAAATACTACATCCCCGGCAACGCGCTCGACACGATGGACAACACCCAGGGTTACCAGCTGATGAGGCGATTTGTATATGCTGAGACCAGCAGCATCACCCTGAACGAATTTGCCGGCAAACTGATCGGAGTGTTCGGGAACAATGCCAAGGTGGGACTATGCTTCCTGCTGGCCACACTCTTCAAGGACATCGTCACATCAGTGACCACATCATTCCCCATCCTCAATCTGTTCGGTCCGAAAGGTACCGGAAAGTCCGAAATGGGACACGCCCTGGTATCCTTCTTTATGCCGAACTATGAGGCTCCGAACATAAACAGTTCCACCAAGGCGGCACTGGCCGAGGCTGTGGCAGAGGTAAGCAACGCCCTCGTCCATCTGGACGAATACAAGAACAACCTGGATCTGGACAAGAGAGAGTTCCTGAAAGGTATATGGGACGGAACAGGCCGTTCCAGGATCAACATCGACAATGACAAGAAGCGCGAGACTACAGCTGTGGATTCCGGAGTCATAATGTCCGGCCAGGAAATGCCGACAGCAGACATCGCACTCTTCAGCCGACTGATATTTCTCACGTTCTCGAAGGCCCAGTTCAACGACGAGGAGAAACGCAGATTCGAGGAACTTCAGAGAATCCAGAAGAAGGGACTCACCCATCTTACCGCCGAGATCCTTAAACTCAGGAGCTATTTCCAAGGAAACTTCAGAGCGGCCTGGGACGAGACGCTGATGGATATGAACGAGCTCGTGCGCGACTACAGCATCGAGGACAGAACTCTCAGGAACTGGGTCATAGCCCTGGCCGCGTTCAGATGTCTGGAGAAAAAGCTGCAGCTTCCTATGTCATACGGAGAAATGCTGACCATATGTGCCGACGGCTGCCGCGACCAGAACGCCAAGACTATCCAGAACAACGAGCTCTCAGGATTCTGGGACACCCTCGACATCCTCGTGTCCAGTTCGAAGGTATGGATCAACGTCGATTATCGCATCGAGTCCGGAAAGGATCGGGAACACCCTATCAGAGAGGGCAAGCCTGTACACCTCAGATCAGATAAGAGATACCTATTCCTTTCCTTCAGCCGTGTGGCCAGTCTGTACAGCAAGGAGACCAGGGACTCCGGATCAAAGAGTATCCCGGCAGAATCACTCAAGTTCTATCTGGAGAAGTCGGACGAGTTCCTCGGAACTGCCAAGTCGGTAAGATTCAAGATGGTCGACACACCTCAGGGTTACATCGGAGCAACCAGCTCGAAGACCAAGGTCACAACTGCGATGATCTTCGACTATGACAGGATCATCGATAAGTACGGAATAGACATAGACATCATCACTGAGGCCGCTGACGACCAGGAGACGCAGACGGAGACTCCAGAACAGCCGGCACAGCCGCCGGTACCGGAAATCTCATTCCCTGAAGAAGACTGATGCCCGACTACAGCTCATATCTACTATATAATGACGACGCTATCCGGGAGTTCAGAAGGAAATACGCACAGGATCTCGAAAAGAATCTGCAGGCGTATGCAGACTGGATCAACAGTCTCGACCTAATGGAGAAGAGATACTTTGTCAGGCACGGAGCTTCAGAGAAACAGATCGCGTTCGTCGTGGGGATCCTATGCTGTCTGCACGAAGAGAAACCCAGACGCTGTCACTTCTCTTTCAACCAGGGCGCATATATGATCCGGAGGGATCCGGCTGATGAAGAGGAATGGGAACAGTGGTGCGGCCGGAATATGTTCCTGCAATCTAAATAGAATTATAATCAACAGATCTTGATGCCATATTCGCGTGATGTTTGGTAGCTTACACGAAGCGCATCAGAGCCCCGGAGAAATCCGGGGCTTTTCTTTTGCTTACAATCTGAAAGAAAAAAGGGAGTGTTTATTGTATCTATATATGTAAGTAATAGAATTACAGTGAAATATAATTGCTTATTTATATGGATACTTCAAATAAAATCACTAAATTTGTGTGCCGGATTCCGAAAAGTTTGCAAAAACCCCAACTACACCAACTACATTTGCCTACATTTATATAAATCATTAAGAATAAAGGAATTAACGTAGCATAATAGTGTAGTTCAGCAACTACATTCCAACTACATTCAACTACAAATGTAGGCGGTTTTGAAAACTCCAACTACAAAACTACAAACCGCCCAAATTTAACCACTTGATAATCAGCGATGTAGTTTTGTAGTTCGTGTAGTTCCGAAAACATACTAATCTTTTTATAGTAACATCTATGATGACGGTCTATCTACCTATCAAAGAGACACTGCTTACAGATTATATCAAATATCTGTTCCCGAAGGAAAAAGAGCACTCCTGCCTGAAGGTTTCCGGTGCTCATCCGTTTGGCAAGCTGCTGATTGCCAACATTTCCACGTCTGAACGACCGGTACCAGTGCCTGAAGGTGAGAACGTCATCAAGCTGCACATCCCGAAACAGGACAGCACACAGGATCTTGCAGACAAATTCCTGTACTTCACTCACGGCGCCATCTGCCGACTGAATGCGGCACTGAAGGCTGTATTCGATATGGACTTCCACGACTACTACCAGCGAGGCACCTATCTGGGATATCAGAAGAAGGACATCATCGACGCATTCATCGTCTCAAGAGAACTCAGCAGCGTGGATCCAGGCGACGCACTGCACAAAAGAATTTACAGGCACGAACAGAAGAAGCACCTGAGTCGCGCTCGGTACCTGGCCAGAAAGGCGAACTACATCCAGGAATCACTCGACACATCCGGACTTAATAACTTACCGCAATGATACGACACATCACAGAAATCTACATCACCGACATCAACTCTTCAACACCATTCTTCAAAGTTCCTATGGTCCCCGGTACCGGCACCTTAACTCAGTCCATCACCAACGATAATAAAGGTAATCTTGAGAAAATCGAGATAACCGTCGTCCTGACGGAATACTGCAAGGCAATGATGAACGATATCATCGTGTGGATCCTATTCGACAATAACGAGCGAGACACTATCGGTACCAAGGACATCCCGGCAAGATTCGAACTCAATAGGAACAACTCTTCCGGTTGCAAGGCAACGCTGAAATACGAGCGTATCCCTTGACAGGCGCTGTCCTTTCGCACGCACAAGCAGTGCGGTACTTTTGCATCAAATCTCCTATGATGAAAAACCGCCGCACCAACAACACTCAACTGGCTTCCGACCTGCTCAGAGGCCACTGGCTTCTGCACAATGCCGAGGCCCTTCTTCCTTTTGCCACTACATTTCTGAATAGAGACGACATCTCCAAAACGGAGCTTCAGGAGTATCAGCCACTGTTCTATACGTCGAGCGGGGACTTTGACGACCTCGACCAGTCTCCGGAGTCTTCTGACAAGAAAGTGGTCGTGATCCCAATGCACGGCGCTCTAACGAAATACTGGAGCTGCAGCACTGTAGGGACCCTCGACCTCGCAAGTGACCTGCTCGATTACGCTTCTGATGACAACGTGGTCGGTTTTATCCTGGACATCGACTCCCCCGGTGGAGCCGCAAACGCCATTGCGCCGATGCTTCAGGCAATCAAGGAAATTCAGAAACTCGGCAAGCCTATTATCGCACACTGTGACTTCTGCGCTTCAGCTGCACTGTGGATCGCCTCACAGTGCGACGCTGTGATGTTGGATAACCGTTTATCTGAAATAGGTTCCATTGGCGCTTATGCCTCAATCCTGGACAACAGAGAGAATCTGCAGACAGGAGAAAAGATCATCACTGTCTATCCAGATGAGTCTGAGGATAAGAACAAGGCAGTCCGTGAAGCTCTTGAGGGCAAGTATGAAACTCTCAAGGCAGAGCTTTCCGATCTGGTCGCAGAATTCAGAGCAGCTGTCAAGTCTGCTCGACCAAACCTTCAGACAGATGCTGAAGGAGTGATGACCGGTGCTATGTTCCGCTGTGATCAGGGCGTTAAAATCGGTCTGGCTGATGGAATGATGACACTGAAGGAGTGTGTAGAAAATGTGTTCATTAGGGCCGAATTCAAATAACATAATCACCTAACAAATGTCAAAGAAAACCAAACTCACAGACAACAAGATGGTCCGACTTGTGGCCAGACTCTTTAAGAAAGAGTCGTTGTCGTTCTCCGAGGACGGTAAGGTAGAGCTGACCGACGATGAGGAGGCCAAGATCAAGGCCACCTACGGAGAAAACTTCCTCAAGCTCTTCAAGGAGTCAGACTTCAGCGCCGATGAGAATGCGACAAAGCTCTTCGACGCAGCTGTCAAGTTCCAGACAGAGAAGGCACTTGCCGAGAAGGAGAATCTCATCAAGGAACTTCAGAGAACTATTCTTGAGCTTTCTCAGGAACCTGAGCCTAAGCCACAGGCCACTGAGGTACCTGAAACCGAAGGCAAGAAGACTGCGTTCAAGATCAACCGCAACGCGGCGTACAACAAGGCTGTCATCGCAGCTCTTGCGACTACAAATCCGATGGCCGTCGATATGGCCGAGGTGGCAAGCGGAATCGACATCTCCGACATCAAGGCTGAATTCAAGACTGCGATGCCGGACGGTCTCAAGCTTGAGATCCTGACAAAACGCATCTACCAGGGTTTCCCTGACTCTCAGCATATGACTCGTCGCCACACCCGCGGCAAGAACTACATTGCTGCAAGCTCTATTATGTCTGAGGTGTCACAGCAGTTCACAAACAAGTGGACTCCTAAGGGAACCGCCAAGTTCAGTCCTCTTGAGATCCCATATCGCCGTCACAAGATCAATGTCGAGATCGACCCTACAGAAGTTATCGATTCTTGGCTTGTTGATCTCTACGAGCAGGGTAAGTCTCCGGACCAGCAGCCTCTCGTTCACTACATCGTGAACACTCATATCCTTCCTAAGATATCTGAGGACATCACATTCTCGATGATCGCAAAGGGCAAGTTCAAGAAAGCTACTCCTACCCAGGAAGGTGAAGCAGGTTCAGCAGCTGTAGACTCTATGGACGGATACGAAACTATCCTTGTCGAAGGAAAGGGCACTGCTGGCTGTATGTTCAACTTCTTCAAGGATGCAGTCGATGTCCGCACCCTTTCCGGAAAGGAGCTTCTCGACTACGTTGAGAACTTCACATCAGCCATCTCTCCTCTGTTTGCAAACAACCTCCCCGTATACTGTTCTCCTGAGTTCCTGAAAGCCTACGAGAAGGCTGACTATGACGTCTACGGAAAGTATACAGGTGAGAAGGTGGGAAGCGAGGTACGTTTCTCTAAGTTCCGTCTCATAGCGCTTGATTCGATGTACGATTCAGCTATATTATTCGCCACTCCGAAGGTCAACTTCATCGAGCTTGTCGACCTTTCTGCAGCTGGCGCCTGCATCAACGACATCCAGAAGAGCAACTATAAAGTTAAGATCTTCGGAGAATACTCACTCTCTACAGGTTTTGCAATCGCAGAGGCTGTCTTCGCTTCAGTCCCTGATGGATATGTCCCTTCAGAGGTTGTAATATCCGAGCCAACCAAGTACAGCAACAAGTGGGTAAACGGTGGAGCTGAAGCTTCAGCCGTTAACGACGAAGGTGAAGGAGCTTAATCTTAAATCCTAGAAACTATGTACACAAAAGTATCTATCCCTAAGAGTGGTGATGGCGCTGGATGCGCCATCATCAAAGATCCCAACATCATCCTTGTTGATGTTGACGACATCGTTTCCGAGCCAGCCCGCACTCACGGCAATGTCGTGACTGACGGAGACCTCACTTTGAAGGAGAATGCCAAGGCAATCGCCGTGTACGCCACATCATCAAGCATCGTCTGTGGTGCCGATCAGGAGGGCGAGGCTGACGCCAAAGGCTTCAAGGACAAAGTCGAGTTCGAACACCCTGGCGACTCTGATGATTCTGAGAACTTCGCTGAAGCTGCAGCGAACAAGGGATTCGTGGCGCTCGTAAAACAGTGTGACGGTACTACAGCCGGAAAGACCAAGATCTACGGCCGTAAGTGCAACCCTCTCTTCCTGACTATCGAGACAACCGACAGCAAGGACGCTGCTAAGAAGAAGTTCGCGTTCGCACAGGGCGTGGCCGACAAGTTCCGTCCGGGAGTTTACACCGGCACACAGCCTGAGCTCGCGGATGCTACAGCAACTAACGGAGAAGGAGCATAATCATGGGCAAAGCCAAGAACAATCCGGTAGCGGAAAAGACCGCTGCCGGATCTCCTGCTACAACAGCAGTCGAGACACAGCAGACAGTGGAGACAGTCGAGACACAGCAGCAGGAACCCGAGACAGATCCGGTTCCTGAGATCGTGGATCTCAACACCGTCGTAGTGATGTGCTACAAAGGTACTGTAGAGGTGATGAAGAAGATCTGGAAGAAGCATCTTCCAGAAGGCACAAACGTCATCTTCAAGGAAGCAACTGAAGCTGAGCAGCTGTCACTGACAGTCACACTGGTAAATCTGATCTCCGATCCGGACATTCCAGTGGGATTCATCTTCGTTCCGGCCAACGTGATCCCGTGCTCATACGTAGAGCTCGCAACGCTGATGACTCCTGTAGTGTACGTCAAGAAGACTGGTGCTCGCGTCTACAACAGCAACCTTCCTATGTTCATCGATAAGAACAACCTTATCGAGACAATCGACAAGCTGGAGCAATCCGGCTCGTTCAAGGAGGAGCCTACTGCAGACGTCGACGAGCTTCTGGCCAAGACATACCTCGAGGATTGCGCTGTACGCGCCGTCGAGGTAAGCCACAACTTCGGTAACTACGTCACACTTGTGGCCAGGGCCAATCCTTGTGCACACATTGTGATCGAGGGATTCCTGAAGAAGAAGTTTGTAACAGTGACCGATCCAGCCGGATTCGCCGCGATCACGCCGGAACTGGTCAAAGCATACTCACTTGATACCGACAATGAATAAAGTCAGTCAATGGATAAAGAATGGAGCCGGAGTCGAAGAAGGACTTCGGCTCCTTTCAGAATACGCCCCGGATCCATACACCGAAAGGCTGGTAAGGATAAACCCTTCAAGATTCGGATACCTTCTTCAACAGAAGCTTCAGCGATTCGCTGACACTCAGGAATACGTTCCTACACACCAAGAGCAGAATCAGTTCAGAAAGCAATGGCCGTTCCTGTCGGATCCGGGCTGCCCACACGAACTGAAGATCCTGGCTGCAGATAAGATCACAGCTTATCACAACTACGTCACCGGCCATCGAGATTTATTCCAGTGCACGGATCTTGACAGCTGTTTTGAAACTGCAAAAAAAATCATAAAAAATTATACGGAAAATCGGAAAATTCTGTCCGAATTTGCGTATTACAAAGAACACCGGAAATGCCTCGGAAAACACCCTATCTTCCTTGAAATGGAAAGGCTCGCAGAGGTCAGAGCACTTCCGATCTCCGAGCTTTTCCGCCGCAAGAAAAATCTCGAGCACAACATCTGGAGGATCCAGTCGGAGATCAACAAAGGCGACAAACCGCACCTGCAGGTGGAACGCGAGTCCAGACTGGAAGCCAGACGCCGCGAGCTCAGGGAAACCGAACGACTGATCGCTGACTACGATAAACGAAAGTGAAATGGGACTGTTTGAACTCAAGCTGACTCCGGAACCTCCGAAGCCGGAAAAACCGACCAAGCGACCGAAACAAGAATTCGAGAACACCCTTGAAGGAAAATCAGCTGCCAGGATCGCACACTACGAAGATCTTCAGGCGGCCAAGGTCGCTACCATCGAGCGACACCTGCACTCAGTTCCTGTACCGGGCCAAGTCGTGTTCATCTGGACGACCAACCAGTTCAATACAATGGCCTTCATCGTCTGGATCATCAAGAATCTCGGACCGATCAAGGACCTGACGATAACCACTTACAGCATCGGAGCCGTCTGTATCAATACACTAATGAAGTGGTACGATTCAGGACGAATCGAAGAGATATACTTCTACATCGCATCGTACGCCAAAAGAATAGCTGTCAAGAATGTGGATCTTCTGACAGCTCAGGCCAATGCCCGTGAACGTATCACCGTCGGATACGGATTCAATCATTCCAAGGTAATGCTGGCCAGAACCGAGAACGACTACATCGTCATCACCGGATCCGGCAATTTCTCCGAAAACGCTTACAACGAACAATATACCATCTGCAATGACAAACAAATCTACAACTTCTACTATAGCTGCATCCGAGAGGATAACCCTGACGGATCAGCAGAGACAGGACCTGACTCAGCTAGGTGAACTCCAGTGGGAAGAGGATGCTATCGCAGCCTTCTTTGGATGGGACAAAAGGATCCTTCATCGAGAACTACAGGATCCTTCCAGCGAGGTATCAGTCTGCTACCTCCGTGGTCAGCTGCTGGCTAAGTTCATGCTTGAGGAACGCCTGCTGACTGACGCCAAGGGCGGAAATCTGACTGCAGCCAAGCAGTTCAGCGACCTGATGAGAGACAGATCCTTCAAGATGTCAAAGCTGGATCTATTCGGAGGAGCCGACAGTGAAGACGTGATTCGCAAGATCGTGGACTACTACAACACCGGCAACACGTCAGATCTATCATCCAAGGAACAGCTCTTTCTGGAAATGCTGCAGATGATATACTCTTTCGACATCCAGTTCGGCCGTCGCAAGACGATACAGATGCTGACGCAATATCCCTTCAATCAATCGTACGACAAGGCTGCAGATCTGCACGCCCAGGCAATCGAGATGTTCAATGGAGGACGCCGCAACACCAAGGAAGCTCTGAAGCATCATGCAGCCAACGCATACGACACCCTATATCACGCCATCCTCTCCAGTGCTACCAGCCCGAAAGATTATGCCCTCGCGGCATCGATTCAGGATAAGATCGTCAAGCTTCTTGAGCTCGATAAGCCGGAGCCTGTGCTCCCTCCGGATGATCAATACCAGAAGACCATCCGACTGTACGCACTCGACGCAGAAGCAATCGGACTCCCTAACGCCAACAGAGACGAGCTCGCAGCTCAGATCGATTCACTTGACAACCTCACTGAGGCGGAAAAGAAATTCCTCCGTCAGGACGCAGGCATCATCGATATGGATATCATAGAAAGACTTCAAGATGTCACACAGGAAAACAGTTAGCGCCAAGTCGGATCTTGTAAACGTATCCTACCAGAATAAGATAGCCCAGCTCAACGGTATCGTCGGCGCCCGAAAGACATACATTCACCTTGGCCGTGGATCCGCCAAGACCACCGAACTGATGGTCGAACGACTTATCGATATCAACTACGATATGCCGGGCGCACCTATCGTCTGGGTAGCGGACACATATACGAACCTCCAGGCCAATATCCTCCCTGCAGTACTGGAAGGCCTGGAACGCAAGGGATGGAAGGAAGGCATTCACTTCGTCGTTGATCAGGAACCCCCGTCATTCACGGAAGAGGAAAAGCGAAAGATGAATCTTCCAGACTGGCTCCGTCCTCACTTCTGGAAGCCGTTCAATAAGCTGGCCACCTACAAGAGAACAATCATCTTCTACACCGGACTGAATATCCGGTTCGGATCCTTGGACCGCCCGTCATCGCTGGCCGGCGGATCCTTCGTGTTCGTATTCGGCGATGAAGGAAAGTACTTCAACCCTCAGAAGATCGCAAATCTTCTGAAGGCCAATCGAGGATACTATGCTCAGTACGGTCAGAGCATCTTCTATCGAGGCGTGATGTTCACGTCCGACATGGCCGACGTCTCCCACATCGGAGAATACGACTGGATGGAGAAGGAAGCCAAGAACATGAACGTCGACGCAATACTCCTGGTAATCCGCGCCGGGCTGGTCTACAATCAGGCGCTGCACGAATATGTCGCAGCGAAAGAGAAATGGATCAAGACACAACAGAAGGAAGATCTCAAGACAGTGGAGCTGAAGCTCAAGACGGCCAATAGATGGAAAGCAAGATGGGAGACAGCTCGCAGGCAGAAGAGCGCTGCCACATTCTACATCCGCGCATCCAGCTACTCCAACGCAGATATACTCACAGCTGACTGGTTTGCAGATGCTATCGCATCCGGACTCCCGGACATACGCACGGCCATACTGTCTCTCAAGTCTACACTGGAATCAGGCCAGCGCTTCTATGCTTCACTGACCGAACGCCACTTCTACTTCGATGGAGCCAATGAGTCTGCAGCGGATCTGTTCGGACTACACCAGGCTGAAGACTGCAGGATCCTCAAGCATATCAATCTGAACAATCCTCTGAGACTGGGAGTGGACTTTGGCAATATGTGCTCGATGTCTTGCGCCCAGCTGCAGAAGGATGTCAAGGCTCATCGTGACATCCTTCGTGTACTCAAGTTCATCTACACACTGGCGCCAGACTACATCCCGGAACTGGGAGCTAAGTTCAGGAAGTTCTTTGCGCCGATGAAGAACAAGACAGTCTACTTCTTCTATGACCGTGCCGGTAATAGTTACAAGCAGACCAAGCGAGACCAGGCATCCGAGCTCAAGAGATGTATAGAACTGGACGAGAACGGTAAGCGTACCGGATGGAACGTGCATCTGATGTCTATTGGCCAGGGTAATCTCAGGCAATCTGAAGAGTATCACTTTATGGAGATTCTATTGGGAGAAACGAATCCGAGACTTCCGATTGTGCGTATTGACGCGTATGCAGCCAAAGAACTCAAGCTGTCGCTGGAGAACGCACGTGCCAAGGTGAAGGATGGAATTGTATTCAAGGATAAATCGTCCGAAAAGCTCCCGATATCGGACCTCCCTACCAAGTCCACCAACCCATCAGACTCCTTCAAGTATCTCTGTATGACGAAAGACTACATCGCCATTGTCAAATCGCGCACCAGCAGCACTCCAGGCAACATCGACGTAGTGTCCGTCTGACTCCCGCACGTCATATATCACCTTTCTGACCCGCTTGCAATCGCAAGCGAAGAAGAGCGCGGGCCGGGGTCTTTTATGACTGAACTATTCTCTTCTTACAGCCGATTCCTGACAAGCACCGCATTATCAGCGACTTGCAAAAAATATAGTTCCGAAAAACCCTGAAAATCGGATGTTTCCGGGTATGGAATCGGCTTTCTTGCCTCCAAAGTCGGCCGTCTGATTTTTCCTGATCTGTCCTTTATTCCGGGGACAGTTGTTGCGACATTTGCATTATGAAGTTATATGACGCCATACACGAAATGCGACGTTTGTCGAAACTGAAGATACCTTTCAGCTTCACCTTTATGTCGTGCAACCTTACAGACGGCAAGTCTGAAGGTATTGTCGAGGTAAAGAAAGCCAGACTCCTGCAGCGACAGTCGGAAAAATACCACAAGCACGCAGATATTGTGGAGAAGTATATGGATCTGAACACTATGCAGGCGCGACAATTCTACCAGCCTCTTTTGATGACATTTAACGGAATTCAAGTCACACTACAATGAGCAATATACAGCAGATTTCTGAAAACACCTTCGTCAGCCATCTTCACGACGGCCAGGTACTATTCCTTTCCAACAGGATGGACGACAGTCTGGAAAGCCTTAAGCCGTTCCTGTGGGATAAGGATGACTGGGAGGCTACTCCCCACGTGGTCGGTCCGTTCAAGGTCGTACCATATGGCCCTGACGGCAGATTGCCAGTCCGCATAAGGAACATTGTCGCTGACAACAATCTAGTTCCCGGAGTCATTAATCGCCAGCTGGGACTTCTGTGGGGCCAGGGGCCCTTCCTATACAGTCAACAGTTCGTGAATAACGAAATCAGCCGTGTTTGGACCAAGGATCCTGAAATTGAGGACTGGCTCAAGAGCTGGGACTACAAGGCATATCTGAGAGCCTGTGCCATAGACTATCTCCATCTGGGAGGATTCTTCGACGCAAAATACCTCACACGTGGCAGTCGTATCGGGGAAACTAAAAAAATTGCACATCTGGAACATATTCCGGCGAAAAACGCACTTCTTGAATGGCCGGAAAGCAGAGATCCACGCGATGTGAAGCACATAATAGTAGGAGATTCCGAGCATAATTTCCAGACCACAGGCGCGACCAGATACCCCGTTTATGAGCCATCGAATCCTGGAAAGCACCGCGTCAGTGCTGCATACAATCACCTATACTCATTCTGCAGAGACTATTATTCTATGCCGTCCTTTTGGGGAGCCCTCAGATGGATCATCAAAGGTTCAGAGATTCCGACCATCTTCAAGTACGTCACTGACAACAGCATCAACCTCGCTTATCACGTCCATTCACCTAACGAATACTGGGAGCTACGTCGGCGTCAATTGCGAGACGAGCACAGCGACTGGACCTCAGCCCAGATTGAGGAAGAGATCAGGGAACTGACAGTACAGTTCCTGCAGACGATGACGAATATCCTTTCCGGCAAGGAAAATGCTGGAAAAATGCTCCACACTATAGATCTGATAGACGACTATGGCCATACAGCGAGTTGGAAGATCGAAGCAATCGATCAGAAGATTAAAGACTTTGTGGATACGCAGCTCAAGATATCTGAAGCATCTGTATCGGCCATCACGTCCGGAATGGGTCTTCACCCGTCACTGTCAAACATTATGGTCAATGGTAAGCTTGCGTCTGGATCAGAGCTGCTCTACGCCTTCAAGCTATACCTGAGTTCCGACGTGGAGATTGCTTCTTCCATCATCCTTGAGCCCATCAACCAGGCAATAGCATTCAATTTCCCGGGAAAAAATCTCCAGCTCGGATTCTATCACAGATCCGTCAAGTCAGAGGAGGCCACATCACCGGGTGACCGCGTAAAAAATGAATAGATATGCTTTTCAACAAGAACAACAACGGATCTGAGGAGATCTACAACCTTACTGGCACATTCCACGCGGCCACTGACTTCAAATCCATTCAGGCAGATGTAGCAGCTGCAGAGATGGAAGTCGGTGACATCGTGGGAGAAGCCGTGATGACAGAAGCTCAGGAGGCGTATGACAACGACGGAGATCTGAAGCTGCTCGATGCAGTCCGGCTGCCTATAGCAATCCTTGCAGTAGCATATTATGCCCGCAAGACCGGACTGTCTGTGGGAGAAACCGGTCGAAAGATCAAGGTCGACGAAAACGAAAAGGTGCCTTTCGAGTGGATGATAGACCGGGACAACCTTGAAATGAAGGAACGATATTACAGGGCAATTGATATGCTTTTCAGATATCTGGAAAAGTCTGGCAAGCAGCCGGTTCCGCGATTCAACCTGACAGTCGTCAAGACCATCCAGGACTTCGAGGCAGTATACCCTATCCACGGATCGCGATACACACTTCAGATGATGTTTCCGCTCCTACAGGAAGCAGAAGCGTCTCTGATGGCAAAGGTCAAAGAAGACATTTGTTCAAGAGAGATGAAAGCTGCTGCCGGAAGGTATATCGTTTTATCGGCATTGATCATCGCTCTCAAGAGATGGTCACTGTCTGTCTTTCCGGTAGAGATCGCCCGCCAATTCTCACCTTCTCACGAGGGCAACCGTGAGACCAAGCCGGCCACCGCCAGCGAAATCAACTGGCAGATAGAACAGTTCACGACACAGGCAGAAAGCGCCCTGCAGGAACTCCGCCGTCTCCAAGGTGACTTCCACACAGGCTCTACATTCCCGGCCAACAGGAAAAAGAACAAATTCTTCACGGTATGACAGAAATCCTTATCCCTGCCATCAGCAAGCAAATCCTTGTCCCTTCCTCGTGGGACGAGATGACAGATGAGCAGATCCGGTTTGTGTTCAAGACCCTGGACTACTGCAGCAACACCCAGAAGTCACCTCTTGAGTTCAATATCCACGTGCTCTATCACCTTATGGATATAAAATTATCCGGGAACACACGCCTCACTTCCAAACTTTTCCCGGAAAGAGCCCTGAGGATAGCCGAGAACACATACAGACTATGTCAGGAATGTCTTGGCTTTATGTTCAAGGAAAAGGAAGACCAGGAGAGCACCGAGCTTTCATATCCGCTTCTCCGGAATTCCTTGCCGGAACTCAAGACCAGGAGCTTAATCGGCCGGCTCCTGGTGGGTCCGGCTGAAGCACTTCAGGATCTTACTTTCGGAGAATTCCGCCGCGCCATCGCAGCACAACAGGCATTCTTCAAATCAAAGGATGTCGCTGATCTTGATGAAATGATCGCACACCTATACCGTCCACGATCAAGGAAAGCAAACAAGGCCGGACGATTTGCGAAACCTTTCCGTATCGAATGTTTCGCAAAAGAGGTCGCAAAGGTCGCTTCTATCGAAAGCTGGAAGAAGAATCTTATACTTATGTGGTTCTCCAACTGCATCAACTTCCTTCAGACAGGAAAGATATCCATCAACGGAGAAGAAATGGATATGGCCGAACTCTTTTCAGGTGGACCTGATTCCGGAGGACCTTCATTCGGATGGAACGACCTTGCGATCCAGATAGCAAGGGACAACATCGTCGGAAATGTCGCAGACGTGGATGAAGAGCCATTGTTCTCGATCATATCAATAATGTGGACTAACAACAAAGAAAACAAAAAATATGAATCCCTTCACCAAGCTGCAAAATCTAAATAAATTCCTGAAGGATCTGAAGATTCCCGAGATAGACTGCAAGACCCACTTCACGACTGCTAACGCAGACGCCACATCGCGTCTCGACAAGGAGTCCGGCGACCAGCTCGTACTGGCCCGTCCGGAAATGGAAGGAATGAATCCAACAGAGGCGGCCATATCGACAGTGTTCTTCGTTCTCTCAAGAGATCTCGGAGCCGGCAAGACTCCAGCGAAGGAAGACCAACAGTACGAGCGTCTTCTGGAGAAAGCGCAGACCGTATTCTATAACATCAAGAACGCAACTGAGGGCAGATGCAGTCAAATGGCTGGACTGGAGATGGCAAGATACTCAGTGACTCCTGAGACTTCCATCTTTGGATCCTGGGTCGGCTGGTCAGTGGAAATCATATTTGAATAATGAGTGTAAGAGACAGATTCATCTTGGACACCCTCAAGAGATCCGGCGACGAACTGATGACACGACAGGGTCAGGCGATTGCGGCCACTATCAAGACACAGACCGGACATATGCTATCTTCCAGATCCATACAGGTATCCGGAGGAGAAAGCAGCGGTATCCTTAGAATCCAGCACACGGCATATCAGCGCTATCTCGATATCAAGAAACCCAAGAAAGGGCGCAAGAGGCGTATTCACAACAGATATACATATCACGCATACTCTTCAATCGGTGAACGCCTGATGTACGGACTTACTGAAGAAGTAGCTGCTCAGATCCGAGAGGCAGCAAAATAGCCTTAATCACCAACAATATGTGTCAAAACTTTGGACATTTTGGACACAAGTCAAAACCGCCTTACAGATGCTTGTAGGGCGGTTTTTGTGTAGCCTTGTACGGGATTGGACACAAGTCTTGACAAGTTATCCAGTCATTTTCACAAGATTTTTCAAAAAAAGTGCAGAATAATTTGGAAAATAGTAACAAAAACGCTACTTTTGTAGTGTTAAAAGTTCTATGACATATGAGAACATCAGAATTCAAGAAGTTGCTTCGGAAACACGGTTGCTACTTCGTGAGTCAGGGAGGTCGCCACGAAAAATGGTTTTCTCCCATCACTGGTAACAAATTTGTAGTTCCAAGGCACGATGGCCAAGAGATTCCGACCGGAACCTTACAGGCAATCAAGAAACAGGCAGGGATTTAATCCCTGCCCATTCTTGAATTCGAATCATAGGACATAGGACTTTTATTTATTACGAACATTATGTATCAGATCATAGCAATAATCGAAAAAGGCTCGGACGGAATGTATTCAGTCCGTTCAGACCAGCATTTCGGAGATGAATTCTTCGGAGGATTCGGCAGTACAGTGTCGGAAGCAAAGGAAGACTTCAAGATGAGTGTACAGGAAGCTGCTGATTCGGCCAGAGCTGAAGGTATCAAAGTGGAAGAGTATGCCATATCGTACAGATATGATCTCCCTTCTTTCTTTGCCGCATTCGACTTCATCAACGCCTCGAAGTTCGCCCAGTACGCAGGAATCAACGAAAGCAAGATGCGACAGTACAAGAGCGGCGTGGCATATCCAGGGGAACGAACTGCAAAAAAAATCCTCGAGGCGATTCACAGTATAGGCACTGAGCTGAGCTCAGTTTCTCTATAGATAGAACTTTTAACACAGAATCAGGCAGCCGTGAGGTTGCCTGATTTTTTTTCGCAAATAGTTTGCAATTTGCAAATTATTACTACCTTTGCTGTCGCTATCAGATGACAATGGAATACACCTCCAAAACTCATCCCAACCAACTTCTAGAAGAATAACCCGGTGTCCTACCACCGGGTTTTGCGTTTGCTGTAGGAGGCTGACGCATTAAACAGAGCCGAAAGGCAAAAAGAAAAGGAGGTGTAAGATATGAAGTCATTTGGTAGCAAAGGTGAGGCCGTAGAGTATATCTATTGTCCGTATATTATCAGAAATGGTAAGAAGATTTTTCCTAAGAAGTCTAAGGTTTTTAGATTCCCGAAAACTAAAAAATCGGCCTAAGGCCTAACCTATGTAGGGCGGTAGGACGCCCTACATTTAATTTCTGCCTGTTTATTTGCAAATAGTTTGCAGATTGCAAAAGATTTGCTACCTTTGTGATGTCCTACAATTTTAATACATACATTCTATTCGCGGCGGTTTTCCAGAACTCAAGACAATAGAATAATTTTCCAGCCAGGGAGTCGAATGCGAAAGCTGAGACTGATTTTCGCCGCAAGGTTAAAGTTGTAGGACATCCCGTAACGGCTGGATTTATATTTTTATATTATGTCCTACAACGAAAAAAAGTTTAGCGCCAAGTCGCTGCAGATTGCCTTCAACGCAATCGACAACCTCACCGAAGCAGCTGCAGAAGTGGCAGCCATCTTCCACGCCTACCAGATCATCACCGAGGAGACCGGCCTGCCGATCGACGCCCAGTCGCTCGAGGAGATCTCCCAGATGTTCGCCACCGTCAACCGCATGGTCTGCCGTCAGAAGGCCGACCTGAACCATCTCAAGATGATGCAGGACTCAATGTCTCGCGCTGATGAGGTAAAGACCGACCTCCGTTCCCGCAAAAGAGCGACGGACTCACAGAAGGATCCTGTATTGTTTCAGCACACAGCATAGGAGGACCGGGATATGTCAACAGTCTATACTACCATCGAATCCGCGAACCTCACGGAACATCTGGACAGAATCAAGGACCTCATCACCAAGTTCGAGAAATGGCACGACCGTCTCGATCCGAAGACGCAGGCCTGCCTGAAGAACCTCTACGAGTCGGCAAGGGGAAACCTGGACAACGCAAGGGCCGACATCGCAGCCCTGACATCAGAGTACCTTGTGTGTGTTGCACAACAAATCGTGGAGAAGGAGGATAAGAAATGAAAGCTGCAGAAGAAATATTCTCGGTCATCGCTGACCTTCAGAGGGTCCGACTGCATATCGAGAAGATAAACGGACGATTCAATCTGGAGAGAATCTATCCGGGCAATTATGAACACGTAATGGACTGCATCCATGAAGCCAGCAGCAACATCGCAGACTTCTGGATAGCATTCTACGAGCCTACGGATGACAATATTTGAAAAATCTTGTTAACTTTACAAAAAATAGAAAGAAATGTTCTGGATAATTGGACTCATCATATTTCTGGTCATATGTTGGCCATACATTCTGCAACTGCTCGCACCAGTGGGGAAATTCATTCTTTTATTAACCTACTTCCTTTTCGGAGTTCCCGTTACTTGGGTACTCAGGATATTCCGGAAGCCGAGCACTCCTGAAGAGGAAGATAAGCTATCTGAAGATTCGACCAAGATTGCAACACTTCTACTCTGCCTTACCATTATAGGTCTATTGACCTGGTGGGCAATCCGGGCAGCATAGCACCGCCTCTGTCCTTTATTAGCCGCCTAAGTGCGGCTAATTTTGTACCCATAATTCAGGTATTATGGGAAAAATCAAATCCGAGATACTCAATCTCGATATAGTTGTCAATGGCAACAAGATCCGCAAGGAAATGTTGGACCTGAAGGAGTCCATAGAAGCCGGCAAGAGGAAAGTTGACGAGCTCAACAAAGCCCTGAAAAAGGAGAAGGAAGGTTCAGACAAATACAAGTCCATCAAGAGGGAAATCGATGCGTTGAACGCTTCTATCACAGCCAGTGAGAAGAAGTATGCTGGGCTCGAGAAACAGATCCCACTGACAGAGAAGACCATTGCTGAACTTCGAAAAGAGATTGCGTTGACCCGCGATGCATTAGCCAAGGCTGTTCCTGGTACCGAGAACTGGAAGCGGCTTAACGATCAGCTGAAGGAACAACGCACACGGCTGAAGCAGCTCACAACTCAAGCAGAAGCGACAGACAAATCTATGTGCGGACTGGTCACGACCGCCCGCGACTACTATATTGCACTGCAGGGAGTGTTTGCCGTCTTATCGAAAGGATATCAGTATGTGGAACAGG
Organism: Bacteroidales bacterium; assembly: GCA_017505605.1. GTDB lineage: Bacteria > Bacteroidota > Bacteroidia > Bacteroidales > UBA932 > Cryptobacteroides. Next base: position 23,928 of record JAFVOX010000017.1, read on the forward strand.
CTGCAGAAGCGTTCACAGAATACGACGAAGCTGTTACCGATGCAATGAAGACAACCAACCTGTCAAAGAAAGAAGTCATCGAAATCAGTGACGAGCTGGCCAATCTGGATACGCGCACAGCTCAGAACGACCTTCTTGGACTCGTCCGAGTAGGAGGTAAGCTCGGCATTAGCGGCAAGGAGGATCTTCTCGGTTTTGCCCGTGCTGCAGATCAGATTAATGTCGCACTGGGAGGAGATCTAGGGAACGATGTCGAAGAAGTCCTCGGATCCGTCGGTAAGCTCGTAGATATTTTCCAGCTGAAGGATGAGTTTGGAATGGAACAGGCGATGCTCAAGATAGGCTCAGCCATCAACTCACTCGGTATGTCCTCGACGGCCAACGAAGGATATATCGTGAATTTCTCTTCACAGTTGGCCGGCATAGCTCCGAACGTCAATATCGCCACATCAGACATCCTCGGTATGGCAGCCGTAATGGATAAGTACAACCAGCGTGCTGAGACCGCTTCAACCGTCATTCAGCAGGTTATCCAGAAGATGTATTCGGACACAGCAACCTTTGCTCGTATTGCAGGAAAGTCGCTGGATGAGTTCAATACGATGCTGGCTGTCGATACGAACGCAGCCTTCCTGTCGGTACTTGAAGGAATGAACCGATATCAGGGCGGTCTTGCCGAAATCGCAAACAATCTCGACGATATGAATCTGCGAGGATCCAGGGCATCTGGAATCCTCGGAACACTCGTGGCCAACCTTGATGAGGTAAAGAGACAGCAGGAGATAGCCGCAGCTTCTTTTGCTGAAGGTTCATCTATCACTGAGGAAGCCCTGACTAAGAACTCGTCTGCAGCTGCACAGCTGGAAATCGCTCAGAAAGCAGTGACAGCCCAGACTGTCGAGCTGGGCGAAAAGATGCTTCCTTTGAAAGTGGCTGTGAGCAATACATCTGCAGCACTCTTGAGGCTTGTCGGATGGATTGTTGAATACAGAACTGCACTAGCAACCCTTGCGGCCGGACTGACCCTGGCCACAAAATGGGAAAGAATTCATAGTGGATTGCTAAAGCTCAAGATCTCCATACAAAAGGCCGCCAATGCAACAGTCCGAGAAGGTATTGCTGCTGCAAAATCGGCATCAATAGCAACCAATCTCTTAGCTGCAGCCAAGCATCTTCTTGTCGGTAATCTCAAGGTAGCTACAGTCCATATGAGGGCGTTCAACGCAGCGCTGAAGGCAAATCCTATAGGTGCCATCATCACAGTCGTCACACTTCTGGGTGCCGCCATTGGAGGTCTCGTCACGAAGATGAAGAAGCAGAAGAAAGCCCAGAAGGAACTGACGGAGGCTCAAAACGAGCTGTCTGAAGCCCAGAAGAGAACCAACCAGTCTATGGCAGACGCCAAGACAAAGATAGATCAGGAGAAGAGAGGGCTTGAGCAGCTGGCCACGGCCCTTAAGAATACTAAACAAGGAAGCAAGGAAAGACATGACCTTATCAAGCAGATAAACGAGAAATATGGAGACTATCTGCCTAATCTTATATCTGAGAAAGACTCTCTCAATGACATCTTCGAGGCCCTCGAGAGCGTGAATGATGAGTATGAACGAAAGATCTATCTGGAAGCGATGGACCAGGATCTCACATCCATCACGGAGGATGTTCTGACCAGGACCAAGACAGCCATTGATGAACTCGTCAAGATCTGGAACAGTAACGGACTGGAGATGTCCGCCGAAACCCTCGCAGCGCTTACCGATGCCGTAACCGAATACAAGGCGGCGCTTGAGTCCGGAACTGATGCCACATCCGCATACAACAAGGTTATGAAAATAGTCGGTACCGCCGGTTCCCAGAAGGCGGCTGCTGTCAGACAGGCTGGACGCGAGTCAGCAGAAAGATCTTATCAAGCCCATATCAGTGCTGCAGAAAAATACGATACGGGAGTCTACTATGGTTCGGCGGACGATATTTATCGCGCCGCCGATATCGAAGAATTCGCGAACAAGGCTGCAGCTGATATGAGAACTGCTGGAGAGGCAGCGATGAACGCTTATCAGGAAGGACTCCAAGGATCAATCGATGACAGGAACTTTATCCAGGCATTATACACCAGCTTGATTCCGAATACGCCCGTGACCGGCGGCACATCCGGAGGAAACAGTGGTGAAGACAAAGACTGGTCACTGGCCAAAGACGAAGATCATCAAAAGGCTGTTCTCGATCTCAAGCAGAAGTACCTTAACAAAGAGATCAAGACCAAGGAGGAACTTGACAAGAAGATTCTGGAACAGGAGATCGCCACACTCAAGAAGCGCATTGCCCTCAATGTAGATACAGGAGAAGATCTGATCAATTTGAAAAACGATCTTGCAGATAAGGAAATGCAGCTTCAAGAATCAGCAACTAGGAAGAAAGACTTATGGTCGCTGGCCAAAGACGAAGATCATCAAAAGGCTGTTTTCGACCTCAAGCAGAAGTACCTTGACAAAGAGATCGAGACCAAGGAGGAACTTGACAAGAAGATTCTGGAACAGGAGATCGCCACACTCAAGAAGCGCATTGCCCTCAATGTAGATACAGGAGAAGATCTTGTTAAGCTACAGAACGAGCTTGCTGACAAGCAGCAGCGCCTTCAGGGCCAGTCTTCTAAAAATGTCCTCCAGATCATCAACAAAGCACTTGACGAGGAAGAACAGACATATCTCAGAGCTCGCGCCAACAAAGAAGATGCACAAGCAGCAGAACTAAGAGCATTCACCGGATCGGCCAAGGAAATCCGACAGATGCGTCGTCGCCACGCCAAAGAACTGGCCGAAATCGACCTAGAGCATCTCAAGCAACTCGGAGAGCAACTGAGGAAGCTCTTGAGCAATGACGTCAACGCATTCATGGATCTTGACCTGGCAGGCAAGGTGCTCTCTGACGCAGAATATAACGCGCTCCGACAGAAACTTCAGGAGGTGATCAAGCTGATGAACCAGGCAGCAGCCGGCAAGCCAGTCGGAGGAGGACAGCAGCCGGCAGACGACGGATCATCCGGAGACGAAGTCCACAACCTCAAGACCGGTATGGGAGGAGGAGAACTGTTCGGCGTATCTCAGGAACAGTGGAACCAGTTCTTCCAGAACCTGGAGCAGGGCAAGTTCGGTGCTGAAGGACTCGGAATCGCTATGCAGGCCATCGGCAGCATGGCTCAGAAGGGTATGGAGATAGCATATATGGCCATTGACCGCGTGAACGCCAAGGAGAAGGCAGACCTGAAGCAGTATGAGAAGAACAACGAGACGAAGAAGAAATCCCTTGAGAACCGCCTGAACTCCGGACTGATAACAGAAGCCCAGTACAACGCAGAGGTCGAGCAGCTGGATAAGGAATATGATGATTTTGCAGAGGAACTCGCACTAAAGCAGGCGAAACGCGAGAAAGCCATGAACCTGACACAGGCAATCATCAACACCGCTCTTGGAGTCACTACGACGCTAGCACAATGGGGCGTACCTTGGGGACTTATCCCGGCTGGAATTATGGCAGCGATGGGAGCAGCTGAAATCGCCCTCATCGCCTCGACTCCAGTCACCACAGGTGCTGAGGAAGGAGGTGCGATCTTTACCCAACGTAGCCAGGACGGAAAGGTATTCAAAGCCAGGCTTTCTCCGGACTCAAGAGGGTTCGTCTCATCTCCGACAGTCCTTGTCGGAGAGAACGGAACGGAATACGTCATTCCGGACGAAGGAGTGAACAACCCGACACTACGCCCGTTCCTCTACACCCTTGAGACCGCGCGTCGCAACGGAACCCTGAGAAACATAGACTTCTCGTCTGTATATCCGGCACCCATACAAGGACGAGCCGGTGGCGGAACTATAGGTTCAGATTCTATGCCGTCGTATGCGCCATACGGGGCAGCCACCATCACAACGGATCCGCAGCTTGTTGCCCTGCTGACCGAGATCCTGAACAAACTCGACAATCCTGTTCCCGCCATCGTCCAGATGCTGGGAGACAAGGGACTGATCAAGCAGCTTGAGAAGTATTACAAGAACAAGAAAAACGGTAATATCAACGGTTGATGATATGATAGAGATTTATTCGAAAAAAGACAAGTTGTCGCTTGATCTGGATCCTGAAAGTGTATTTGAGATCAACATCGAGCAGCCTCTTCTGGATGACACGCATCTGCCGGTCCCATTCTCCACCTCCATAGGTTTCCCGTCCACACTCAAGAACAAGACGGTTTTCGGATTTCTGGGCGGGGCTATGCTGATTGAGCCTTCTGTAAAGAAACTGGAGGTTGACATCCTTGCCGACGGTCTGAAGATAATGACAGGAATATTGATCTATGACGGATTTGAAGACGGAATGCTCGAGTACTCCTTTTCCGGAAGGAATCTCGAGGATGACTGGAGTGCAAAGATATGGACCCAGGTCGATCCTGCCACATCCGTAATCCCATCAAGCAACACTCAGGAGCAGAACCTGGCTTTCCTCAAGGCCGTCAAGGAAGGTGGCCATTTCATGGCAGCACCGCTCCTCGTCAATCAGAATGCAGTAGCATATACGATCCACGCTGCACACAAATGGGCTGAGGAGGTCGACATATCAGTGAAATACCACAACTGGCCGACCCAGGATAATGTCATTTTCACCCCGGTATTCCGTTTGCGGATCATTCTTGAAAAGATTCTCAAGAACTTCTCAATCGATGACTGCATATCGGATATTTACCAGTACCTTGCTATCGTAGCTCAATATAAGCCGGATGGAGTATTCAATGAAATCGGAATACCTCTTCAAGGCGGGTATGACTGTCAGAACATGCTGCCTGATCTGACAGTCTATCAGATGGTTCAGAACATAGCCAGAATGTTCTGCGCGGCGGTTTTCAGGGACGGAAACACTTTCCGTCTGCTCAGTGCCCGGACAGTTCTCGAAAGCCGGGAATGTGTCGACTGGTCGGAGAAAGTATCGGATGAGGCTTCAGTATCTGTCACAAAGGCCCAGTCATACATCTTCAAGTACCAGAACAGTGACCAGGATAATTCCTATGATGTAAGCAATCTGTCTGAGGACCTTTCAGACGGCGACATAGTCAATGCCCAATCTTTGCGCGATACGATCCGCGGATTAGGATACCGCAGCAATACAGATGACGACACACAGATTACTGACGAAGGGCTTAAAGCAGTCCGCAATTCAATGACCAGAGACATCTATTCCGGCGGTTACGCGCTTGTTAACCGCGCTGTCTACCTTCCTTTGTGTGACATCCTGTATCATCACAATCCCATCATCGACACCAGTACTGATGAGGTCAACGACAGTTTTGACAATTCTATGGAGTTCAACCTTGTCAAGTGTATTCCGGAATACATCGGCCTGCCGGACAATGCCTATGAATACAGGATGTGTCCGGTCATTTCTCCTGTCACAATAGGAGCATCAAGAAACAACGATGTATATATCGGCTTGCTCTGCAACAATCAGCTTATCGACAAAGGCCTGTCTTTTATTGAGGGCTATAATGACTCGGATATAGGTATGTCACTCGCCCCGGATGCGTTATATGACAGATATCACAAGTCTTTCGCCGAATGGCTTGCACACGACAGGCAGACGGTTAGCGCCGGACTCAACCTCACGATGAAGGATATTATCCTATTCCGTTCTTACAACAAGGTGCGGTTTCATGGCAGGACATGGCTTGTGAAGAGGCTTACTTTGACGATGTCCGCCTCATCAGGTCTTCTGACCGCAACCGGGGAATTCATCGCTTGTTAGTGTCCTTTCTCTTCCGGAAGTTCTGGAATAAATTTGCCTGAGACAATTACAAAGATGCTGGAGATTCAGACAAATAATCAAGTCCCTATCCTTATGACGCGCAATGCCGAAGACATTGTGCTGCTCTGTCCCGACTCAACGAAAATCGAGATGAGGATAGAGTCCGGGACTTTTTCAGTCAGTACTGAGCTGATACCTGCAGACGGGCAGCTGAATATCCCGCTTGCAGACATATTGAATTCATTGGAGTGCAGGATCGGTTTCTGCGACCTTAACGGATCTTACGGCAAGATCATCGATATACCTTCCGTATCGATCTCTTTTACAGATCCTGCTACAGGAGAATCCGTCAACTGGAACAGACCAGTTCTCCAGGGTGGTATAGACAATCAGGATCCGGATACGGCGCTCTACTCGCAATGGATGACATGGAGGCCACAGGTCGGCAAGTTGAGTGAGAAAGCGGTATCACTCTTATACTGTATGATACCGAAAGAGATTGACAATTTCAGGACTGATTCACTCCGTGTGTATATCGACATCTACACAGAACGCAGCGGAAAGCATTCCGTTCTGTATGCAGACTTCCCGTCGTCTCAGCTAACATCTGTCGTTGCTGTCAACACTTCATTTCAGCAGATAACAAGTCATCCTGCCATATCTGAACTTGTCGATGATGAGATCCTCGCATATGATGTATATGCTGCTTTATCCGGCTTTTATCAGGATCTGAATGTTATCGGAGAAAAAAGATCGACAGTAAAGCAGCGCTTTGTCTTGTCTCCGACCTCATCCGGATCCATCGGGTTTCTCTTCCGCAACTCTATGGGAGTGTTCGATGACATCCATTCCTCCGGATCCGTCAAAAGGAAACTGAACGGCGAGGTCACGTCTTTTGTAGCCTCAGGCAAGGAATCGATACAGCATAACGCCGCCGATTACTCGTACGAGGTCGACACCGGCTACATCTCATCAGCCAGACAACTCGCACAGTGGGAAGACTTCCTTCGGTCTTCAGAACATTATATGGTTCTTGATAATGGCAGCATCAGCAAGATCATCATCGAAAATCCTGACACTGATTTCCAGCTCAAAAAGCTGGGCTCAATCACTTTCAGTTTCCGGATGGCTGAACGCTGGAAGGGTCATTATTTCAAGAACCAGGAGTTAGACTATTTTGATTATGACGCAACAGAACTATAGAGGAGATTTCTCGATCGTCGAGAAATTCTATCGGGACATCGATGGAGCACAGCAGCAGGTCGCAGTTCCGGAACACATAAGAATAGAGTACTTCACCGAACCATTCGGGGGGATGTTCATAGTTGAGCGCAATGGCGACAGTATGAAGAACTGCCGGATGTCAGACGACGGGATGTCTCTTGTCTGCTATCTCGCTTTAAGCCGCAGACAGGTCGGATGCGGTCCTCTTTACAAGAGGGTGCTCGAGATCAACTCCGACCCGTCTTACCCGGATGGTGTCAGGATCGACCCTCATCCTTCCAGAACTGACGTCGTTCTCATACCCGGCCGATCTGATGAGGATAATATGGCTGTGGTTTCAGAAACGGTCCTCACCGAACTTCGATACGGATATTCGGCATATTCACTGGCAGTGGCCAACGGATTTGAAGGAAGTCTTGAGGACTGGCTTGAATCCCTCAAGATGCGAGCTTCAGATCTGTCTCAGGAAGACAAGGAGAATATAGTCAGTGAAACCACCTTTGCCAAGAACAGCATTAATGAGCTCAAGATTCTGACCTCCGAGGATGGATCCATGTTCTTGGCTGGATTCAATAAGGCCGGCCAAGAGGTTTCCAAGGCAGAGTTGTCAGACTTGATCAGCCTGAAGGAGGTCTATATAGGTGAGGCCGCGCCTGCCAGTCCTGATTTCAAGGTATGGATTAATCCTGGAACAGATCGGATAAGATACAAGACTTCTGACGGCAACTGGCAAGAGATTGCTATCGGATTCACAGAAGGAGGCGGAGGCGGGAGCATTGACCCTGCAATCCTCGAAGACTACGCACCCATCCTCAGAGACTTTAGTGATGACTTTAATAACGATTTCACAAATTAAACGAACAAGATATGGAGAATATGAAACCATTCGCAGACCGACTCGTGGAGATGGTCGAGAAGAAGGCTAACGGAGAGAAGGTCAATCCTTTTTTTCGAGAGACTGGCTCAGAAGATTAAGGAAATTAAAGCACAGGAGGAGTAATTATGGCACTGTTACAATCAAAAGAAGAGATACTCGAAGCGATTAACGCTGATATCGTGAGCAACGGAAAGAAGGCAATCACAGGCGATATTCTTAACCTCATCTTCAATTCCATCGTGGAACTGATGGGAACTGGGAATAGTGGGGGTGGTGCAAGTACTGAACAGGTATATACTGATTTTTCGGATGGAACTGGCCTTACCGAAGAACAGAAAGTTGCCAATGCAGCAGTCTATGCAAAGGCAAAAGCTGCTTATGAACAAGGTTCTGCTATACCCCTCATTACTATAGATATGACTTTGCTGTACTCTGGAATAATGGAGACTACTAACCTGAAATATATTGTGTTAGCTAACCATGTAGCTTATCTTGACCCCAATGACCCAACCCTGGCCAGCAATGGTACAGTTGGACTTATGGTTGGCGTTTCGGTGGAGTGGAGTACTATTACATGTATAATTCAAGAAGATGGCTCTTGTGTAGCCAATATGTCGTAGTGGTATGACTTATTCTGAACTAACGGCCCTGATTGACAAGGTCATAGGGGCTAAGGGTATTGCTAGAGTGTCATCCTGGTGGCTTAAGAAACTATTCCGAAGTCTGCTGGATTACGCCAAAAGTAATGCTGAAGCTGTATCACTAAGCTGGAGTATGAACAAAAGGGATAAGATCAAGACAGCTTCACTTGTATCCAGTACACAAACCTTAAGTTCAGGTTATAAATATGAGGGCAATGTCCCCTTTAATACTGTAGACCTATACCTCAGCAACAGTAAGGATCTTAGAGAAGCTTATATTAGATTTATCCTAAGCGAATCTGACGATGTGTCGTATGACTTTCAGGGCGATGATGAACTCGGTGGAATCATTTGGGTTACTAAGCCTAAAGCCCAAAAGAATACAGAGTATGCCATAACAGTTTTAGGAGATACTGCTTGGGCAGCCGCAAGACCCCTTAATCACATACGTATTAAATACAATATTACTGATATATCCGCACCTACCAAGATGTTCAACAAGACAGGAGCCGTCGCTCTGTTCCTGTTGGACGGGGTGAAAGGTACGATGTCTGAAGAACATCAATTCGACACTACAGGTATTCACACAGTTGATATCTATGATACGTCGATAGCACTTGCCAAGGTTCTGAACGGAATCCCTGAGATAGTCGATGTTAAGTTATGGACATATGGCGGCATAGGCTCTGATATTGAGTCGTTATTTGAGGGGACCAGCATTCGTACAGCTAACTTTACTGAATACCGGTGCAAACATCAGGGGGTGATATATGGTCAGACATTTGAGGACTGTAAAAATCTCGACGAACGCTATCTGAATGCGGATCTGAGGAATATGGCATTCTGTGTAACTGACAGAATGTACAATATGTTTATGGGGACCACTTTGGAAACTATAGACCTTTCGACTTGGGACTTAGAAGGAGCAACCGGCTTGAGTTCTGACGAAGGCATATTCCCTGGCACTCTGAAAAGACTGATTGTGGGTACTCCTGAGGATTTGGATGGCGATGTCGGCTTCTGCATACCGGAGGGGACTGAAGTAATCATAGCATCAGAAAGAGAACCATACGCCGTATTCTACAATCCCGATGGAACAATGTACAAAGAGATGACCGCGGAAGAGCTTACCTCTCTGCCAGTGGTACCTACATTGGAAGGTTACGCTTCCGCAGGATGGAATCTGACTTTAGATGAAATCAAGACCAGGCTTGATTTATATGGTCATTGTGAAGTGGGTGCGGTGTATAGCAGATCCACTTCTATAGCTAAAGTGACTATCCCCGAAGACAAGCTTGTAGGGTGTCTTTATCTTACCGCAACCAATAAAGGTTTTGAAGCGATGGTAGATTGGGGCGATGGTAGCGAACTTGAATCCATCACTTTAGGAGCTACTTCAACAACGGAAGGCAAGTATGACTTCTTCAAACACCAGTACTCACAAGCTGGCGAGTATGAAATAAAGATAACAAGGAGTGCGGGTTATCTTAGTTCCGCAGTCTTTAGGGTATACGCTGATACCGAGACAACCAATTATACTACGATTACTTTGCTTTTCTTGGTAGTCGGAGATGGTTTTACCTCCGTCACTCAAATCGAGAGCGCTGCATTCCCTATAGTGGGGCGACATCTTACAGAATGCGGCTGCTATTTCAGCGACAAGCTGTCATATCTGTCAATCCCATCAGGAATTGAGAGTATGAAATACGGTGGAGCGATGACGGACGGTACAACAGATTATGACTTACTGAATATCGTCCTCCCTGAATCAATCACATTCATTAATGGAGGGTGGTTTCGCAGGGCAAAATACCTTCAGGGTATAATATTCCCTACAGGATTGACTACGATTGGTGCAAATGCCTTTGAATCTTGCTTCTCTATGAGGAAGGTGGTATTCCCTCCAGCGTTGACTACTATAGGGTCGAGAGCATTTGCAGACTGTTTCCGTTGCTTCGTATATGATTTCACCAAGGTCAGTCAGGTTCCGGAGATAGCTGCAGATGCCTTCCCGCCCCTCACAGAAGAATACGTCATCCTTGTGTCCTCAGAGATGTATGATGACTTCGTGAAAGCCAATATGACGGCACATTGGGTAAGTAGAATATTCAAAGCATAGTGATATATGGATATACAAGAGAAACTACAGGAGGCAGCATTGAAGAACGCCACCAAGAGGAGAAGGCTGATGGCCTTTGCAGATAGTCACAATATGACAGACAGATACCCTATCAAGGAACTCTCACGCTGGCATATGCTGATGACGAAGAGTTGTGCTACAGGTAGGGAAGCCTTTGCGCAGCGCCACAATCTTGACTTGAACAACGGCACTCTTACAGTACCGGAGTTCATTGAACTGGTCAGGAAAGACTTCGGAGCGACAGAGATAGCACAGCTGGAACACCTTATGAAGGCGAAGGATGATGTGCAGCCGAAGCCTAAGACTCGGCTGATGCAGGCGGGCAGATTGAGGTTAGAAAGAACGCTCAAAGCGCGCGATGTATCTATTCCTGCTAAGGTTGACAAGTCTATATTGATCGGCGCTAAACTATTCAAAAAATCATAAAAGGAAATGTGGAATTTACATCTGAATCTGACCCAGGACATAGGACACGGAATAACAATCATCTTCCTCTGCTGTATTCTTGTCATTGTAGCCTGCCTCATAGACTTGTGGACGGGCATAGACGCCGCGAGGAAGAATAAGGAGAAGATACGCAGCAAGGCGCTGCGTAGAACAGTGGCGAAAGTTCTTGACTACCTGAGAGTGGTAATCTTCGGAGTCCTGATTGACGTATTGGGGCTGACATTCCCCTGGTACGCTGTCCCATATTGTGCAATAGTATGCACATTGGGTATCCTGATTGTAGAGGGCAAGAGTGTACTGGAGAACTTCCAGAAGAAGAAATCATCCGCCGCCAAGGTCGCAGACATTATCGAGGTCATCGTCAATTGTACAGACAATGACACTGCCGAGAAGATCATCCAGGCGATCAAGGCTGACGGGAAAATACGTAGGGAGGACGAGCGATGAGGTACCCGATTATTCTTCTGGACAACGGTCACGGAAAGGAGACCGCCGGCAAACGTTCTCCTGATGGAGTGCTGCAGGAATGGAAATGGACCAGGGAAATGACCATCAGACTGAGAGACGACCTCAAGGACCGAGGGTATAATGTCTTCCTTGTCACTCCGGAGGATATAGATGTTCCACTGGCTATGAGAGTCAAGAGGGTCAACGCCTATTGTGACCATTACGGCAAAGGCAATATCATTCTGGTGAGCATCCACATCAATGCTTCCGGCAACACTCCCGACTGGCGTCCGGCCCACGGCTGGTCTGCATACACCAGCAAGGGAGTCACGGATTCCGATGTGCTGGCATCTTGCCTCTATGATGCCGCCGCAACTGAATTCCCTGACCGCAGGATCCGCAAGTTCAACAACGACTCGGAACCGGATTTCGAGGAAAACTTCTATCTCCTGAAGCATACCCGATGCGTGGCAGTCCTGACAGAGAACTTCTTTATGGACAACGAATACGATGCCGAGTTCTTACAATCAGACCAGGGCAGATCAGCGATCTTGCACACTCACGTAAAAGGAATACTGAAGTATCTCAAAGCCAAATACAGATAACCAAATCAATAACCATTATGAAAGATACAATTCTCACAATCGTCAGGAAGCCCCTTTTCTGGGCGATCCTGGCCATCGCAGCTCTGCTCACAGTAACAACTGCACAGCGCTCAGCGATAGTTGACCAGAAGGCAGACATCAGCCGGTATCAGGCGAACCACGAATCACTTCTCAAGGATCTTCAGTTCTATGAGTTGGAAAACGGGAACCTCGCAGCGACAGTACAGGCGCTGACTCTCAGAGGTGAAGAGATGGAAGCCCTCATCCCTGCATACAAGAGCGAGATATCCCAGCTCAAGCTGAAAGTGGAGGACCTCCAATCGGTCGCCCACTTGAACACGGTCACGGAAGCCTCGGTCTTGGCTCCGATCGATGCCATCCGCACACCGCAGGAACCAGGAGAATACGAAGAGGCCCCGGTATCCGAAACAGACAAGCCTCACAGTTTCCAGTATACAGATGATTATATCACCATAAATGGAATTATCAACGGCAATCAGGTCCAAGTGAACGTCGAACATCGAGACAGTCTCACGCTGATCGCCCACAGAAAATCTAATAAATGTCTCTTCAGGCGCAAAGGCAAGATCATCGGATACAATGTGACATCGAGGAGTCCATATACGAAGATCACGGATGTAGAATACATCGAATTGACGGAATAAGCCTCAGACAGAGAGAGAACGCCCGGCAGACCAACAGGTTTGCCGGGCATATTAAATGCGCAAATACGGCCGTGCATACAGCTAAATCAAAGGGGGAAAACCCCGAGCCGGAACAACGATAATCAAAGATATATGCACGCATCGGCCGCATTTGTGCGACCACTTTAATATATGAATCCGTCAGGATTGAGGATACGCGGTTCCCCCGGACCCCCGCACCCTTAAAGAAAGTAGTCGAAAAAGTCTGTCATCTTCCCGGAAGTATATCTACCTCTTTCAGTTCAGCCTGGGCTTTGGGCCTTGAATGCGATATGTAGATTTCCGTCACAGCCACACTGCTGTGATCAGCCTGCTGCTGTACGAAGGTCAACGGGATGCCGGATTCGGCCATATTGGATATTCCGGTATCCTTCAGACTGTAGAACTGAAGATCCATCGAGAACTGGCAGCCAGGCCGGACAACATCATTCCAGTACCGGGCAATCTCACGGCTACACATCTTCTTTGGACCGGAAGAGAAGGTGTGAGGGTCCGAGAACACATACCAGTCAGATCTGAGAGATAGCAGCTGTCTCAGGTACGGAAGGATTGCATCGGGAATGGTCCTGTAGGAGCTGCTGTCATTCTTTGCAATTCCCTCATCGACGTGAATGACCTGATTCTCGAGATCTATATCCTTCCAGTACAAGCTGCAGATCTCTTTTGGCCGGAGGAAACAACAGTAACAGAGGAGACAGGCTGCGAGGTAATTTGTGTTCTCTTGAGAAAGGAAATCCACCAGACGCCTGACCTCATCATTCGACAGTGTACGTCGGATCTTCTTTGTCAACCGTTTCGGTTTTTTTCTGATATCCACAAAAGGATTGACCGATGCGTATCCCTTCTCCTTCATCCAGTTCCATAACAAGACATAGAATCCCCTGTAGTTGTTGAACGTACGAGCTGATATGCGTTCATCATCATCGATATCATTCATAAATTCTTGAGCTATGGCCGGAGTGAAGGAACAGACAAACATATCCTCGGGATACTTGCATTCCTTCAGCCAGGTCTTGAGGGACTTTATATAGGATCTGTAGCTTCGCATCGAGTTGTCCTCGGTTTCCTTTCCCTTGATTCGCAGGAATGAATCCATTGCATCGCACAATCTGGTGGAAGCTCTTGGTGCAATCTTCTCAAGGAATGGATTCCATCCCAGTCCCAGCTGCTCGTTATATCGTGCGATAATGATTCTGGCAGCTTTTCTTCTTTCCTTGATTGTCTTGATGTGATTGAGCTTATGCTTGATCCTTCTGTTTTTACCGGATACGGGATCCTTGACAGAGAAATGGACATACCATTCTTTCCCTTCAGCCAATTTGGCTGGGAGATAATCGAGATAGGGTGTGGGTTTGAAGTAAGGCATTTTTTTTTCTTTGCACAACTCCAGGATGGCGTTGTACAAAGAGGATTCATATTGTCCCGGTTGTGTCCCGGCTGATAAAGAAAAATCGTCTAACTTGCTGTTTTCCAACTCGTTAGACGATTCCAGCGGAGAGTGAGGGATTCGAACCCCCGGACCCGTTAAGATCAACGGTTTTCAAGACCGCCGCATTCGACCACTCTGCCAACTCTCCAATATGTTTCCCTTTCGAAAGGGAATGCAAAGGTACAATAAAAATTTTATTCTGCAAATATTTTTTGAGTTTATTGTACCTTTATGCTTAATTTGCCACTTCCTCGTAGATGTAGCCCCCGTTTGACAATGTATTCGGGGACCGTCTGTACTGCTTTGGAGGATTCGGGTTGTACAGGCAGCGGACTCTTGCCATTGATTTTCTGGACATATTGCCTTCATTATAGCTGAGTTCGCTCTCAGGTACCGATTCCTGCTCGACATCCCAGTCTACCTTTGTGACATCAGATAAGATTGCCTTGAAATCTGCAATAAGACTTTGAAAATTGAACTTGCCGATAACAAATTTAGCCAACCATACTATCTCGTCAGTTGTAAGTGACTCAACAAGATTGCCGAGATTGCCACTCATCAAGTCCTTGATGTCTATGTTGAGCATTGTAAGGAGACTGTCGCGCTCAGCTGTCGTAAGCTCTATCTTGGTCAGTTCAGAAGAACTGTCAGAGGACATCCTTATGATATGATTTGAACCGGACACTGAACTTGAAACTGTTTTTCCGGTAGAAGTGTCATATCGCGTTGCACGTGCCCTATCAAGGTCATCCATAAGGTAAAGGCCCTTTCCTTCTGCCTTAATGGCAATTTTCGCATCAAGAGTAAAAGCCAGTGTTCCCAAGATAGGCACCGAGACAGGCTGACTGACATTCATTGTAAAATCAGATATCACCTCGCCTCTGTCATATGACGGCTGGCAAGACCAATAAAGATTGTCAGCAAACACAGAGAACTCATCTTCCATAGAATATGCACGGCTTACAATGCCCTCAATTTCCGCCACAGAAGGAGCATACCAGTGAAGATTGGATGTGTTGATAAGGCTATCCTGGCCTTCCACCAACGTAGCGACATTTCCGTCAGCATCCCTCTTATTCTTGTTATAGCAATACGCTATCACAGAAAGCTCATCTTCATTCAATCCAATGCCGTTCAGCTTTGCTGAGGCCTCAGAAGAATTGTTCAGCAGGAGATTATGGATGATCTCGACATTCATCTCATATCCTTCATAGTCACGCGCCACAAGAGAAGGCACGTTTACTGACTTGGAATCAGCTGTATTATAGAAGTCATAATACGGCAAGACTCCCTGAGCCTGTCCTATCTGCACATTCATCATCGACGAAAGCGGTGCGCTCGGGAAAAGAGATGCAATCGATTCAATGCTTGACATCGGAAGATTCATTCCTAATGCTGACACCGAAACATCTGTAATCTTGACATCATCTGTGTACACAGATCTCTTGTTACGCGAAAGCTGCAAGTCGTCAAGTCCCCACACGAGTCCCTGTTTTGTCTTTGTGTCCACCTCCGGTACATCGTCAAAATCCGGAATGACATCATAATTATAAAGGTATTCCTCGTGGTATTCCATACCATAGGTCTTCGTATTAAGCAATGACTGAAGCTTTATCGGATATACTGCACGCTGTCCGATAGTATAGTCCTGATAATAAAGCGTATCACCATTATGATTCTTGAAGCCCACTCGAACTCGCGCGCGTCTGGTCTCGGTGCTGAATTCATCAGCTGAAGCTGCGGAATATTCATCTATATACACCCAAACCGGAACTTCTCCCAACAGTTCCTCCCTTGAGGCAAGAGGGTTATAACTTATCTCCCTGCCACTTTCCGCGAGAATGCCGGAAACGAGATCTGTCGTAAAATAACGTCTCTTCGTACTATTGTCACAGTACACGCCTCCTGTTGTCAGCGGACGCTCAAGGCGCACCCACGAAGGTATCTCAGCAGACTCATCATCCGCGTTGAGAATCTGTACGAACACCTCTCCTTCAGTGGAGAAGCTCTCATCAAACTTCACTCTCAATGGACGGACCTCATAATGAGAGTCAAGAAGCGCAGTCCTTTCGAATCCCACAACGAAACCATTGACCTCCACATCCACTCGATGATCGACTTCAGCTTCCCAGCCTACACCAGAAAAGCCTCTGATAGTCACATCGTTATTGTAGAGAACATTTCTTCTTAGACTGAAGCTGTCGAAGTTATTCTCGCCGAGATAGATATCATATTCAAGATTATAAGCGACCTGACCCGTGTCACCCAAAGGCAAATAGCTACCGCTCAATGACACACAAGGCGCATTCAAGCCCTCCGCAAGCACCGGTTTATAACGCTGGTCCTTCTCTGCATACCAGTTCTCCGACTCCATTTCAGGAGTGATGTTCGGCTCAACTAAGGATTCCGGGAAATAGAGCACAAATGTATATGGCTCTTCCTTATCATATAGCTTCTCATCAGCCATCACGATTGTCTGCGGCTTCAGAAACCCCTTGTAATCACTTTCCTCTTCGGTCTCAGCCAATCTCACATATTCTGGAAGTCCGCTTACCGTATATTCAGAAAAACGGAAGAATGGTTTTTCAGAAGAATCAATGTCATTTCCAAGATTAAGACCGAAATTGACAACCACCTTAGAGAAGAGCCTGCGAAGGGTAATCGGATATGGTGTTGCTCCCACCGCCGAGAAATCCAGGTCTTCTATGACTCCGACCATAGGGATGGCATATGAACCATCTTCATACAAAGGAATTCCCACACAACCAGTTTCTTCGACAGGAGCATAATTCACCTTATA
Organism: Bacteroidales bacterium; assembly: GCA_017505605.1. Taxonomy (GTDB): domain Bacteria; phylum Bacteroidota; class Bacteroidia; order Bacteroidales; family UBA932; genus Cryptobacteroides. The sequence goes on from JAFVOX010000017.1 coordinate 41,023, forward strand.
GTATGTATCGTTAAGATCTGACAGGGTAAGAAGACTGTCCCTTACATATGTCTGACGCATATTAGCGATACAGCACACGGTAACCTCTTTGTAGGAGTCTTCAGAATTGAACGCAACTGACAATGATCCCAGATTGCCATCCTTGATTGCAATCCTGTTGCCGTCATCGTCAAACACAATGAAGTACAAGGACTTCACCTCGGTTTCAAATTCGGCAAGATCCAATGATTTCGAATTCACGCTACGATATGAATAATCTGTCATACGGGCAACAAAGGTCACATCAGGACTTTTCACCTTTGTACTGTCTATGTCATCAACACAAGACATCGCAGCTGCAGCAACGAATGAAAGGACCAGAATATATTTAAATATACTATTCATATTTCGTGTTAATTAAAATCGTTATTTATATCGACCTTCTCCTCCCAATCCGACACTAAAGAAGCAGAAAAAATGTGGGCGGTGTTTGATGAGGCATTTATGACAATAGCATAACGCTCACCTGCCTTGACCACATCACCCAACTCGGCCCAGTCACTGTCTTCCGGATATGTATATATGTCAGCTTCGCCGTCTTCTCCCACATATTCAATTGCAATTGAATACTTTATCCCCTTAGCAGGGATAAGGAAGAAGGAGCTGCCAAGTTCTTTTGTGAAATTGTACTCCATTCCGGAGCCAAGATGGAAACCTGATGAGGCAGTAAATAGATCTGCATTGATACGCACGGTCTCTTTGGACATATCGCAGCCATTGCTCTCAAAATCAAAATCCAACGACTGCGGGACACCGACAAAGTCTATCTCTGCATCCAGAACTGTTATACCTGGAGTAGCAGAATCCATATCGTCTTCATTTATGACTACAACGTCCACACAGAAAAGATGTGGTACGAACTGGAGTCGCACAGGTTCCAGAGTTCGCGACACTGCCCCGACAGAAGCAGTCATAAAGTCAGTCATTTCATCTAGTTCACAAGGCTGGACGAAGTGCAGGGTATTGGAACGCTCATTTTCTATGACAGCAAGGCGATCCTGATTCCTATATGCATAGGGATAGTACGCATAGAACGAATAAGTACCTTCAGACCATTCAACGAGCTTTTCATAAGAAAAAGCCTGGTCTTCCGCATTCCAGGCAACTTTTGCGATCCTGTCTTCATAATCCGAAAACACATTGGTCAGAGTGTCTTCGGACGAAAGGTAGCCAAAGACACCGAAAGCCTCCCCGTCACGCTGGGGCAGGGTACCGGCCTCCCCTACACGGGTTTCAAAGAAGACAAACGGCCCTGTAACAGGCTCATCGGTCTTCTCATCTCTGTGGCAGCCTACAAAAAGAACAGCCGCCAATAACAGATACAACGATTTCTTCATCAGATATAAATATAAACACACACATTTTCTATGTGTGTGCAAATATAAAAGTTTTTATCGGTTCTTCAAATTCCATTATTCCTTCGAGAAGAACTTATATTGAAACAAAAGAAGGTATATGGCGCCACAAGTAACGCAGCTGTCAGCAAAGTTGAAGACAGCTCCGAAGAATGTACGGGGATAGTCCATCCAAGGCAGCTGATAATCAAACAGCGGGAAATAGAACATATCCACAACCTGGCCGAACATAAAGGCGAACGGCGCTCCCGGCATTATTGTCTCCGGCCATATCATACCGTAGAACAGGCAGTCAACGATGTTGCCCAATGCTCCTGCAGTGATCATCGTAAGTCCCACAAGCACACCGGTCGGCGTGTCTTTCTTCTTCGCGAGCCCTGATATCCACCAGCAGAGGAAACCGAAAAGGACAAGACGGAAGACGGAGAGCAGAACTTTGCCCCAAAGGCCTCCGAAAGCCATTCCGAAGGCCATACCTTTGTTAAGGACAAAATTCAGCTTGAACCAGTCACCGATCACGTCGATCGACTCTCCCAGTCCCATATTTGTCTTGACCAGAACTTTTATGATCTGGTCAATGACTACCAATACGGCTCCTAAAATGAAAAGCTTAGTCCCTTTTGAAACTTTCATAGGGACTATTTGTTCTTGTTCATCATCTCCTTAGCCTCAACGGTAAGGGTTGCGTGAGGTACAAGACGAAGTCTTTCCTTAGGGATGAGCTTACCTGTCATACGGCACACACCGTATGTCTTGTTCTCAATACGGATAAGTGCAGCTTCAAGGTTCTGGATGAACTTATACTGACGCTGTGCCAAAGCACCGGCCTCCTCCTTAGAGAGAGTCATCGCGCCTTCCTCCATTACCTTGAATGTAGGTGATGTATCCTCAATGTCGTTGCTTGAATCGTGTGTCACGATGTCACGAAGGGTCTTATATTCGCGCTTTGCATTCTCAAGCATCTCAAGGATGATGGCCTTGAACTCCTGGAGTTCCTCATCACTGTAGCGAACCTTCACCTCAGGTGTGTTCTTCATTTCTTCTGCCATAATTTTATCGTTTAAGTTGTTATTATCTTTTAGTTACCTTAATTCTGATGGTTGTCTCATTCCACTCTACCTCTGGAGCCTCGCCTGCCTCTGACAATGAAGCTGTCTCTACCGACAATGCAAGTGTCTGAGCCGCAACATACTCACTGAAGTTTGCAAGCGACGCTGCAATCTCTTCCGCATCTGCGCCGTCAGCATAGATTACAATGCTGATCTTGTCTGTCACATCGAATCCGCTGCTCTTTCTGAGGTTCTGGATTCGGTTGATGAGCTCACGGGCAACACCTTCCTGTCGGAGGGCTTCAGTAATGGTCACATCCAGAGCGATAGTCATTGTTCCTTCTGTCGCGACAAGCCAGCCCGGCATATCCTCGGAAGAAATCTCGTAATCGCCCTTATTGATAGTCACATCACCTGAAGGAAGGTTCAAAACATAACCTGTGCCAGAAAGCTCTGCAGCCTGGATTTCTGAAATCACGGCCTGATCCAGAGTGCCGAACGCAGCAGCGATCTCCTTCATCTGCTTTCCGTAGATCTTTCCAAGAGTCTTGAAGTTAGGCTTGATCTTCTTGGTGATAAGACCGGTAGTGTCAGAAATGAACTCAGCCTCCTTTACATTCACCTCATTGAGAATAAGATCCTTGACCTTCTCAAGCTGTTCCTTCACCTTGTTGTCGAGAACAGGGATGATAACCTTTGAGAGCGGCTTGCGGACATTTACCTCTGCCTTGCGGCGAAGTGCGAGAACCATAGATGTAGCTCTCTGAGCAAGCGCCATACGCTCCTCGAGGTCCTTGTCTACGACAGTCTCGTCGTACGCCGGCATCGGTACATAATGTACTGACTCCTCGCCTTCCACGAGGTCGAGGAAGAGACGGTCCATAAAGAACGGAGCGATAGGAGCAGCAAGCTTAGCTACAGCCACGAGCACCTGATAGAGGGTCTGGTAAGCCGATAGCTTGTCTGTGTCCATTGTACCGCCCCAGAATCTCTTTCTGCCAAGACGCACGTACCAGTTGCTGACGTGGTCGCAGACGAAGTCCTGGATAAGACGGCCCGCAGTGGTGATGTCATAGTCCTCATAAGCTGCGACAACATCCTTCACGAGGGTGTTGAGCAACGAGATCACCCAACGGTCGATCTCAGGACGCTCTGACATAGGCACTGCTTCTGCCTTAGGGTCGAAACCGTCGATGTTCGCGTAAAGAGCGAAGAATGAATATGTGTTATAAAGTGTTCCGAAGAATTTGCGGCGTACCTCATCAACACCGTTGGTGTCAAAACGGAGGTTATCCCAAGGCTGGGCATTTGTAAGCATATACCATCTGAGTGCGTCGGCGCCGTAAGTGTCGAGAGCCCAGAACGGATCGACAGCGTTGCCGAGACGCTTACTCATCTTGTTGCCGTCCTTGTCAAGCACAAGACCGTTGGAGATGACTCTCTTGAACGCGCACTTGTTGCTTACCATTGTGTTGATTGCGTGGAGTGTGTAGAACCATCCTCGTGTCTGGTCTACGCCCTCGGCGATGAAGTCCGCAGTGATTCCGAATCTGTCAGAACCGAGGTTGCGGAGACCTTCCTGAGCATATGGCATAGCACCTGAGTCGAACCACACGTCGATGAGGTCAAGCTCGCGCACCATCTTCTTTCCGCTGTCGGAAACGAGGAAGATGTTGTCCACATATGGTCTGTGGATGTCAATCTTGTCGTAGTTTTCCTTCGACATATCCTTCGGGTCGAAGCCCTTTGCGGCGAATGGGTTCTCGGTCATATAGCCTGCTGCCACCGCCTTGTCGATCTCGGCATAAAGCTCAGCGATAGAACCGATGCACTTCGCCTCCTTGCCGTCCTCAGTCTGCCATATAGGAAGAGGAGTTCCCCAATAGCGGCTTCTTGAAAGGTTCCAGTCCTGGATATTCTCAAGCCATTTTCCGAAACGGCCTGTACCGGTAGACTCCGGCTTCCACATAATCTCCTCGTTGAGTTCCATCATCCTCTCGCGCACTGCGGTAGTCTTGATGAACCAGGAGTTGAGCGGATAGTAAAGCACCGGCTTGTCTGTACGCCAGCAGTGAGGATAGTTGTGAGTGTGCTTTTCGATTCTGAATGCCTTGTTCTGCTGCTTGAGCATAACGCAGATGTCCACGTCAAGTGTCGGAGCATCCTCAGGAAGAGTCGCATCATAAGCGTTCTTCACGTAACGGCCTGCCCACTCTGCATATTCAGGAGACATATTTGCCTCTGCATAGGCAGGATCGAGGTCCTCAATGCAGAAGAAGCGGCCTCTGAGGTCCACCTGAGCCTGGAGGTCACCGTTGCGGTCAACAACCTGAAGTCCAGGAACGCCGGCAAGTCTTGCCACCTTGGCGTCATCTGCACCGAAAGTAGGAGCGATGTGAACGATACCTGTACCGTCCTCGGTTGTGACATAATCACCAGGGATCACCTTGAATGCGCCTTCACCCGGGTTGAACCAAGGGATGAGCTGCTCATAGCTGATGCCTGTAAGTTCCGATCCCTTCATAACGCCGTCAAGAACCTTGAAAGGAACGAGCTTGTCGCCCGGCTTGTAGTCCTCAAATGCAACTGAAGCTGCCTTAGGATTGAAGTGGGCATTTACGAGAGCCTGAGCCACGACATAGAGTGCAGGCTGGCCTGTGTATGGGTTGAACGAGAGAACTCGTACATAGTCAATGTTAGGGCCTACGCAAAGCGCAGTGTTTGAAGGAAGAGTCCAAGGAGTTGTTGTCCACGCAAGGATATATGCAGGGACGCCCTCGCTGAAGAGGAACTCAGACTTCTCGTTACGGATCACTGCGAACTGAGCGACAGCAGTTGTGTCCTTCACGTCGCGGTAACAGCCCGGCTGATTCAGTTCGTGTGTACTGAGACCTGTTCCGGCTGCCGGAGAATACGGCTGGATGGACTTGCCCTTGTAGAGAAGTCCCTTGTCGTAAATCTGCTTCAGGAGATACCAGAGGGTCTCTATGTAACGGTTGTCGTAAGTAATGTACGGATCGTTCATATCCACCCAGTAACCCACACGCTCTGTCATATTCACCCACTCGGCGGTGTACTTCATCACCTCCTTGCGGCAGGCGTCGTTGTACTCTTCAACTGATATCTTTGTACCGATGTCCTCTTTTGTGATACCGAGCATCTTCTCCACGCCGAGCTCCACCGGGAGACCGTGTGTGTCCCAGCCTGCGCGACGGTTCACCTTATAACCGCTCTGGGTCTTGTAACGGCAGATCGCGTCCTTGATCGAACGTGCCATAACGTGGTGGATACCAGGCATACCGTTCGCAGAAGGAGGTCCTTCGAAGAATATGAATTCAGGTGCTCCCTCTCTCAGTTCCAGTGATTTCTCAAATGCACGGTTCTTCTTCCATCTTTCAAGGATTTCATTGCCTGTCGCAACAAGATCAAGACCTTTATACTCGTTAAATTTCATAATATTTTGAAATATTTATCTAATTTTGCAAAGTATTGAATACGAATTTGCAAATATACAAATTTCGGTTGGATTATGAGTATCTTGGATATCATTCTTTTAATATGTTTCATACCGGCATTGGTGCAGGGTGTGAGAAAGGGCTTTATCGCTCAGGTCATATCTATATCTTCTATCATCATTGGAATCTGGGCCTCATCACGCTTTGCCGAGGTCGTCAGCGAATGGCTTGGAAAATACATCACAGTTTCCGATCAGGTTATGAAAGTTGTGGCATTTGCACTCATCTTCATCGCTGTGTTCCTTGTCCTTGCTGCTGTCGGCAAACTGCTTGAAGGAATGTTCAAGATGGTGACCCTCGGATGGCTCAACAGGCTTGCGGGACTCGTATTCGCCCTTTTGAAGACAAGTCTGATCTTAGGAATACTGATAATGGTGTTTACTTCCCTTAATGACACTTTCGGTCTTGTCAGCGAGGCCACCCTCAACGAATCGGTGCTCTACCCTCCTTTCAAGGAGGCCGCATTCAAGATATTCCCTTACATCAAGGATATGCTCACATTGAACTAGATTATGGAAAGAATCCTGCTCATAGAATCATCAACTGCACTTTGCTCCGTCGCTTTGGCAGAGGGAGGTGTCATCACATCATATAAAGAAAGTTCAGCACCAAAGGCCCACGCTTCACTCACGGCCGTTTTCATCCGAGACATCCTTTCGGAATGCGGCATAACATTGAACGATTGCGATGCGGTATGCGTAAGTATGGGACCAGGTTCCTACACCGGTCTTCGCGTAGGCGTCTCTACCGCCAAAGGACTCTGCTTCGGAAGCGGAAAGCCTCTTATGGCAGTGGGTACTCTTGACACGCTTGTGGCTCAGGCAAGGGAGATTCCCGGCCTGGACGGAGATTTAAAGTACGTGATTCCTATGATCGACGCACGAAGGATGGAGGTATATACCGCCGTATTCACGCCTGAAGGAAAGCAGCTCACCCCAACAGCACCTGCAATCATCGACGAAAACAGCTTCGCCGAGCAGCTCGAGCAGGGAGTCTGCCTTTTCATCGGAGACGGTGCAGGCAAATGCGCTGACGTGATCAGACATCCGAATGCACATTTCATCCAGTGCAACCCCAAAGCCTCAGCTATGCTTATTCCTGCGACAAGCGCATATAAAGAAAAACGATTCGAAGACGTTGCGTACTTCGAACCGTTCTATCTCAAGGAATTCGTCGCCACTGTCAGCAAGAAGAAACTCTTCTGACAGGGCTGAAAACCGTTTATTTCAGAAGTTTGTTCAGCAGGTTGCGGAGAGAAGCCTCATCCACGATCTCGCCGTCCACAAACTGGCCATCATTAAGAATATAAGCCACAGGAAGCGCTCCAATGTTGTACAGCATAACATATGGAGAAGCTGCTCCACGCGCGTCACACACGTTCACCCAAGGCATATTCTGCTCCTTGACTACCTGAGCCCAAGCCGCCTTGTCTGTATCGAGGGAAACCGCATAGATCTCAAAACCCTTCTTGTGGAAATCATCATAAAGAGGCTTGAGGACATCAAGGTTGAACATTGTCTGAGTCGGAACTGTAGCTGACCAGAAGTAGATGAGCACAACCTTAGAGTCCACTTCACTGAGCTTGCGCTGCTGACCGCTTCTGTCTGTGAGCTCGATGTCCGGAAAATCCACCGGCTCTGCAGATGCGATACGCTCTGCAAGCTGGAGGTAGCCGAACCTTCTGTCAGCCTCCTTTCTCAAAGACTTGACATACTTTGACTCCGGGTAGACAGTCTCAAGTGAGTCAGCTACATTTCTGAAGTGGATTGCGTCAGTAGACTGGCTGAATACAGGAAGATTCTCACCAAGACTCTGGTAAAAAACAGGTACTGCTGTGAGTGAGAAGCTGTTCTCCATCACGTACTTCACGCAGTTTCTATAATAGTCAATATATTCCTTGCTCAACTGTCTGCTGTACTCGGCTGCACTTTTTTCATCCGTAGCCATCGCGAGATTGTCCGCGATAGCGGACATCTTCATAACTGTCTCAGCATAAGCCCTCTCGATCTGAGCAAGCTTTACTGATTCCGGCGAGCCCTCAATAGAGCAGTTGCCCAAGGTGTCAGTCACGATGTTGACATTGTCTCCTGCCTCGAGGAGCAGAGATGCCACCTTTGTGTCCTTGTAGAACACATATACAAACTCAGGCTGGCCTTCCTTAACCTCCATCTTATAGGAGAAGGCTCCTGACTGATCCACTGCAACAGTGTCAAGAACCACATAATGGTTCACGTCGAGCAGCTTTACCACCACCTCTGAAGATGGAGCAGACTCAAGAGTACCGTCGATTCTTGCGACTGTAGTACAAGCAGCCGCCATAATTGCAGCAGCTGCAAACAAAATGATATTACTGAATCTTGACATATTCATTGTATATTGCTGAAGCTATCTCTGCAAACTCTTCAGAAGACAGTTCAAGTTTCTTTTTTCTGAAATCCATATCTCCCTCTGTCTGGAGAGGAACAAGATGAATGTGAGTGTGAGGGACCTCCATACCCAAGACAGCCACTCCTACCCTTTTACAAGGTACAGCAGCCTTAATAGCCTCAGCTACCTTCTTTGCAAAAGCGCAAAGTCCCGAATAAGTCTTTTCATCGAGGTTGAAGATATAATCCTCCTCAGTGTGCTTAGGAATCACCAGGGTATGTCCCTTTGCCATAGGAGCTATGTCGAGGAATGCATAGTAGTCCTCGTTCTCAGCCACCTTGTATGAAGGGATTTCGCCCTGGGCGATTCTTGTAAAGATAGTTGCCATCGTCTAGAGAGTAATATCAAGGATTTCAAACTTAAGAACGCCTGCAGGTACTTTAGCCTCTACCACCTCTCCAACTGTGTGGCCCATCAGAGCCTTTCCGATAGGAGTCTGAGCAGCAAGCTTGCCTGCCATAAAGTCAGCCTCATTCTCACCCACAAGAGTGAAAGTCATCACCTGGTTAGTAGTCAAGTTCTTAACCTTCACCTTGTTAAGCATCTGAACCTTATCCGTTCCGATCTGAGACTCATCGATGACGCGTGCATTTGCCACAAGATTCTGAAGCTTTGAAATGTTCAGCTCCAAAAGGCCCTGCGCCTCTCTGGCAGCCTCATACTCTGCATTCTCAGAAAGGTCGCCTTTGTCCCTTGCCTCAGCGATTGCGGCAGAGATGACAGGACGCTGGGCGATCGCCTCAGCGAGCTCCTTCTTGAGTTTGTCAAGACCCTCCTGGGTCATATACTGTAGTGCCATAATGTTATTGTAGTTTTATTTAAAATTTCGTTTTCATTATTTCGGAATATATCACAAGCTTCTTCGGATCTATTTTATCCTTTTTCTCTTCCGCTTCCTCCATCAATATCGGTTTCGCCTTCGGAGCCTCCTCCAATCGGACAGGAACGACCTTAGTGGCCCTGACCTCTGCTACAGGAGTCACTTTTACCGGCAGAGGCTTGACCTCCACCTCAAAGTCGGAGAATTCAATCGGCTCTCCTTCCTCAACCGGCAGGCTTTCCTCCTGCCTTTCTTCCGTATCTCCACCGAAAGCCTCATAGATGTCACGCATTTTCTTTGCCTGGTCCAAATTGCCAGACTGCTCCAGACGCTTGCCTATAAGTTTGAATATTACAGGCAGAAGCAGGAACAACAAACCTATGATTGTTTCCATAATACTATTGTAATATTGCCAGACAGGCTTCCCTGTCCTTTTCAAGCTGTTTCTTCAGTTCATCCAAGGAAGCGAACTTCTCTTCGTCTCTTATCTTTGCGACAAAGGTAAGTCTCAGATCAAGTCCGTATATGTCCTCATCAAAACCGAAGATGTTAGTCTCTATTGTACGGGCGTTTCCGTTCCCGACTGTCGGCCTGTAGCCGATGTTGCACATACCGTAAAGATCCCTTCCCAAAGTGTGCACCTTTGTGAAATACACGCCATTACCGGGAACGAGCTTCAACGGTTCGTAAAGCTGGATGTTTGCTGTAGGGAAACCTATCGTCCTGCCGATCCTGTTTCCCGCCACGACCACACCTTCAAGGCTGTAGTCACAGCCAAGCATCACAGCCGCTTCCTGCACATTTCCTTCTTCAAGACATTGACGGATCTTAGTGGAACTTACCGCATACCCTCTCACCGAAGAGACCACATCGGTCCTTACAACCTCCAGACCAAGCGTTTCCGCAGTCCTTGCCACCTCATCCGCATTTTTTGCATCAAATCCCATCCTGTTGTCGTAACCGATCAGAATGGTACTTGCACCATACTCGCTCATAAGCATACGGAGATAATCTTCCGTAGTCATAGTACTGAACTCCTTCGTAAACTGAAGAACTTCAACCTTATCCACCCCAAGGCCAAGAAGAATCTTCTTCTTTTCCGCAAGAGTGGTCAGAAGCCTGAGCGAACGGGCTTCCTTTTGCAGCACATTACGGGGATGTGGCCAGAAAGTCACGACCATACTTTCATCCCCGCGTACTGCTGCAGCCTGTACAAGCTGCTCTATTACAAGACGGTGTCCGGTGTGGACACCGTCGAAAAAACCGGTTGCTACAACCATCTTACAAGTTCAAAATCCTGTCTGTGTGGGAGTTTTGCGTTCTTTGCATAGATACGTCCAGCTACCTGGTAGAGTCCTGATCTGTCAGGGTTGATAGATGCTGTGTACTTAGCTACTCCATCAGCTGACTCTACAGGTGTGAAGTCGTACTTCTCCTGGATGTGAAGCTTACCCTTCTTGTCGAATGTAGCGAAGAGAAGCTCTACTCCTACCTCCTCCGCATTGAGGTCACCGATGTTGAGGACGATCTCTGACTCGTAAGCGTTGCCGATAGCGAAGTTGTCGCTGTTGCTGTCAGGCATATTCACTGAAACAACCTCGACATTCTTCCACTCGCGACGGAGTCTCTTCTTCCAAGCTGCGATCTCACGTGCCTCGGCGTAGTCATTTGCTACGATACCGTCTACACGCTGTGCCTGTGGGATGTAGTACTGCTCGATGTAGTCAGTGAGCATACGGTTAGTTGTGAAGTTGCAAGCTACCTGAGCCACACAGTTCTTGATGTACTCGATCCAGTCAGCTGAACGGCCTGTAGAGATGGTCTTGTTGTAGAATGTAGGCGCAATCTCGTTCTCGATGATGTTGTAGATAGTCGCTGCATCGAGCTCGTCCTGATAGTTCTGGTCATCGTAAGTACGCTCCATTGGGAGTGCCCAGCCGGCACCCTGCTTGTAGCCCTCAACCCACCATCCGTCAAGGACAGAGAAGTGCATTACACCGTTCATAGCAGCCTTCTCTCCAGATGTACCTGAAGCCTCGAGAGGACGTGTAGGGTTGTTCATCCATACGTCAACACCCTGAACGAGGTACTTGGCAACTGCAATGTCGTAGTTAGGAACGAATACGATCTTACCGATGAAGCGCTCCTGCTTAGAGATGTCAACGATCATCTTGATGAGGTCCTGACCTGCCTTGTCAGCAGGGTGAGCCTTACCAGCAAAGAGGAACTGTACCGGCTGCTTAGGATCGTTCACGATCTCAGCGAGTCTGTCGAGGTCACGGAAAAGAAGGTGTGCTCTCTTGTATGTTGCAAAACGACGTGCGAAACCGATTGTAAGAACGTCATCACGGAGTGTCTCCTTGATAGTCACCACCTGCTTAGGTGAATAGTGGCTTGCAGCTGAAGGATCAGAAAGTCTTCTCTTCACCTCGTCGATGAGCTTCTTGCGGAGTGATGTGCGGATGTTCCAAACCTCCTCATCAGAGATCTTGTAGATGCCGTCGAAGCAAGACTTGTCATAGTGATGAGTCTTGAACTCCTCGCCGAATACTCTTGCGTGTACCTCCTTCCACTCAGGTGCAGTCCAGGTAGGATAGTGAACACCGTTGGTTACATAGCTTACGTGAAGCTCCTCTGGGAGGTAACCTGGCCACATATGACCGAGGATGTCCTTGCTGACCTCACCGTGAAGCCAAGAAACGCCGTTCACGCCCTGTGAGATGTTTGCAGCGAGGATAGACATAGAGAACTTCTCGTTCACATCGGCACCGTTGTCCTTGCCGAGGCCCATCATAGTCTCCCAGTCGATCTTAAGGCGCTGTGGGTAGTGGCCGATGTACTTGCGGAGGAGACCCTCGTCGAATGCATCGTGACCTGCAGGAACTGGAGTGTGAGTTGTGAAGAGTGAAGAAGCTCTTACTACTTCGAGAGCCTCCTGGAACTCGAGGTTCTGCTCAGCGATGAGCTCACGGAGACGCTCAAGACCGATGAATGCTGCGTGACCCTCGTTGCAGTGGTAAACCTGCGGATCCATACCGAGTGCACGGAGAGCGCGGATACCGCCGACACCGAGGAGGAGTTCCTGCTTGAGACGGTTCTCCCAGTCACCGCCATAGAGGTTGTAAGTGATCGATCTGTCCTCAGGAAGGTTCTCAGGGATGTCTGTGTCAAGGAGATAAAGCTCTGTACGGCCCACGTCAACTCTCCAGAGACGGGCGTTGAGGTTGCGTCCAGGGAATGCTACGCTGATGGTGACCCAGTTACCGTTCTCGTCACGTACCGGAGTCGCAGGGATCTTGTTGAAGTCCTGTGCAACGTCCTCTGCAACTTGCTCACCGTGAGCGGTAAGCTTCTGGTTGAAGTAACCGAAACGGTAGAGAAGACCTACAGCGACGAGGTTTGTGTTCATATCGGAAGTCTCCTTGATGTAGTCACCGGCAAGGATACCGAGACCACCTGAGTAGATCTTGAGTGATGTGTCAAGACCGTACTCCATACAGAAGTAAGCTACTGAAGGAGTTGTGCGCTCAGCCTTGAGAGCCATATACTCGTTGAACTCAGCCATCACTGTCTTGAGGTCAGCGAGGAACTTGTTGTCCTTCTCAAGCTGATGATATCTCTTGAGGCTTACCTTGTCAAGCATTGCGATAGGGTTCTGGCCTGAAGCCTCCCACGCCTGAGGGTCAATTGACGCAAAGAGATTCTTTGCAGATTCGTTCCAGCACCACCAAAGGTTCTTGGAAAGTATTTCGAGGTCTTTAAGTGAATCTGGAAGGTGACGTGTAACGATCACGCTGTTCCAGGTAGGATGATTTACTTCAAATTTCTTGTATTCCATATTTTTATGTGTCCTTGCCGACGGATAGGATCCGTTGACAGATATTAATTTCTCAAGTGCTTTAGAATATGCTTCCTTATAGTATACGATGTTGTTCTCCCAAAGAGCTATCTCCGACACCTCCTTGGCGTTCTGCATATATTTCTTTCTGCTGTCCTTACGGAGCGATGCCATCTCCATCACACGCTGTGCCACGCCATCCACCACATCGAAATAGTTCGAGTCGTTTCTGTCAAGCACTGTGATGCCCGGATGCTTCTTTCCGTAGTATGTACGCACCCACAGGCCGAAACCTGCAAGAGATGTGGTGAGGGTCGGAACCCTGAACGCAAGACTCTCAAGAGGTGTGTAGCCCCAAGGCTCATAGTATGACGGGAACAGGGTCAGGTCAAGTCCGCTGAGCAGGTCGTAGTAAGGCATGTCGAAGATGCCGTCGTTGCCGTTGAGGTATGAAGGAATGAAATATACCTTCACCTTGTCTCCTGCCGCATTGCTGAGCTGGACGTCATTGAGGCGTCTTGTGACATTGTCGTACTCCGGATTCATAAGATAGTGCGAAGTCCTGGTCACATAGTTCTGCGGACCGTTGCCGGAAAGTTTTGCAGCAAGCTGCTTGTCCGGGCCGTTGTGGCCTGAAGGTATCATGATGAATGCATGTACCTTCTTGCCCTTGAAGTCAGTCCTGTTAAGCTTGTCCATGGCATCGATGAAGACATCTATTCCCTTGTTCTTCCACTCATAACGTCCTCCGATACCAACGAGAAGCGCGTTCTCCGGCACTTCTTCCCCACACATGGCCGAAGCCACGGTGATAAGCTTCTTGCGAGCCCTTTCGCGCAATGCGTCATACTCCTCATCTGTTGCAGGAGTGAAGCTCGGCTCGAATCCGTTAGGAGTCACTACATCTACCGGTCTGCCGAGGAACTGTCTGCACTCCTGGGCAGTTATGTCGCTGACAGTTGTGAAGATGTCGCTGTTGAGAGCAGCCTTCTTCTCAAGAGAGTGTCTGGCGACAACATTGAAATGTCTGGCCTTCTCATCTGCATTGTAGCTGAGCAGACCGTCATAAAGAGGCAGGTTGTTTCCTGCGATGCATCTTCCGATCACTGTCGCATGTGTTGTGAACACCGTCGCGATCGGAACATTTGCTGACTTGAGGTACAGAAGACCTGTTCCGGTCATCCATTCGTGGAACTGTGCCACCACCTTGTCAGATGATTCGAGGTTGAATCTGTAGAAACTCTCGATAACCCTGCCCGCGGCATATCCGAAAAGGGCAGACTCACGATAATCCCAGTTTCCCGTCAGGGAATCCACGCCGAACTTCTTCCAGAATTCAGTAAGAATGGCATTCTGCTGAGTGAGGAACTGCTTGAAATCCACAAGGATGGCAGTAGGCCTTCCCGGAACGTTCCAGCGTCCCACACGCACTCTCAATCCTTCTGAAGCTGCCTGCTCTTTCCATGATCTGTACAATGCAGGATCTTCGATGAAGTCCGGATTGCTCTCCGTATCCATCCACACATCAGGTCCCACCATGATGTGATGCCTGTTGTACTCGCTCTTCAGATAAAGGGACTTGGTGGCTATGACGGTATATATTCCGCCCACCTTATTACACACTTCCCAACTAACCTCAAACAGATAATCAGGTTTGATAAGTTCTGTTTTCATTATATATTAATCAGTTATTTACCCCGGCCGGAGCCTTGTGGGTTCCGTCCGGGGATAATTTTATGGGTTGTACCCTATGTGACTTGCGTCCGGTACTATTTCTTAGTTGTCTTCTTTGCAGGCTTCTTCTCCGCAGCTGCCTTTGTCTTTGCGGCAGTCTTAGAAGCTGCTTTCGCAGTCGCCTTCTTAGGAGCGGCCTTCTTTACAGGAGCCTTCTCCTTCTTTGCGGGTGCAAAGTTAACATCTGAAACGGAAATTGCATCATCAACTCGCAAAATAAAATCACTAAGTACGTTCATATAGTTGATAAACGCCTCATATGGAGTATCATACGGGTTGAAATATTTGTGCACTGCTCCGTCTGAGAAGAACTTTGTACACATATAATAGAAGTGGTCGCTCTCCTGGAGGTGGCCGAAATCTGACCAAAGTGCCTCGTCGTTGAGAAGAGCAAGCTTCTCTTCCTGGTCGTAGAGCTTGTTGAATGCGTCGTTCTGAAGCTCGTTACCAAGCCAAGCTGTAACGTCGCGCTCCTCGTCTGCCCAAGAGATCGGATCCATAACATCCAGATCACCTACTGTTCTGTGCTTCTTGACAGCCTGTGAAGGTGTCACGAACTCGAACTGTCCGTCTGCAAGAACAACCTCCGGGAAGAATCTCATAAAGTCAAAGATTCCGCTTGCTGCCTTCTGGTGCTCTCCGAATGTCTCGTAATCCATAAAGAGGTTCACGATGTCATCGTTCTGAGCTGATGACTTGAGCCAAGAGAGATACTTCTCACCTGTAAGCGGCCAGTCTGACCAGTTTCTGTCTGAGAAACGGAATGCGATGTCATCGCTGAGGCCTGAGTTCTTGAGAAGGAGCTTGAGGTTCGGAGCCTGAGCGCAGTTGTACACGAAGTTAGGGCTCTTCCATCCGAGGATGTGCTTTGCACCCTCTGTAAGCATAGTCTTGAAGCCCATATCGTAAACCATCTCACCGATAGCATCTGAATAGATGAGCTCTGTGTTACGGAAAGCCTTTGGAGTCACTCCGAAGTAGTGCTCGATGGCCGCCTTATGCTTGAGAACCTGGTTCTTGAACTCGATAGGTGACTGAAGAGATGCAAGAGAGTGATAGTAAGTCTCTGAAAGGAACTCTACGCAACCTGTCTGAGCGAGCTTGCGGAAACTCTCGATAACCTCAGGAGCGTATCTGTCGAACTGCTCGAGAACTGTTCCTGAAATTGAGAATGTAACCTTGAATGCACCCTTGTTAGCCTCGATGAGCTCGAGAAGGAGGGCGTTCATTGGAAGGTAGCACTTCTGGGCTACTCTTCTGAGGATGGTACGGTTCGCAAAATCATCATAGTAGTGCGAATCCTTTCCGATGTCAAAGAATCTGTACAGTCTCAATCTGGCTGGCTGATGAACCTGGAAATACAGACAAATACTCTTTTTCATAATATATCTTTTATTTTATTCTTTTTCCTGTTACTTTGAAGCGTCGATCACTTCCTGATAAATACCCTTGATCTTGGCTGCCACATCGTTCCACTTGATGCTGTTCACCTCCTCATAACCGCAGCGTGCAGCGAGGGAAGCGATAGCAGGATACTGGAGCAGACCGTAGATTACGTCAGACATAGCGTCCACATCCCAGAAGTCCACCTTGAGGGCGTACTTGAGGATCTCGGCACAACCTGACTGCTTTGAGATGATTGAAGGCACATTTGTCTGCATAGCCTCGAGCGGTGAAATACCGAAAGGCTCTGAGATTGAAGGCATTACATACACATCAGACAAAGCGAACATCTTGTGAACCTCCTTACCGCGGAGGAAGCCTGTAAAGTGGAAACGGTCTGAAATTCCAAGACGGGCGACGTGGCGGATACATCTGTTGAGCATATCGCCGCTACCTGCCATCACGAAACGCACGTTCTTGCATCTCTTGAGGACTTTAGCTGCCGCCTCGATGAAGTACTCAGGACCCTTCTGGTAGGTTACACGGCCAAGGAAAGTAACGACTTTCTCCTTTACGTTTCTCTCTACCTCGATCTTCTCGCGTCCGGTGAAGTCAACTGCATTGTGCACTGCCACAACCTTTGCAGGATCGATTCCATATCTGTTGATACAGATGTTTCTTGTAAGCTCACTCACAGCCATCACCTTGTCGGCTGCCATCATACCCTTTGTCTCAAGGTCTACAACTCGTGTATCGACCTGATCGTCGCTTGCACGGTCATATGATGTAGCGTGCATATGCACTACGAGCGGCTTGCCGGTCAGCTGCTTTGCTGCAATACCTGCAAGGTAAGTAAGCCAGTCGTGTGCGTGGATCACGTCGAACTGGTCCTTGTACTGCATTGCGATAGTCGCGCCGACCATAGCGTAACGTGCAACCTCTTCCATAAGGTTTGCACCGTACTTTCCAGAGAATTTGTACTTCTGGCCGTACTGTACACGGAAACCCTTGATCTGTCTCTTGCGCTCCTCCTCAACCATAGTGGTGAAGTCCTGAGGATCAACATAAGGGATCATATTGCTTCCGATGTGCACGAACTGTACCTTTCCGAGGAACTCATCCACGGTTGCGCTTACAGTGTCGATGGCCACATCACTTGCGTTGATGATCTTTACCGCGCTTTCATCCTCGTCACCCGAAGCTGAAGGCATAACGAAAAGAACATCCACGTCGTTATAGGCAAGACCTTTGGTCATACCATAGCAGGCTGTTCCGAGACCTCCTGCGATATGAGGAGGGAACTCCCATCCGAACATCAAAACTCTCATAATCTCCTCCTCTCTTATTTATACTGATTCATAATATATGCTATTCTCAAAAGTGCTGCTGTGCTCATTGCTGAAGCGATGGCTCCGTGCGGCTCGTGCGGTGGATCGCCGTCGTAAAGCTCTGAGAACGCGCCTACACCGTGCTTGCTGATGTCCTCGAAGAATCCCTCAACAAGGTACTTGGCCCTGTTGTAGAATGTCTCGCCCATCATTCTGAAGCATACGTCGATGTAAGGGGCAAGAAGTGCAGGGAATGCACATCCCTGATGGTATGCAAGGTCACGGTCGATCTGTGATCCCTCGTACACACCTCTGTAAGCCTCGTTTCTTGGCGAGAGCGACCTGAGTCCGCGCTTTGTAACGAGCTCGTCGTTGATTGTCATAACAACCTCCGAAACCACCTCGTCCTCAACCGGACAGTACTCAAGATAGATCGGGAAGAGGATGTTTGGTCTTACCGCCTGATCCTGAGGGCCATTTCCTACATAGTCTACGAGATAACCCCAGTCAGGTCTCCAGAATGTAGGCTGGAAGTTCTGCTTCACGAGGTCACGGACAGGAGACCACTTCTGAACGAAGTCGCTTGTCTTAGGACCATACTTGTTCTCCATATCGATTGCAAAGCAGAGTGCGTTGTACCAGAATGCATTTGTCTCTACCTGATAGCCTGCTCTTTCTGTAACAGGACGTCCGTACACGTACGCGTTCATCCAAGAAAGTGCTACGCCGTCCATCTGAGCCCAGAGAAGTCCGTTAGGATGCATTGCGATCTCTTTTCTGCGGCCTGGAGCATAGCTCTCGATGATACCCTTGAGGGTCTCACCGTACTTCTTCCAGATCTGTCTTTCCTTTCCGCTGAAACGGATGTACTGCTGGATTGTCTCTGTAAGTCTGAGAGGTGCCTCACACTGTGTCGTACGGTGGAAAAGGCGCTCCTGCTCATCAGCGATGAGGGTGTCGAGAATCTTCTCGAACTCAGCGCAGTCACCGTTTGCGTAAAGTGTAAGTCCAGGGAGTGAAACGATGGTCTCACGAAGAAGACCTGTCTCAAGCCAAGAGTAACCTGCATTGATCTGAGCTCTGTCACCTTTGTGGCACTTGAACATCTCTGCATTCTTCACGAGAAGATCGAAGTGAGTCTCGATAGGGTCAGTCTTCTTAAGAATGTCTGTGAACTTTCTCTTGAGACCTCTTGGGTTGATTTCAGAGACAGAAGCCGAGAATACAACCGAATCGCCCTGCTTCATATCAAGAGTGAAAGATCCAGGAACGAAGAGGTCCTCGCGGCAGTCAAAGCCGCGGCGATACTCGTCCGAATAAGTCACACCGTTATACCAATATGGCTGATACTTGAATGCCGCCTGAGAGGAAGTCTGAAGGTGAAGGTTAGGGAAACCATCATAGAGGCGGAAAGATACACCACCGTCGAGCTCATCATAGCCTGTGTATGCCTCAGGATTCTGATGGGTAAGGCCGTGAATGCTTCTGAATGCAAGGAATGGCTTGAGCACGAGGGAAACCTTGGCTGGAGCCTGGATGAGTTCATACTTGATGAGCACCTGATCGTTGTCAGGAACCATCACGATAGTCTTGGTGAATATGATACCACCAATCTTATAAGTGATAACCGGCACCGGATCGGCATCAAAGTCGATGATGTACTTATGTCCTTTCGGCTCATATACATCACCATAGCAGTGAATACCGAGGTTGAACTGTTTGCCACCCATAACGAGGCTCTCGTCAAGCGAAGAAAGCAGCATATACTTTCCGCCGCCCAGCTCATCTACAGGCACTGCAAGCAGTCCGTGGTACTTTCTCGTATTGCAGGTCACAATGGATGTGTTGCAGTACGCACCGGACTCGTTCGAGGCGATCAGCTCACGCTTGAGCGAGTACTCGAGGTTGACCAGTTCGGACTTGTTGAATTTCAGAAAAGCCATATTTAATATGTATTTAAGTTATTTCTAATCAATCTTCTTCAGCACCACTGCGCATCTGCTCGGCAGATAGAGCGACAGTAAATGATCGTATTTTCCGTTGCCGTTCTCACTCTTGGACGGTATACTAAAATGCACCTCTCCAGTTTTGAGTCTGGAGAAGCCGTCAAATTCGTTTTCGTCCGTGTTGAGTACCACCTCATATTTTCCTGCCGGAGCGGCGAATCCGTAGTCGGCAAATGAGGAGGTGGGGTTAAAATTGAGTGCAAAGATAAAACTTTTTCTTTTGAAAATAAGTATCTTTTTCTCTTCATCCTGCACAAAAAGTTCCGGCTTCTCATCAAGAAAGGCTTCCTGACGCGCCAGAGTTATCATTGCGCGGTCAAAATTTCTCAAATATTTATATCTCAGATAATCCGGTTCTGCCAAAGACCACTGTCTTCTGGCGTGCTTGTAAGACCATCCGTTTCCTTCACGAGGGAAGTCGATCCATTCAGGATGGCCGAACTCGTTACCCATAAATGTAAGATAGCCGTCACCGCAGGTAGCCAAAGTCACAAGACGGATCATCTTATGGAGGGCCATACCTCTGTCCACCACAGGAGACTGAGACTCCTTGTTCATCGATGTGTACATTTCGGCATCCATAAGACGGAAGGCGATGGTCTTGTCCCCCACCATAGCCTGGTCGTGGCACTCTGCATAGCTGATTGTCTTCTCGTCCTCTCTCTTGTTGGTAAGCTGCCACCAGATCTCTCCTACACTCCAATCCTGGTCCGCAAGTTCCTTGATCCATTTGATCCAGTTGTCAGCGACACCCATACTCATCCTGAAGTCAAAGCCCACACCACCTTTCTCGATCGGAGCCGCGAGGCCGGCCATTCCGCTGACATCCTCAGCAATCGTGAATGCATCCTCGTTCATCTCGTGGATAAGGATGTTTGCAAGGGCAAGGTAAGCGATCGCGTTGTCATCCACTCCCTGGTTGAAGTAGTTCTCATAGCCGACAAAAGCCTTCTCCAGGCCGTGGTCCCAATAAAGCATAGAAGTCACACCATCAAAACGGAATCCGTCGATGTGGTACTCCTCCATCCAGTACTTGCAGTTGGAAAGGAGGAAATATTTTGTCTCGTCCTTGCCATAGTCAAAGCATCTCGAGCCCCACGCAGGGTGATGTCCCTGCCATCCGTCATAGAAGTACAGAGTCTCCTTTCCGTCGAAGAGTCCGAGGCCTTCCGCCTCATTGTCAACCGAATGCGAGTGCACGATGTCCATAACTACAGCTATTCCGAGGTCGTGCGCATCGTCCACAAGGGCCTTGAACTCCTCCGGCGTACCGAAACGCGAGCTGAGGGCATAGAAGTTGGCCACCTGATAGCCGAACGATCCGTAGTAAGGATGTTCCTGAAGTGCCATAATCTGAAGGGTGTCATAACCAAGTTCTGCAACCTTCGGAAGCACATTCAGGCGGAACTCCTCAAATGTTCCGACCTTTTCTTCCTCGGCAGCCATACCTATGTGACACTCATATATGAGAGGATTAGCTCTCTTGCCGGGCTTTTTGCCTCTCCACTGATATGGCTGCAGAGGCTCCCACACCTGTGCGCAGAACTGCTTTGTGACAGGATCCTGAACAGCCCTGTTCAAGTACGCAGGCAGTCTCTCTCCGCCTCCGCCCGGCCACTCGATGAAGAGCTTGTACAGAGTGCCGTGGCTCAGGAACATATCGCTGAGTCTGATCTCCCAGTTTCCGCCTCCGATAGGCTTGAGGGCATAGGCCTCAGTGCGTTTCCAGTTATTGAAGTCACCGATGAGGTAGATCTTTGTAGCATTAGGGGCCCACTCGCGGAACACCCATCCTCCGTTTCCGTCCCTGTGCATTCCGTAGAACATATGGTTGTTCATACCATTGCACAGCTTTCCGTCCACAGACATCCTCTCCTTCATCTCGAGGATCATCTTGTGCCTTCTGTCGATCACATCCTTATATGGCTTGAGCCACTTGTCAGTGTCGTATATCATCTTCGTCTTTGCGCACATATTTATATTGATTTTTAAATATTTGTATCCATTTCTTCGAGCCTCTCGCGCGCTCCCCTCAGGTACGCACGGCAGGCCTTTATGAGTTCTTCCGTCCTTACGATATATTTGTCTATATCATCGATTCCCGTCTGAGGATCCTCGACCTTCTGAGCTATCGCCTCGAGCTCCTCTACAGCCTTTGCATAATCAAATCTCTCTTCCATATCAATCACTTTATTTCATCCACTATGCAGTTCAATGTTCCGTCAGGGAACATCAGGGTCACCTTGTCTCCCCTCGTCCTTCCGCTGACACCCTTCACAACGACTCCGGCATCATCGAGCACAAGAGCAAAGCCCCTCTCCACTATCTTTCTCGGGTCGGACGCCTTTATCCTTGTCTGAAGCACCTGCAGGGCCGATTCCATTGCGGCAATCTTCATCGAAAAGGCCATTTTCAAGCGCATATGAAAAGAGGATATGCGGGCATCCTCGTCCTCATATATCGAAAGTATGAAATCAGCGAGGGCGGTAGGTGTCTTGACGTATTCGTGAGCGACCATATCGGCAACGTGATGATCCTGGTCGTGGCCTATCGCAGTGAGCACAGGCACGGGGAACTGCGCTATCGCAGCGGCCAGAGAATAATCATCAAAAGCTGCCAGATCCAGTTTCGAACCGCCACCACGAAGAATGAGGACCGCGTCGAAACCGACGGAATCCTCATAGACCGCATCAAGGGCGGCAATTATCGACGACGGGCAGTCCGCGCCCTGCATAAGGGCAGGAATAAGGACGGTCTGGACCTGGAACCCATAGGGATTTCCTTCGATATGACGTATGAAATCGCGGTAGCCGGCCGCATCTTCAGCCGATATGACTGCAAAGCGATAAGGCAGCTCCGGGATCGAAAGCCCTTTCTGAAGATCCATAAGTCCCTCATTGTTAAGGCGGTCTATGGTCCTCTGCCTTTCGAGCTCCTTCACACCGAGAGAGTACTCAGGGTCTATGTCTGTTATTATCAGGGAAAAGCCGTACAGCTGGCTGTAATTAGCCTGGATACGGACCAGAATAACCATACCGACCTCTATCGGTGAACCCGTCACCGACTCGAAATAAGGAGCCAGAATTCTATACTTGGAAGACCAGATGATGGCACTTGCCTTTGCTACAAGTCCGCTTGCATCACTCTGGGAAAGCTCTAGATAGCAGTGGCCTCCGGAACGGGCCTTGACAGCGCTTACTTCCGCCTTGAGCCAGAGTTGCGTCGGGAAAAGAGATTCCACCCCCACCTTCATCCTTGTCTGCAGTTCAAAAAGATCAATAAATTCTTTTTCCATACTCTTTTCATTGAAGCGCAACAAATTTAGCAAAATTTCCCATATAGGTACTATCTTTCACAAGAAATATAAATAAAATTTATATCTTTGCCGACTGTTATCGAGTAACCGAATGTAATGAAGATCGCAGAAGCATTATTCTCCGGCAGCAGCACCAGAATCTCCGAGAAGCCGAAACAGAAATTCCCTGAATTCGCCTTCATCGGAAGATCCAATGTGGGCAAGTCTTCCCTCATCAATATGCTGTGCCGCAACAAGAAGCTGGCTATGACATCCAGCAAGCCTGGAAAGACCAGACTGGTGAACCACTTCCTCATAAACAGAGAGTGGTACCTGGTGGACCTCCCGGGCTACGGCTACGCAAAGATGTCCGGCACAGCGAAGCAGAAGCTCGAGCAGGTCATCAGAAACTACATCAACCTCTCGCAGGAGATGGTGATGCTCTTTGTCCTGATCGACTGCCGTCACGACATAGGAAAGGTCGATATGGACTTCCTCATCGAGCTGGGACAGAGCCAGATTCCGTTTGCGATCATCTTCACCAAGGGTGACAAATTCGGTCCTGTGGCACTCCAGCAGCAGATCGAGAAGATGAAGAACCAGATCCTCGAACTCTGGGAGGAACTTCCTCCGACATTCGTCAGCTCATCAGAAAGCGGAATGGGACGCGAAGAGATTCTTGATTACATAGGATCGGTGCTCGAGACACTTAAAGAAGAACAAAATTAAATCCTCAATACAATGCACAAGGAACACAAAATGAAACTTTTCGCCTGCAGAGCTTCAAAGGACTTTGCAGTGAAGGTAGCCAAGGCACTCAACCTGGAGCTTGGCACATCTGACGTACTGACATTCAGCGACGGAGAATTCCAGCCGTCATTCAATGAGAGCGTCAGAGGAGCAACTGTATTCATCGTACAGTCCACCTTTCCTCCGACAGACAACCTCTTTGAGCTTCTTCTTATGGCTGACGCAGCCAAGAGAGCCTCAGCACACAAGGTGATTGCTGTTATGCCGTACTACGGATGGGCAAGACAGGACCGCAAGGACAAGCCAAGAGTTTCAATCGGAGCGAAGCTTGTTGCCAATATGCTTCACGCAGCAGGTTGCGACCGCGTTATGACCTGCGACCTCCACGCTGACCAGATCCAGGGATTCTTCGATTTCCCTGTTGACCACATCTACGCAAGCGCTGTGTTCCTCCCTTACCTCAAGGCTATGAACATCGAGAACCTCGCCATCGCTGCTCCTGATATGGGTGGCGCGAAGAGGGCGAACGCCTATGCAAGATATCTCGAGTGTCCTGTGATCATCTGCCACAAGTCGCGCGAAAAGGCCAACGTCGTAGGCTCTATCACAGCCATCGGTGACGTAGCAGGTAAGAACGTTGTGATCGTGGATGATATGATCGACACTGCCGGCACGCTCGCAAAGGCAGCGAATGTACTTAAGGATATGGGAGCGCTCAGCGTACGCGCCTGCGCAACTCACCCTGTATTCTCAGGTCCTGCATACGACAGGATAGCCGAGTCAGCTCTTGAGGAAGTGATCGTTTCAGACACCATTCCTCTCAGCAACGACCCTACCAAGGACAAGAGCAAGATCACAGTTCTCTCGATGACAGACATCTTTGCAGACATCATCAACAAGGTGTACAACTACGAGGAGATCAGCTCAAGCTTCATCAACTAATACATTTCGACATTGGAGATCTTATTTGCAGCTGTTGTGCTTGTCGGCCTTTGCGTCTTCGGATTGTGCTTCAACATCATATTCCGAAAGGATGGTCAGTTCCCGGAAACAGATCTGGGAGCGAACAAAGAATTGAGGAAAAGAGGAATAATCTGTGCAAAGGAAGACGAAATGAAGATGTGGAAGAAAAAGGGCAGGGTCAGCAGCTGCGACACCTCGGCGTGCACTGATTGCAGAGGCTGCGACGTTGTCTACGGCCCGGACCGATCCACAAAGAACAAATAAGCCCGTGAGGGTTAATAATTTAAAACGACCCTATTATGAGTCTATTAGCTATCGTAGGACGCCCGAACGTAGGCAAGTCCACACTTTTTAACCGCCTTGTCGGAATGAGACAGGCAATCGTCGATGAGACCGCAGGAGTAACCCGCGACAGGCATTACGGAAGATGCGAATGGTGCGGAACAGAGTTTTCTGTGGTCGACACAGGTGGATATACATCCAACTCTGACGACATTTTTGAAGAAGAGATCCGCAAGCAGGTTGTCCTCGCCATCGAGGAGGCCCACGTAGTCCTCTTTCTGGTTGAGGCAGCGACAGGCATCACAGACTACGACGAGGAAATCGCAGATATTCTCAGACGCAGCGGAAAGCCGGTTGTCCTTGCAGTAAACAAGGTCGACTCAGGCGAGAAGATCTATGACGCGTACCAGTTCTATTCACTCGGACTCGGAGAAGTGTTCAGCATTTCCGCAGCCAACGGAGGCGGAACTGGTGAGCTTCTTGACGAGATCGTGAAGCAGCTCCCAGAAGAGGATCCCGACACAGACGAGCACCCTGAGCTTCCTCACTTTACCATCGTAGGTAAGCCGAACGTAGGTAAGTCCTCACTTACAAACGCCCTGCTCGGAAAGGAAAGAAACATCGTGACCCCTATTGCAGGTACAACACGCGACTCCATCGCCACCCTCTACAACAAGTTCGGACACGAATTTATGCTTGTAGACACAGCTGGAATGCGCAAAAAGACCAAGGTTCACGAAGACCTCGAGTTCTACTCGGTGATGAGATCCATCCGTGCGATCGAGCATTCTGATGTGTGTATCCTTATGGTGGATGCACAGACCGGCATCGAGTCTCAGGATATGGCCATCTTCAACCTCATCCAGAGAAACAAGAAGGGCTGCGTTGTGGTTGTGAACAAATGGGACACAGTAGAGAAGGACAGCAACACAATGAAGGAGTACACCCAGGCAATCAAAGACCGCCTCGCTCCGTTCAACGACCTTCCTATCGTCTTCACATCAGTGATCAACAAACAAAGAATTATGGACGTGCTGAACGCAGCGGCACACGTTTATGACAACTACTCGAGAAAGATCAAGACTTCAGAACTCAATGAGGTGATGCTTCCGGAGATCGAGAACTACCCTCCACCTGCTTGGAAGGGCAAGTACATCAAGATCAAGTACGTGACCCAACTTCCTACACGTTCTCCTTCGTTTGCATTCTTCTGCAACCTTCCGCAGTACATCCGCGAACCTTACCGCCGCTTCCTGGAGAACAAGCTCCGAAGCAACTTCGACTTCATCGGATGCCCGGTACAGGTCTTCCTCAGACAGAAATAACAGAAAAAGTGACTGAAAAGCCTTCAAGAAGACTGATCAGTCACTTTTTTTATATCCTTTATTCTATATCCAGGCGGTTGACTTCGTCGATGCCCTTGATCCTGAGGATCGAATCGATGGTTGTCTGAAGTTCTGACACCGAGTGGATCAGGAAGTCTATCGTACAGCTGGCGATACGGTCCACTGTCTCGGTAGCAAGTCCCGTCATATAAAGGTGCTGTTCTTCTGTTATGCAGTTCACCAGATCGATCAGGAGATGGTATCTGTCTACTCCGCGAATCTGGATACGTACCGGATAGACAAAGTCAGGATTCTCATCGAAGCGCACCGCTATGATGGAGTCACCCTGCTGTGAGGCCTGTCTGATGGCTCTCTGGCAGTCTCGGCGATGGATAGTCGTAGTGCCGTCTTCCTCCTTGAAGCCTATGACCTCGTCACCTGGAAGCGGATGGCAGTAAGGACAGCGGTTATAGTCCAGCTTCTTCTTGTTGTTGAAGAACTGCTTCAGGCTCTTCTTGGCCTTATAAGTAAGGACGTGGTCGTTCCAATCCGGCGAAGGTTCTACCTCAGGATTTGTTCCGATCTCCACACAGTCACCTCTGTGGAGCACAGTCTTGACTGATTTCAGGGAACCGTTGATCCTGGCATATTCTGCGTGCTGTCCCACCTCTCCGTGGATTTCAAATGCAAAGTCCAGCGCTGTCGCTCCCTGCGGAAGAATCACGATTCTTCCCATAGGGGTGTACACCATAATGTCCTCATTGTAGAATGACGAAGTGACTCCGTCCATAAAGTCGATCGCATCTGTGTGCTCCGCCATATCCTTCAGAATCGCCCTGAGCTTCTCCAGCCACACGTGACTTGTCTCCTTGTCCTGACCGGCAGTGCAACCAAGGCGGGCGTGACGCACCATCCTTTCTGAAGATATGTGCACTTCCTGCCAGGTACCTCTGTCTGTAAGAAGAGTAACGTGGAAGCTCTGGTAGCCGTTCTCCTTAGGTGTGTCGATGAAGTTCACCACACTTCCCGGACGCTCCTTGAAATTGTCGGTCAAGGCCGAATATATCTGCAGGGTCATAGCCTTCTCCTTACGGAACTCATTACCCTGGCCGTCCACATCATAAATGAGTCGGATAATATGCTTTATGTCGATGTGATTGAAGTCCGAGCCATTAGTCTTCATCTTGCGCCAGATACTGTACGGAGTGCGGTAGCGGATTTCCGCACGAACCTTCAGGCCGTAGCCGGCAAGACAGTCGATGTACTTGTGAGCCATTTCCCAGATCTTTTCTTCGTTTTCCTGACGATAGAGATCCATCTGTCCGGAAATGAACTCATAGTCTTTAGGACAGCGGTACTGGAATGAGAGGTTCTCAAGCTCGCGCTTGATCTGGTACATACCCAGACGGTTTGCAAGAGGAGCATAGAAGTAGTCGGTCTCACCTGCGATCTTCATCTGCTTGTCGGGACGCATACTGCTGAGTGTACGCATATTATGCAGACGGTCGGCCAGCTTGATCAGCAGAGCACGCACATCATAGTGGACAGAGGCCAGCATCTGATGGAAGTTGTCGATCTGCTTGGAGTGGTTGTACTTCTGCTTCTTCTGCTTGGTCACAGTAGCTACAAGAAAGGCCACATCGTCACCGAAGCGCTCGCGGATGTCCTCGACAGTATATTCAGTGTCCTCAACGACATCGTGCAGAAAAGCTGCAACGATGGTGTTCGCGTCGAGTTCAAGTTCCTCGGCAACAATCTTTGAAACCGCTATAGGATGCACGATGTAAGGCGCTCCCGACTTACGGGTCTGTCCTGTGTGAGCCAGCGCCGCAAACTCATAGGCCTGCTTGATACGGGCCATATCTTCATCAGACATCCTGTTCCTGATGTGACGATAGAGATCCTTCATATCCTTATCCATCTGTGCCTGATACTGGTTCTGCATAACCTTCAAAAAAATTAAATTAGTTAGAATTGCTCCTACACTTTAGGAAACGAAACCTTAAAGTTATAAAAAGTTCCCTCTTATTGTTCACTGTTGGGCGAAAAAAGTATATAAAAACAGTGGCGAACTGTCTCTCGACTGTCCGCCACTCAACTATAACCCTATTATTAACAACTAAACTAACCTTGACCAGTTAATTTACAAAGGGTGTGCCAAACTAATTTATCCTTTCTATTTTAATGTGCTGAATCTTATATGCCGAATCCGTATATCCCACAAAGATCGTAACCACAAAAAGCTCCCCTCCTGCATTCAGGGTGCCCAAGGCATATTTCATATTCGAGCGTCCCGCCTTGTGGGTGATGTTGAACGACCTCGGAGTGTAGGACTTGAAGAAGGACTTCAGGATCTCTCGTGCCTGCTTGCGGCTGGAGTCGTTGGAATCTGAGAAGATGGTCACCTCCAGATTGTCCGAGAACCAGGCGGAAAGCTTTTCCGCATCTCCTTGGGTTATATATTTGGCTATGGGGTTGAACACATCATACCCGCTGTCCTGCGCCTTAGCCGCATTGCAGGAAAGAATCAGCGCCACAGCCGAAAATATGCCGGTAATATATTGTCTCATATGTATATATTGGAATAGCAGGGCAAAGATACTACAAATTTCAAGCCGCGCAACCATTCCCTTCCCTTTTGTACATTGGCGGGATATTTGCAGGTTTTTATATATATTTGCAAGAGATCCCCAATCAGGTCGGGGATGACATAAGATATATTCATACACCTATGAAAATCACATTGCTTACTGTAGGAAAGACAGACAGAGACTGGGTAAAGCAGGGGCTGGACATCTATGTGTCACGCCTCAA
Source organism: Bacteroidales bacterium (assembly GCA_017505605.1). GTDB lineage: Bacteria > Bacteroidota > Bacteroidia > Bacteroidales > UBA932 > Cryptobacteroides. Next base: position 69,946 of record JAFVOX010000017.1, read on the forward strand.
GCACTATATCCCTTTCTCCATAGTGGAGATTCCGGAGCTGAAGAATGTGTCTGCCCTCACCAAGGAGCAGATCAAGACACGCGAAGGCGAACTCATATTGAAGAATCTGCGTCCTACCGACGACGTCATCCTCCTGGATGAAAGAGGAAGGGAGTACACGTCCGTCGAACTGGCCAAGGTGATCCAGGACAAGATCTCCTACGAAGGAAAAGATATAGTATATATAATAGGTGGAGCTTACGGTTTCTCGGAAGCTGTGTACAAAAGGGCAAACTCAAAGCTTTCGCTTTCGAGGATGACCTTTTCCCACCAGATGGTAAGGGCAATATTCACTGAACAGATCTACAGGGCCTTCACCATAATGAAGGGAGAGCCCTACCATCACGAGTAGTATCATTTGAGATGATGAAGAGAAAATGGCTACATAAAAGGCTGCCTCTGGTCGCCCTGCTCCTGTCCCTCCTGCTTTTTGTTCTGTCAATGGCAAGCAACAATACGGGAAACGACACTGACAGGGTCGCGGAAAAGGTGAGCAGACGTATCGAAAGAAGGCTGGAAATCCTTAAGCAGTACAGCCTTATGGCGCTCGACACGGACAATGGAAGATTCATCCTGCCGGAAGGACTGCCTGATGATATGGTGATATACAGATATATCAACGACTCCCTTCAGTCCTGGGCCAATCAGTTCTCCATCATCAACGACGACATCTCATCGTTCCACGTGTTTCAGAGACTGACCTACCGTGAGAACAGCATAGTGTCACCGCTGAGCGGCATAGGAGAGCAGATCTCCTATATGGACATCGGTCCGAAATGGTACATTGCGATGGCCCTGAGCGGAAGCGACAATGTGAAGGTGATTGCTGCCCTGGAGATAAAAAACACCCTCATCGACGATGCCCACAAGAACGAAAACGGAGTGAATCCCAAGCTGAAGATGGCCGGGTACTACTCTGTAATGCCTCTTTCCGAAAGCGGTGGCTCTTGCGTGACCATCGACGGCACACCGCTGTTCAAAATCCTCTATGACAGCAGCCAGTCCAGTCAGTTCTTCGACAACTCTATGCTCAGATGGATGGCTGTAGTACTGCTGGTCTTTGCCCTGATGATGTTCTTTGCAGGACACAGGACTCTCAAGGTGTACGGCGTTGTCGTCGCCACCATCATCCTGCTTTTCCTGATGTCCTTCATCTGGGGCCTTCAGATGAACGGGTCCAGCGGCCTGTTCTCGCCGACGATCTACGCCGACGGCGGTATATTCCTTTCACTTGGAGCTCTCATTCTGACGAACACCCTCATCACCCTTGTGATAACCTGCAATTTCCTTGTACGCAACAGGGTGACCGCTTTGATGCGAATGGACCGCAGGAACTTCAGGAAATGGTTGGGCGGCTACGGCGTATTCCTTATCATCTGCATCATCTGCACAGTATTATATACCCACCTTACACTTAAGAGCCTTCTCACCAACTCCAATATATCGATGGAGCTGTACAGGTGGAACACGAACATATTCTACACCGTGCTGGTGTACCTCTCGTACACAGGACTGCTGTTCAGCATCCTGCTCATCATACAGTCACTCAGGCCAGTCGTCAAGGAATTCACCGGCTTCAAGTACGATATGCTTTCGACTAAGGCGCTTGTGGTGTTCGCCTTCATCTGCGCGACCTATTTCACCGCGACTTCCAGTCAGCTGGGCTTCAAGAAGGAGCAGAACAGGGTTGCTGTGTGGGCAAACAGACTTTCAGTCGAGAGAGACCTGGGACTTGAAATCCAGCTCAGGACAGCGGAAGAAGGGATTGCCTATGACCAGCTCATCTCCACACTTGCCTTTATGGAGAACTCGGGTAATATGATCCAGAACAGGATAAGGGATTTCTACCTGAACAGGCTGAGACAGAGCTACAACATAGAGGTGAGGCTGTTCAAGGAAGATGATGTGGCCGGGCAGCATTACCTGAACAACATAATGCGCTCCAGCATCCCGATAGCATCGGGATCGCACTTCGTGTTCCTTACCGATGACAACGGGCACAGCAGGTATATAGGAGCCTTCCTCTTCTATAAGCAGGCCAGCGGCCTTATGAGGATGCTCGTCACCATTGAATCCAACTCCAACCAGGATGACCACGGCTACAACAGCATTCTGGGAGCGATCTCGAAACCGGGAGACATCAACATCCCTTCATTGTACTCGTACGCCAAGTACAAGAACGGAAGGCTTATGTCCTATAAGGGCAACTTCCCTTATCCTACCTACTTCAACACCGACGATGACGGGCATATGCTCAGCAACAAGCGCGAGGTCAGCAGGGAGAAAGGATACGTGCACTTCATCAATCCGGTAAGCGAAAACGAGCTCATAATCATCTCACGCTCAAAGCGTGGAGGAATCGTGTATTTCATCTCATTCTCTTACCTCTTCCTGATTCTGAGCGGTCTGCTGACCATATTCGCCCAGTCGCGCTACCAGAAGAAGCCATTCAGGAAGAACTACTTCAAGAACAGGATCAACACCATCCTGTTCACATCATCCATCCTGATCCTTATCAGTATGACAGCCGTCAGTGTGTTCTTTGTGTACACGCGCAATGAAGAGAATATGAGTGACCTGATGTCATCGAGGATCACCACCATCCAGGCTCTGATCGAAAGACAGACCAGGACAGCGAAGGACTGGCAGAGCCTGAACTCTCAGGAATTCTCGACTATCCTTGAAAACATAGGTTCAACCACAAAGTCAGACATCACCCTGTACACACCGGGAGGAACGGTGTTCCTTTCAACGACACCGGAGGTGTTCGAACAGAGAGTGCTTGGAAGCCGAATAAATTATGAGGCATATTTCAATATATATAACCAGCACCAAAGGTTCTTCATTCACCGCGAGAAGATCGCGGGATTCAGATATTGGGCGATGTATGCGCCTATATTCAATGATAACGGACAGACCGTCGCCATCATCGGCGTGCCTTACACCGACAGGAACTTCAACTTCGAGCGCGAGGCTTTCTTCCACGCCGCCCTCATCATAAACCTCTTCATCCTGCTGCTGATAGCCTCGCTTCTGTTCAGCACACGAGAGGTGAACTCGCTGTTCTCGCCTCTGATGGAGATGGGTAAGAAGATGAAGGTGGCTGACATCCACGACCTCAAGACCATCTCCTACAACCGTGAAGATGAGATTTCCTCGCTTGTGGAGGCATATAACCGAATGGTAGTTGACCTTTCCGAGTCCACAAGACTTCTCGCCCAGGCAGAGCGCGACAAGGCCTGGAGCCAGATGGCGCGGCAGGTTGCCCACGAGATCAAGAACCCTCTCACCCCTATCAAGCTGCAGCTGCAGTGGATAATCCGCCTCAAGGAAATGAACAATCCGGCTTGGGAAGAGAAGTTCAACGAGGTGTCAAAGGTCATCCTCGAGCACATCGACATCCTGACAGAGACAGCGAACGAGTTCTCTACTTTCGCCAAGCTTTACAGCGAGGATCCTGTCCTTATCGACCTGGACCTCATCCTCAAGGACCAGCTGCTCATATTTGACAACAGGGAGGATGTGAAGATCTCTTACATCGGTATGGAGAAGGCATTTGTGATGGCTCCTAAGCCACAGCTGATCCGCGTCTTTGTGAATCTGATCACCAACGCGGTGCAGGCTGTAGAGATGCACCACAAGGAGACTGCTGAGGGAGGAACTAAAAAAGGCCGTGTACTCATCTGTCTGAGGAAGAGCACACGGGACGGTTACTATGATGTAGTTGTAGAAGACAACGGACACGGAGTGAAGGAGGAGAACCTCGACAAGCTGTTTACTCCAAACTTCACCACCAAGAGCTCGGGAACAGGTCTTGGACTTGCCATCTGCCGCAACATCATAGAGAAGTGCGACGGAGAGATCCGCTACCAGAAATCCCATCTCCTGGGAGGAGCATCATTCATCGTGACGCTCCCTGTACACAAAGCCTAAAGAACGTAAGCCTTTACATCTGAGGCTGTAATACGGTCTCCTGAAAGAATCATAAGTCTCTCCACGACGTTGCGGAGTTCACGGATGTTTCCTGTCCAGGACTTTTCCACAAGCAGCTTCATCGCATCCGGATCCACGGCACGGACAGGCATACCTGTCTCCGAGCTGATCTGATCCAGGAAGTGGTCCACAAGAAGAGGAATGTCTGACTTGCGCTGATCAAGGGTAGGGACATTGATGAGTATCACGCTGAGACGGTGATAGAGGTCTTCTCGGAAATTACCTTTCTCGATCTCCTCCTTCAGATTCTTGTTTGTGGCAGCAAGTACTCGCACATCCACAGTGATGTCCTTGTCGCTTCCCACGCGCGAGATCTTCTTCTCCTGAAGGGCTCTGAGCACCTTTGCCTGGGCTGCGAGAGACATATCTCCGATCTCGTCAAGGAAAAGTGTGCCGCCGTCTGCCTGCTCAAACTTGCCCTTGTGCTGCTTCACTGCAGAAGTGAAGGATCCCTTCTCGTGACCGAAGAGTTCGCTTTCGATGAGTTCCGACGGAATGGCTGCGCAGTTTACCTCGATGTATGGGGCAGCCGAACGATTGCTTCGCTGATGAAGATTTCTTGCCACAAGCTCCTTTCCTGTACCGTTTGAGCCGCAGATCAGGACTCTGGCGTCGGTCGGAGCCACCTTGTCGATCATTTCCTTTATATGCAGAAGAGCCTCGGACTCACCTATCATCTCCTGTCCATAGACCTTTTTCTTGAGGACCTTGGTCTCCTTGACCAGGGTCACCTTCTCTGTGGCATTCTTGATGGTGATCAGGATACGGTTCAGGTCAAGAGGCTTAGGGATAAAGTCAAAGGCACCCCGCTTTATGCAGGCTACGGCTGAATTTATGTCGCCGTGACCAGAAATCATCACGATGGCTGCATCTATTCCCATAGCCACAAGACGGTCCAGGACTTCATCTCCGTCCATTTCCGGCATCTTGATGTCGCAGAAGATCACATCATATTTTTCCTTCTCCACCATAGCGATGCCCTGCACGCCGTTCTCTGCTGTTTCCACTTCATATCCTTCAAGCATCAGGATCTCCTTGAGAGAATTTCTGATCGCTCTTTCATCATCGATAACAAGAATCTTCATAAGTCTTAAAAATTAAAATCCCGTTGGGGGACAAGTTACAAATATCGACATTTTTGGGAGTTTACGCAATATTTTATATTTTTGTCCGTTATTACGTTTATTCACGGACGCTGATGAACATACCTGATATTATTATCGCCATCGACGGCTACTCTTCGACTGGAAAAAGCTCCTTTGCGAAGCTCATCGCAAAAGAATTTTCCTTCTTATACCTTGATTCCGGGGCACTGTACAGAGGTGTCACGCTTTTTGCCATAGAAAACGGATTAATCGACGACGACTGTACAATAGACGTGCCAGAGCTGGAAAAGGCTCTGGAAACTCTTGATGTACATTTCGGAGAGGGCGGCACTTACATCGCAGACAGATGTGTAGAGCAGGACATCAGGTCACTTGCAGTAGCTGACAAGGTAAGCCCGATAGCGACCGTGGCCCAGGTGCGCGACTATGTGGACCGCAAGTTACGCGAGTTCGGAAGCAAGAAGCGTGTCGTGATGGACGGCCGTGACATCGGAACCACAGTGTTCCCTGATGCGGAACTCAAGATCTTTATGACAGCCGACACTCAGGTAAGAGCTGTCAGAAGAGCTGAGGAGATGCGGGCAAAGGGTATGGAAGCTGACACCGAAGACGTAAAAAAGAACCTCCTTGAGCGCGACTACATCGATTCTCACCGCAAGGTCTCTCCTCTGAGCAAGGCGGCAGACGCTGTCGAGCTTGACAACACAGAGATGACAATGGAAGACCAGATGGTCTGGCTTAAGAACCTGATCTCCGAAAGATTCGGATGCTAATGATTTTGTTTTATGCTTACTGTTGATATTGACAGCAATTCAGGTTTCTGCGCCGGTGTCATCAAGGCCATCAGCAAGGCCGAGGACTTTCTCAAGTCCGGCAGGCGTCTTTATTCCCTTGGCGCCATAGTGCATAATGATGCAGAACTCAACAGACTCAACGAAAAGGGTCTTGTGACAATCGACAAGGAGGACCTTGAAGAGATGGTTGACGCCCGTGGAGAAGTCCTTCTTATAAGGGCGCACGGAGAGCCGCCTCACACTTACAGTCAGGCTGAAATCCTGGGATTCAAGATAATAGACTGCACCTGCCAGGTAGTGCTCCAGCTCCAGAAAAGGATAAGGGAAGCACACCAGAAGCATATAGCTGAAGGAAAAGGACAGATAATCATATTCGGAAAGATAGGACACGCAGAGGTGCTCGGACTTGTCGGACAGACAGGTGGAGATGCCATCGTTGTGGAGAACATAATGATGATGGAAGAGTTCATCGGAGACGGCACCATCAGTCTCGATGTTCCGACAGAAGTGTTCAGCCAGACCACAAAGAGTCCTGCAGAGTACTCGAGACTTTGTGAAAGACTTGAGGAAGAGATGGGCAGAAACAAGAGCCTGCTGAACATCCACAGGACAATATGCTCACAGGTGGCGACCCGTCACGAGAAGCTTGCCAAGTTCGCTTTAGACCACGACATCATAATCTTTGTGTCAGGAAAGGCAAGCTCTAACGGAAAGGTGCTGTGTGACCTGTGTAAGTCAGTGAACATCAGAAGCTATCACATCGATTCGGTGTCAGAAATAAAGAGAGAGTGGTTCAGAGCAGACGACAGGGTCGGGGTGTGCGGAGCCACATCGACCCCGAAGTGGCTGCTGGAGGAAGTGAGCGAGTACATTCTGGATCTGAACAAGTACGTACCTGAGTGGGAGGAAAAATTCCCTGAGGTCTAAAAATTTGGCAGAAAGCGTACATTTTTATATTTTTGCAGCCGATTTTTGAAAATATACAATATTAAATAATAATCTATTATGGCAACAACAGCTGATTTCAAGAACGGACTCTACCTGAACTATAACGGAAAGCCTTGCCAGATCGTATGGTTCCAGCACGTTAAACCAGGTAAAGGTCCAGCTTTCGTAAAGACAAAACTCAGAAACCTCGAGAACGGTCGTATCCTTGAGAACACCTTCACTGCAGGTGCAAAGATCGACACTATCAATGTAGAGAGAAGACCTTACCAGTTCCTTTACAAGGATGAGGACGGATTCAACTTTATGCACGAGGAGACTTACGAGCAGATCCACCTCGACACTGACCTCGTTGACAACGCAGACCTTATGAAGGAAGGCCAGCACGTAGAGATGATGTTCCTCGCTGACGAGGAGCGCTGCCTCACTTGCGAGCTCCCTACATATGTTGAGCTTGAGGTGACTTACACTGAGCCTGCAGTAAAGGGCGACACAGCTTCTACTAACGCTCAGAAGGAGATCACTCTCGAGACTGGAGCAATCATTATGGCTCCTCTCTTCATCAACATCGGAGAGAAGATCCGCGTGAACACTACTGACCGTTCATACGGTGAGCGCGTGAAGTAATTCAGGCGAAGAGTTCGCGAAGGACTTTTAAAGAATTTACATTTACAGCAGACTCGCTGTGAAATTCGATATAGCGGAGGATTTCCTCCGCTATTTCATTTCGTACCTGTCCCGAAAGAGGAATCATCATTGACTCGACAAAGGACGTGGTCATAAATTGTTCCACTATCGGATAGTGAGGTCCGACAAACGGGAGAAGATCCTGTGAGCTCGGGCTGAAGCCCAGTACCATTGCAAGTTCCAGAAGGAAACGCAGGTGGAAGTTGCTGAAGTCATCTGTAATGGCATCCAGCAGCAATATGTTCTTTTCACACCATTCAAACAGCCCGTGTTCATTGGTTCCGTCCTTTATGACGCGATAGAGCACCTCACTCATAAACATAGTCATCGAGTTCTTGTACAGACTGTTACGGATGCCCATAAGAGGATGTTTGGCGACAGGGTTCCTCATAGTGTAGAGAGTAGACTTCGAAGACTCCACCACCCCTGCTTCCAACACATTCAAGGGCAGGAAAAGGGACATAAGTGATTTCTTGCCCAGTCCCTTTATAATAAAACTTCGTCGACCATACTCTTTGCTGAGAGTATGGACGACGAGAGAATTTTCACCGTACCGTGTGGTGTGTAATACTATAAGTTCTGTGTCTTTAACCATTCTGCCATAGCGCGGAGGGCCTTTCCTCTGTGAGAGATTTCGTTCTTCTGCTCCTCCGTGATGTCTGCGAGAGTCTGTCCGGGGTACTCGTCCGCAATGAAGATCGGGTCGTAGCCGAAGCCGCCGTTTCCTGACTTCTCACGTGCGATCACGCCCTCGAGGGTACCCTCGAACATCTTGATTTCTCCGTTTATAATCAATGTTATGACGCTCTTGAACCTCGCCCTTCTTGAAGGCTGCTTTGTCTTGAGTCCAAGTGCTGCTGCCATACTGCGCTCGCTCTCAAGGATTTCAAGTTCGCGAAGGACCTTGTCCATATTCTTGTTGAAGTCCTTGTCGTCACCGGCATATCTTGCCGTATACACTCCAGGTGCGCCTCCGAGGGCGTCCACCTCAAGTCCTGTGTCGTCTGCAAAGCAGTTGCAGGCGCATATGTCATATAGATACTGAGCCTTCTGAAGAGAGTTGGCCCTCAATGTGTTTCCTGTCTCTGGGATGTCTTCTGTGATTCCCACCTGTGCGAGAGAAGACAATTCGAATCTGTCTCCCAAAATTTCCGAAGCTTCACGCAGTTTTCCGCTGTTGCCCGTTGCAAAAACAAGTTTCATAATAACTGCCAATTAATCTTTTACTACTAAAAACCGCTGCAAAGGTATAAAAATATTCGTATTTTTGTGGCATTATATATGCGATGTCGCACATCGCAAATTTCAAACCGCATATGAAACATCACATTAGCATATTCCTTGCCGTTGCAGCAATGTTTATTACTGCCGGTCGCACCGCAGAAGCGCAGTCCCAGGGTTTCAAGCTGGGCCAGTGGATAGAGATCCAGAACTCGATTCTCAAAGAGCTCAACACCTCCTACGTAGATTCTCTCCCTATAGACAGGATTATGAGAAAGGGCGTGGACGCTATGCTCGAGGAGCTGGATCCGTACACCATCTACATCCCTGAGGAGGAAAACGAAGACCTGCAGATGTTGCTTTCCAAGACATATGGAGGCATAGGTGCAATCATCCACAAGAAGAAGGAGGACAACGTCATCATCAATGAGCCATATGCCGGATCTCCTGCGCAGAAGTACGGTCTTCAGTGCGGAGATGAGATCATCGCCATTGACGGAGTGCCTACCAAGGGACTCGAATCACAGGAAAGCAGCAACAGGATGAAGGGAAAGCCCGGCACATCAGTGACCTTCAAGGTGAAGAAGGTCCGCACAGGCGACACACTGGACATCAACATCATCCGTGAGCGTATTCATTTCCCAGACATTGAATATGCAGGAATGCTTGATGACACCACAGGTTATGTACTCCAGACAGGATTCACAGACAATGTGTCGGCTGAGCTGAGAGAGAAGTTCCTGGAGATGAAGGGCAAGGGAATGAAAAGGTTCGTGCTTGACCTTCGCGGAAACGGAGGCGGACTTATGAGCGAAGCGATAAACATCGTGTCACTTTTTGTACCTAAGGGCTCGCTCGTGGTTTCATCAAAAGGAAACAACGCTTCTACAGTAAACAAGTACTACACCACTACAGAGCCGATTGACACAGAGATGCCTATCATTGTGATGATCGATTCGGGCTCGGCATCTTCTTCCGAAATCGTGTCCGGAGCACTTCAGGATATGGACAGGGCAACGATAATGGGCAAAAGAAGCTACGGTAAGGGCCTTGTCCAGTCGATCAAGCCTATAGCATATAACGGTCAGATCAAGGTCACCACGGCCAAATACTACACTCCAAGCGGCAGATGTGTCCAGGCTATTGACTACACCCACCGCAACGAAGATGGAAGCGTAGGCCACATTCCGGATTCACTTACACGCGAGTTCAGAACTGCGGGAGGCAGGATAGTACGCGACGGAGGTGGAATAACCCCGGATGTTGACATTGACTTCCAGGACTACAGCAGGCTTGTGTATGCCCTTGTTCTTGGCGGAGTCATTGACCAGTACGTCATCGATTATGCACGCAGACACGAAAGCATACCTGCCGTAGAGGATTTCCACTACACTGACGAGGATTTCGAAGACTTCATCAGGTTTGCCAAGACTCAGGAGTTTGACTACAGGAGCAGCGCAAAGACCCTTTATGACCAGATGAAGAAAGAGCTTGTAAAAGACGGTCTTGCAGACGCGATGAAACCTGAGCTCGAGGCAATGGAGAAGGCTCTTGAGATGGATAAGGAAAGATTCATCCGCCTCAAGAAGGATGAGATCATACCGTTCATCGAGGAGGAACTTGCGACACGCTACTGGTTCCAGGAGGCAGGAGTCATCGTACGCCTGCGCTATGACACGCAGCTCAAGACAGCACTCACAAAACCACTCATATGATCGTACTATTCGACTTTGACGGTGTCATAGCAGACACCGAGACACAATACTCTACATTTTGGGACAAGACCGGAATGGACTATCTCGGAATGAAGGATTTCGGGCACACCATCAAGGGCCAGACCCTGGTGCAGATCTTTGCGAAATACTTTGGCGGAATGCAGAAGGCGCAGGAAGAGATACTGCCGCGGCTCAACGAATTTGAACGCAATATGTCATATGACTACATTCCGGGCGCCCTTGAATTTATGAAAAGCCTTAAGGAGGCCGGCATACCTATGGCCATCGTGACAAGTTCCAATGACGTCAAGATGGCAAATGCCTACAAGGCACACCCTGAACTTCTGGAACTTGTAGACAAAGTGCTTACAAGCGAGCATTTCTCAAAGTCCAAGCCTGATCCTGAATGCTTCCTCAAAGGAATGGAGGTACTCGGAGGCACACCGGAAGAGACAATAGTCTTCGAAGATTCCTTCCACGGCCTGACTGCAGGACGGGCAGCCGGAGCCAAGGTCATAGGCCTCGCCACAACCAACAGCGCAGAAGCAATAGCCCCACTCTGCAACCTGGTAATCGACAACTTCAAATCCCTGTCTATAAACGACTTACACAAAATGCCTGCTGTCATCTGACAGCAGGCATTTTAGGTAACCGGTTGAATATCTGGGATTTAGTTGAGCAGGAGGGATTTGATGTAGCCTTCCTGTGGGGTGCAGTTCTCGAATTTGCAGGCTTCGATGAAATCGAGCATAGCTTTCTTTGCTGTTTCCTGGTCAGGACGGGCTGCGCGGATCTCGAAGAATGTGGCGCGCGGAGCCTCTGAAAACTCCACCACCTTGTCCCAGTTCTCAGGCGGGGTTATGCCGCTGAAGCACGAGTTGCGTATCTTCTTGTATGGCCAGAAGGTGTAGCCGATGTTGGCTTCCTGCATAGTCCTGCAGAAGGTCTCCTGCCACTCATCTGTGTTGTGGCCGATCTCTCCCATATACATAGGAAGGTTGGTGCTGTCACGGAACTCGATGAAGTTCATTATGGCAGGGCGGACAGGGTCTCCGCCATAGCGGTGACAGGTCCACATAAGCTTGTCATCATAGGTCCAGTCCTTGAACGGCTTGAAGTTGCCGTTCCACTGAGGTGCGCCGAGCATTATGATGTGGTTGTTGTCAACCTCTCTTATGGCAGCAGTCACCCTCTTGTGAAGCGGCTCAAGAAGATCATTGAGATCCTCGACATTATCAAAATATGGAGCTATAGGCTCGTTGATAAGGTCATATGCCAGAATCACAGGCTCATCCTTATAGTACTGGGCAATCTTCTTCCATATGTCGCAGAAGAGCTTCTGAGATGCCTCGCTTTCAAGAAGCCAAGGGTAGCCGTAGCTGTCGTCAATGTTGTCTCCTGTCTGTCCGCCTGGAGCGTCGTGCATATCAAGAATGACATAGAGACCGTACTTGCGACACCAGCCGATGGCATCGTCAAGCCTCTTGAAGCCATCCTGGGCGGAAGTCAGTCCCATATAGTCCTCGTCTGTGAAGAGCTTGTAGTGGAAAGGGATACGGATGGTGTTAGCCCCTGTAGAAGCTATGAACTCAATGTCCTTTTCTGTCACATAGTTGTCCTTGAACATCTTCCAGAACTCTGCAGTAAAGTCCGGACCCACCATTTCACAGAACATCTGGTCAATAAGTCTTGCGGAATTTGTCTTCTGGAAGCCGAACATATAGCCCTCCGGATTAAGCCAGTTGCCAAGGTTTGTTCCCTTGATGAAGAACTTGGATCCGTCAGGAGCTACAAGGTCCTGTCCGTCTATCTTGATGAAATCAGAGGAAGAAACAGTTGTGCCGGCGTTGCCACAGCCGAGCATCAGACCTGCAACGAGTGCAAGCAAAGCCAATCTTAAGGTTTTCATATCGGTTAAAGTTTGTTTAATTCTCTGTCAAGCCACTGAAGGCGCTCGGTGTAGAATTCCTTGAGATAATCCACTTCTTTCTCATATGAGCCTAATGACGGGAAGTACACCCAGTCAACCGACTCCCATATGCTCCAGACCTGGAAATTTCTCTCCTGGGCCTTCGCAAGTGTAAGTGCCTGATCATCGATAAATTCCGGTATCTTCTCAAACTCTGGCATAAGTTCATTCCAGCGGTTCTGTACTTTTTCCACAAATGCCGGATCTGCAAACAGGTACGGGAACCACTTGTCTATCTTGATCCAGAAATTCTCCGGACCGTTGCCCACATCACCCCAGAAATAGCCGCAGTTTCCAAGCGTCAGGTCAAAGTCCCAGAGATGATACATCTCCAGCTTCTTGCCACGCTCCTTTGTGATGAAAGAACTCTTGCGGAGGTTTCCGTCAATGTTTTTGGTAAGTTCCTGAACGATGTAATAGTCGACGAAAGAATCCACATCTATATATTTAGGGTAACCTGTAGACTCTGAGAAATCCCTTGACTTCAGAGCCTTTTCAAAGAGGTCAAAAAGTCCTTTGACATAGGCGAACTGCTGGGCTGTAGGCTCCTCAGGATCGCTGAACATCATAGGTACGCCCATCGATGTCCACCAGCAGGTAGTCTCGTCCTGCTGCTCCTCTATCTCGAGATAATATCCTCCTGTAACTGCGTCACCGTCGTTGTCATTCTCCCCTACCAGGTCTATATCCACACGGTCAGAAGAGACCTTCTTATGCTCGCACAGCGTGTAAACACCCTGATATTTTCCGTTGAGGAAGACCTCAACACTGCGCATACGGGGTGTCCAGCTGAAACCGCATATCTCAGACAGTTTCATAGCTACAATATTACGTATAAGGGTTCTGTCAGCGTAGTTGGCAAGCAGCGCCCACTCCTTGTCCGCAGGCATACCCAGAAGAGAGGCCTTCGAGTCCAGCTTCACCTTCCAAGGCTTCTTAGGGAAGCTCCAGGTCGAGTTTCCGCGGCCACGGATGCCCATATCGGCTGTGAAGACCTCTACATCGCTGTACAGTTTTTCTGTATCAACTATCTTGATGGTTCCGTCCACATAATTCTTCTTATCCTGGATAGGTGCGGAATTCTTTGTGGTGATGTGGACCACCGGGATGTTCTGTCTTCTTTCAATTGCAGCCTGCTCATCCTCCTCTTCTTCCAGCACCTCGCTTGGGAAAGTCAGGATGGTACGGTTGCTCAGATGAGCGTAGAGGGTCTTGGTGTCGAAATACACATATACAGGCAGCGACTGCTCATCAGGCAGAGTGGAATCCACCTTTATACCGTACACTACCCCATCCACAGACCACCAGTTTCCCGAAGCCTCGACCTTTGCAGGAGACTTGGCTGTGCAGTCGTGGACCTCGAATGCAGAGGCGGCAATCGTCAGTCTGTAACCATCTGTGAAGCCGAGCACGCAGTTTCCGTCCTGATGCTCAGCCGACTGGAAGACCTTTCCGTCCTTATGTGCCTGGACAAGCTCCACAAATCCCGCCGGCTGCTGCGGTTCCTCCTGAGTCTGAGGCTCCTTTCCGCAGCCGGAAAGCAGCAGACCTGCACAAAAAAGCAGAGAAAATATCCTTATATATCCTTTCATTACGTCTCGATCCGTCTATCTGTTATTATTTCTTCTGAAACACACGCACATAGTCAACTTCCATTCGGGCAGGGCCGTCGTCAAGGGCAGTAACTTTATTGATATCCCATATACCTGGGAAGTTACCGCCTACGGCAAGATTGAGAAGGATGAAGTTGTCCTTACGGAACTCGCCGTTGCCGAAATCCTCGATCTTCATCTCGAAATAAGGCTCGACCGACGGATATTTCTCTATATCGATATATGTCCTTATATATTCCTCGTCCCAGATGCAGGTGAAGGTGTGGAATTCGCCGTCCTGCACCGAATAGGTGTTTGTAATGTCGTGGGCATAGTACTGATGGTGAGGGACTCCCCAGTGGCAGGCTCCGTTGAGGAACTGCTCTGATGTTCCGTTCTTGATGCCGTTCGAGTGCCCCATCTCGAGGATGTCTGTCTCGCCGCAGTTAGGCCATCCTATGCTCTTGATGTCATTTCCCATCATCCAGAATGCCGGCCAGAGGCCTTCTGCTGTCTTCGGGAGCTTGATGGAAGCGACCACATAGCCGTACTTGAACTCGAACTTGCCGAGGGTTATCAGTCTGGCTGATGTTACAGGAGCACCGTTGTAGTCCTCCTTCACAGCAGTCATTATAAGTTTTCCGTCCTGGACGTCCACATTCTCCTTACGTCCTGTGTAGAACTGGAGTTCGTTGTTTCCCCAACCGTGGCCGCCATACTCCGGAGTCCAGTTTTCTGTGTTGAGAGAATCACCGTCGAATTCGTCGCTCCACAAAAGTTCGTAGCCCTCAGGGATATACATATCCTGCTTCGCAGGACCTGCACAGGAAGCCATAGCAAGGGCTATGGCTCCAAGGATGATTGTCTTTATATTCATAATTACTCAGCTATTTGGAAGACACGCACATAGTCGATCTCGAATGTCGCAGGGAGACAGCTTTCGTCCACGCCGTACATTCCTCCCCAGTCACCACCCCAAGCGAGGTTGAGCTTGAGCTGGAACGGTTTGTTGAACGGCCAGGTGTCCGCATTGCGGCCCTTAGGGTAGCTGTCAGGGTTGTAGTAGAACAGCTGCTTGCCGTCCACATAGGTCTTTATGTACTCTGGTGTCCACTCAAGAGCGTAGGTGTGGAACTCGTCCATCACTGTAGATATCTTCTTTGCAGCAGTCTTCTGGGTACCGATTGCGTGATAGTACGCCTTGCAGTGGATTGACGAAGACACCTCTGTAGGAACGCAGCCTACGTGCTCCATAATGTCGATCTCACCACCTTCAGGCCAGCCTGACCACACGGTAGGCATCATCCAGAATGCCGGCCAGGTGCCTTTTCCTCTCGGAAGTTTGAGGCGTGCCTCGAAGTAACCGTATGTCCAGCCCTCATTTGTGTTTACACGGGCAGAGTAGACTCTGCTTCCGTCCTTGATCGCACGGATCTTCAATGTACCGTCGCTGACATCAGCAGTGACGATGTCACCTTTCTTTCCGGCGATATATGTCTGAAGTTCATTGTTCACCCAGCCAGGTTCTGCTGTCTCGTACCACCATTTCTTAGGGTCCGGAAGACCTGTAGCTGATTCGTTGAACTCCTCCTGCCATACGAGTGTGTATCCTGCAGGAGTAGGGATTTCGGGCTCTACATACTCAGCAGTTTCAGGCTTTGAGAAGCCTGCAGGTGCTGTAAATCCTGTCCATACATAGATCTTTGTAAGTTCAGGATTGCCTGTTGCCTTCATAGTCTGGAGCTTGAGCATATTGGTGATGTCAAGTTCCTTGAGATTGTTGTCAGAACAATCCAGGTAAGTGATGTCCTTGAAGAGTACATTCAGCTCCGGCATAGCCTTGATGCCGCGTCCTGACGCCTTGATTTCAGTAATCACAGCAGCCTCTTTTGTGCTGAGAACACCGTCCTTATCCACATCATAGGCCTCTATCAGGCAGGCCTTGAATGCAGGGTCGGAGATCTCCACTTCCTCAACATCATAGTTCTGTCTTACAGGAAGGGTCACATTACCTCCCTTTGTTCTGAACACGAGAGAGCTCTCACGGACATCTCCTGTCTTGTTTTCATCGATCTTGACAAGGACATCTGAAGTACCTTTGCCTCCTCCGCTCGGAGTGACGCTTATCCACGATTTGTCTTCAGGCGCAACTCCCCAATCTCCGTCAGAAGTGACGGTCACGACCTGCTGGGCAGCATCGCTTGAAACAATTATACTTTCACAGTTCAATGTCAGATTAGCCTTACCCTCATCTACCGGCACGTCAGGACCCGGCTTTCCGCAAGCTGTGGCAAGAAGGCCTAATATGGCAATTAAAAAAATCCTTGTCATAGTTTATAAGTTAAAAAAGGCAGGGGCAAAGCCACCTGTGGCTCTTGTCCCTGCCTTGGATATTAAAGATTATTCAGCTCTATGCTCCTGGAAGAGAACATCGCTCAATCTTACCTCTGTACCTGCGGCGTTTCCACCGAAGTCAAAGAAGAGACTGATCTTGTCCATATCGATACCAGGCATATTCTCCATTCTGTAGACATAGTCCTCGTCAGCTGTCAGAGGATGACGGTCTGCGAAATAGAAGATGTTGTCGTTGTCACCACCACCTGAAAGAACGAGCTTGATGGTTACTCCCGGATGATCCTGATTTGCATTGAGAACGCACTGGAAGTCATAAGTCTTCGCTGCGCTTGATGTCATATCAGTGTGGAAGGCCACCTGTGCCTGCCACTGGTCAGTTGTAGCTTCAGGGAGAGAGATAAGATAGCTGTTGCCATCCTCCTCGAAACCTGGATCTGCGATCTGAGCCCAACCCGGTGCGTAATAATATGACATTGAAAGGAGGTTCATTGAAAGCCACATATTGTGAGCCTCGTCAGCAGGATCGAATACTGTCTGCTTAACCTTATCTACTGTCATATCAAGAACACCGTCATTATCCACTACTGTGAATACATAGTAACCTGCCGGAGAATCTGTGTGGTAGATGTTACCGTTGTCACCGTCTGTACCGTCACCGAGTTTGAAGAGACCGTTGCCGTTGAATGAGCTGTAAAGGTCGCTTGTCCACTCGAGACCCCAGTCTGACTGGCCGAACACCTTGACTGAACCTGAGCCAGTCATTGCGAGAGTGATCTGGTACTTGTTCTCAGCAATCTGAGCCATTGGAAGAGGTGCATCACCTGTGTTCCAACCCACTGTATTGCCTACTGCAGGCTTTCCACCACCGTCACCGATGATCCAGAGAGCCTTACCGTTCTCATAGTTAGCTCTTGCTCCGTCAACCATAGGAACAACCTTGATCCACTTTGCATTAGCGTCGTATGTGAACTTGTAGTCACCAGATACAGCCTTGAAAGTAAGGGTGTTGCCGTTTACATCGAAGAAGTCCGGGTCTACCCAAGTCTCTGCAAGGTTAAGGTTGCCAACTTCAAGAGCCTCGCCCTGACCTACTGAAATCTCAGCAGGAAGTTCAGTTCCGTTGAGGGTCGGACCTGCAGGTCCCTGAACGTCACGAGCCTTGAAGATCATCTGCCAGTAGCAGCCTGGGTTCTCTGCAACAACTACAAGAGATGTCTCAGTAATAGAAGTTACGTGGAATACAGGGTTCTCCCATACTAAGTCTGAAGGCACATATACCATAGGAGTGTTAGGAGCAAGAGTGATAGTCTCACCGTCGAATTCGTATGTAGACTCTGTAAGAGGCCACTCGATGTCGATGTCTGGCTCAGCACCTGGGTTAGGACCGATTACAGTCACACCCCAGTTGATGTACATAAGACCGTCAGCACCTGAGCTGTAAACATATTTTCCGTCAGGGAAGAAAGTGATCTCGTCATCATAAAGACCTGTACCGGCCTTTTCATTAGCGCCAGCTGACCACCAACCTGCAGGATTTCCTACTGAATCGCCGCATCCGAGGTGTCCCTGAGCCTCAGTATCAAGAATCCAAACCTTACCCTTACCGTCTGTACCTGCAAGGAGTTCCTCAGGAGTTGCAACCTTCACAGCAGGGATGAAGTTGTAGTACCAAGAGATGGTACCGTCACCGTTAGGTGCTTCAGCAGCTGCAAGCTTGAGCTCCTTCTTGATTGCAGATGTCTTAGACTCCATAAAGAGGAAGCGTGGGTCATCATATATAGTCTGGTTAGGGATGTAAGAGAGGTTCTTCTGTGAAGGAAGAACGAGCCAGATCTCCTCGATACCTGCATCATTCCAGTTGTTCTCGATAGCATATGTTGTCTCATATGCAGGGATGTCAACAAGGAAGTCAGCTCCGTCTGGAGAAGCTCCAAGAGCAGAGAAACCGGCATTTACATAGACCTTGCCGTCTTCACCCGGATCGAACATATACTTGCCGTCCTCAGTGAAGGTCATATGGTCATTGTAAAGGCTCCAGTCAGCCTTCTCATTGGCACCGGCACCCCACCAGCTGATAGGGTCAGCGAGGTTAGGACCGCAACCGAAGTGCTTGTCCGCCTCGTTGTTCCACTGCCACTCGCCAGAGATAGCCTTCATATAAGGAGTTGCATCGAACGGATCACGGTAAGTGTTCTCGAGAGTATACTCGACAATCTTTGAACCGAGAGAAATACCGTGTGCGTTGTATGCCTTTACCTCTACTGAGTGAGTACCGGCATCACGTACGCGGAGTGAAAGACCGTTCTGAGTGTAGGCATATTTCTTCGATGCCTTTCCGTCTGCAACCTTATCCTCACCAAAGATCCACATAGGCACTACGCCAGGGTTGGTAACGGTAAAGGTCACATAGTTTGTTGTCTGATCCACGTCGATCTTGACATCCAGCGCAGAAGCTTCCGGAAGCTGGCTCTGGTCCGGTGCAAGAATCTCTGGAGTACAGCCGATTGCCAGCAGCGACATTGCCATAGCAACGGCTATATATTTAAAGAAACTTTTCATATTGAATTCGTTTTTATATGGCATTGCTGCTGTTAGTTATAATTGTTCTGTACAAGGTTAGGGTCCTTGTCGCACTCTGACTGTGGAAGAGGCCAGTACTTCTTGCCTGGAGTCCAGTCAATCTCTCTCCACTCGTGATTTGCAGCAGTGAGGACTGTCTCTGCCTGACCTGTACGGATGAGGTCCCAGTAACGCTTACCCTCACCTACGAACTCTTTGTGACGCTCCTCGAGGATGTCAAGCTGAGTTGTACCTGTGTCCTTGCAGTTCGCACGTGCACGTACGGCAGCAAGGTGCTGGCTGCGGTCCTTGCCTGTAAGCACACCAAGCTCTGCTGCATTGAGAAGAGTCTCGGCATAACGGTAGATTCTCTGGTTGTTGCCGTAGTTCATATCGGCATCAGCGATCTGACCGTGGTTACCGTTCATTCTTGCTACATATTTCTTAAGGAAGAGGCCTGTGTACTGCCAACGCTCTTCACCAAGAGTGAGATCAGGGAATTCATAGTAGAAATTAAGGATACCGCCGTCACGACGAATGTCATCCTCTGCATACATATCCCAAGCAGACTGAGCAACCGGACCAAAGCCCCAACCGCCCTTGTAGCCTGATGCCTCAGGAGCACCCGGTACTCCGGAAAGCATTGGATAGACAGCACCACCTGTAGCTATCGGAGAACCCCAAGAGCGAGCAGCGCCTTCTGAGATGTAGTTGATCTCCCAGATTGACTCTGATCCCCACTCTCCAGACTCTTCCCAGATAGAAGCGAAATCTGCTACAAGTGAGTACTGAGCGCTGGCGATGATCTCATCCATATATTCAAGAGCCTTGTCATAACGGGTTGCATCATTCTGATACATTACAGCCTCTGCATAAAGCATATAAGCCATAGCCTTGGTAACTCGTCCCTCTGTACCTGGAGTAGCCTTCATAGGAAGGACATTCATCTCAAACACTGTCTCGAGGTTAGTCACGATTCTCTCATACACCTGGTCAGCCTTGAACTGTTCAGTATAGTACGGAGCTGTAAGGTTCTGGTCATAATAAGGGATGTTACCCCAGAATTTCCAGAGCTGTGTATAGTAGAATGCCTTGAGTACGATAGCCTCGGCAACATAACGCTGCTTCTTCTCATCAGAAAGGCCAGGAACCTTGTCAACGTTCTCGATAACGTGGCAAGAACGGTTTACACCTGAATAGCATACTGTCCAGATGTTTGACGGAAGCTCCTTGGAATGGATCTTATAGAGGTGCGCGTGTGACAATGACGGCTGGTCACCTTCGTTTGAGCCACCGCAGTAGATGTCATCTGCCATAATATCAGATGTCATATTGAGCGGAGCATATCCACTGAAATAGTCGAACCACTTCAACGGGTCATATGCAGCCACAAGGCTGTACATAATGCGGGATTCATCGATATAGTATTCTTCCTGCGGTTCTGCGGAGTTATGCACCGCGGTAACGAAGTCCGTACCGCACGATGAAAGAATCAAGACTGCGAATGCGCAGATTGCAAAATATATCTTTTTCATAATCATCATCCGGGTTTAATTAGAAGTTAAGATTTACACCGAGTGAGAATGTGCGTGACTGAGGATATACACCACGGTCAACACCGAGGTCTGAGCTGAAGCCGTTTCCACCGGTAACTTCAGGGTCACAACCTGTATACTTGGTGAGGGTGAAGAGGTTCTCTGCCTGAGCATAGACTCTGAGACGGTTAATGAACACCTTCTTTGTCAATCTTGCAGGAAGAGTGTAACCAAGCTGCACATTGCGTGCGCGGAGGAATGAACCATCCTCTACCCAAAGGTCTGATGATCTGTAGTTGTCGTTTGCAGAAGCGAACTCGAACTTAGGCTGGGTGTTTGATGTACCCTCACCTGTCCAGCGGTTAAGGATAGTCTTAGGAAGGTTGATATAATAAAGGTCTGTACGACGTGTCACATTGAACACCTGGTTTCCTACAGTTCCCTGAAGGAGCATACTGAAATCGATGCCTTTCCACTCGAAAGAGAGGTTGAGACCGAATGACCAGTCAGGAACTCCCTTTCCGATGTAAGTACGGTCATCACCGTCAATGTCACCGTCACCGTCAATATCAACGAAACGGACATCACCAGGAGTTGCTGATGGCTGGAGAGGCTGTCCGTCCTTGTTTACGTGAGCTGCAACTTCTTCAGCATTCTGGAAGATACCGTCAGTCTTGTGTCCGTAGAAATATGGGAATGGAAGACCCACGATACCACGAGTAAGCTGGCCGATCTTATGGTTAGAACCATAAAGAGAGTTTGCGTCATCACCAAGCTCAGTAAGAACGTTCTTATTATATGTAGCATTTGCTGAAACGCTCCAGCTGAAGTCACCGATCTGATCACGGTATCCGAGATCGAACTCAAGTCCTGAGTTTGACATTGAACCTACGTTACCCTTAGGTGCAGAGTCACCTGCATATCCAGGTACCTGCATATCCATAAGCATTCCTGAAGTGACCTTCTTGTAATAATCAGCTGTGAAAGTGATCTTGTTGCCGAGGAAACCTGCATCAACTCCGATGTCAGTCTGGATCGACTGCTCCCACTTGGCGTTAGGGTTGGCGAGTCCGTTAGGCTTTGCTCCGATGTTGATTACCTCACCACCGTTAGCACCGAAAGGATAGTTGTTTCCTGTGTTCATATATACAGCATACTGGAAGCTACCGATGCTGTCGTTACCGTTGATACCCCACGAACCACGGAGCTTCAAGGCTGCAAGCCAAGGAACGTCCTGGAGGAATGCCTCATTCTTAAGGTTCCATCCGGCACTTACTGAAGGGAAGTAACCCCACTTGTTGTTAGGACCGAAGTTAGAAGATGCATCAGCACGCATTGTAGCCTCAAACATATAACGCTCGTCATAGTTGTAAGAGATACGGCCGAAGTAAGAGATAAGAGAGTAGACATATGAGTTCCAGCTACCCCAACCGTTACGGTTTCCGTCAGCCTGAAGACCCAATGTGTTGTTTACCGAAATCTTCCACTCATCATATGGATACATAAGTCCACGTGCATTGGCACCTACATTTTGTGAAGAAGAGCGGATAGCTGACTGTCCGAGGATAGCTGCCAGGCTATGCTTTCCGAAAGACTTGTCATAAGTAAGCACGTTCTCGACCTGCCATCTGAATGCGCGGTTCATTTCCTGCTGTGCAGACTCAGCATAGTTGATCTTCTCTGTCACAGTCGCATTTCCGTCCTTGTCGTAAGTAGTCTCAGAGGCTACTGTGTTGTAGTTGTAGCTCTTTGAAGAAAGGAAGTACTGCTCTGTGTAGCCGTGGTTACCCCAGAATGCGAGGTCAACACCTATTGAAGACCTGAACTTGAGGCCATCCCAGATCTGGAGCTCACCGGCCGCATTGGCGATGAACTTGTCTGTGTTGTAGATTGTTCCGGGACGCTGAAGGGCAGCGATAGGGTTTGTCTGCTCGTTATAGACGTTACCGTCAACAACTGTGTAAGCTCTGCCCTGCTCATCTCTGATGATGTGAGCATAGCCTGCAGGATACATTGTCTTGTAAGCCTCTTCTTCCTCTGGAGTTGCATAAAGGTTGAGGAGTGGAGACATTCCCAGAGCTGAACCCAGTGGAGAACCGAACTCAGAGTTGGTGCTGATACCTGTAGACTTGATGTGAGCATAAGATGCGTTAGTGCTGAATGTCATCTTATTGAGCCAGTCACGCTCTGCAGTCTTGTCAAAGAGTGTTGCGTTGATCGCCTGACGGAGAGTGAATCTGTCGTAGTTTGAACGTCCGTAGTTACCTCCGATTGTTCCTTCACGTGAGAGATAACCTACTGATGTTGAGTATGTAAGCTGCTCATTACCACCATTGATATTGAGGTCGTGCTTCATTGTAGGAGCATTGTGATTGAATACGAGGTCAACCCAGTCTGTACCCTTACCGAAAGAATATGGGTCATCATAGATAGGGAGGTCACCATTGTTGATGTAAGCCTCGTTCATCATAATCGCATACTCAGTAGCATTGAGGACTGAAGGTTTGCGCCAAGGATTCTGCCATCCGTAAGAGAAGTCGTAGTTTACCTTTGTCGCTCCCTTTGCACCCTGCTTTGTAGTCACGAGGATGACGCCGTTTGCAGCACGTGCTCCGTAGACTGCACCTGAAGCGGCATCCTTGAGGACCTCGATACGCTCGATGTCGTTAGGGTTGAGGTAGTCGATACCACCGCTGACTGCGAAGCCGTCGATGATGTAGAGAGGCTCACTGTCGTTGATCGAACCGATACCACGGATACGCACCTGCGATCCTGCGTCAGGAGCTCCTGAAGGTGAGGTCACAACAACTCCGGAAGTCATACCCTGGAGGAGGTTGTCTACACGGGTGTTAGACTGAGCCTTGAGGTCGTCGGATGTAATTGAAGAAATTGCCGCTGTCACGACGCTCTTCTTCTGGACGCCGTAGCCGACTACGACTACGTCATCGAGCATCTCTGTATCTTCTTCAAGGATGATGTCAAGGCTGCCTGTCACTGGAACGCGTACAGTCTTGTAACCGATTGAAGAAACTACGAGGACAGCATCAGACGGAACGGCCTGTGTAATGGCGAAGTTACCGTCAAAATCGGCTGTAGTACCAATGGATGTTCCTTCGACTATCACGGCCGCGCCGATGACAGGCTCTCCAAAAGCATCCTTTACTGTACCTTTCACTTGCTGAGCGAACGCATTGGCGCAGCTCAGACCCATTATCGCGAAGATAAGGGCGATACGATAAGTTAGGTGTTTCATTTGGTTAGTGTTTATGTGTTAGTAAAATGTTTACGAAGCTATACGATTCGCAACATCAAATTTAATAAAATTTATATTCAAACCCTGTCAGTTTGACACTCGAACCGCAAATTAGTGGATAAAAATAAAGCAACTTATTGATTTTAAGTAAGTTATATAAGAATAAAGTGATAAAAAAGTGGACCACGCAAAAGTTCCCGTATATACAAATATAGAAAAGTGGACGATTACACCATAATCGCCCACTCTATTTATTTGCATTTCAATTAATTACAAAAACAGCAATCTTTATAAAAAAGTGGATTTCATCAGCATTTTGAGCCTATTTTCTTCACAGCTTCCTCGAAATTCTCGCGGTCAGAGAGGGCGGAATTCTTCACCTGAGCCCTGTAATTATAGATGGTGTTCACCGAGTAGCGGAGGAGGGAGGCAATGTGCGAAGACTGGGTGATTCCGAGCTTGATCAGAGCAAAGATGCGGAGCTCTGTGTTGAGCAGTTCTCCCTCTTTGAGAGCCACACGACAGTCTTCCTGAAGGAGGGCGTTGAAGTCCTCGACAAAGGACGGATACAGCTGGAGGAAGGAGGTGTCGAAAGTCTTGTAGAAATTCTTCAGTTCAGCTTCATACTGATCTCTCGGGAGGGTCTTCTTGAGCTTGTCAAGGTAGCCCGAACACATAGACAGGTAGAGTCCAAGGTACTCTTCCTTGGCTGCATTCGCCTCCACCAGTTCAAGGTTGGTCTTTCTGAGAGTCTCCTGAGCCTCAGCGATCGAGGCATTGGACTGCGCAAGCTGGGCATTCTTTGTCTCAATGGTCCTGGCCTTGGACTTTCCGGTGTAATGGAGATTGAGAGCAACCATAGCCACAAGAAGCAGGAAGAAAGCAATCACCATTGTAATGAACAGGTAATGAGACCTCTCCTTGGCTTGCTGTTCCTTGGCATCTATATATGCCTTCTCGATCAGGGGCATTGTTGAAGCAATCTGCACCTTACGGAGCTTGGCATTGTAGAACACAGCGTCATCAAGGGATATCCTTATATATCTGAATGCACGCTCCGTCTCCTGCGGAAGATCCAGGTTGACGGCAATGGAACAGAGCGCAGCATTGTCCTTGATGGCTCCCTGCAGGTCGCATATAGCTGACTCGATCCACCACTTGAGCATCTCATCCTCTCTGTCGGTATTATAGCAGATGAATCCCTGCCAGTAGGTCTGTACAGCATAATCTCTCGACTTGTTGTTGAGAGATTCGATCAGCTGGGCATTGTCCCTGTAGGCCTCGTCCCATTTATTGTCGCGGATGAGACGAAGGATGGCCATATGACGGTGGAGATAGGAGTCTTCAGGAGTGTTTTCAAGGATAAGGTTGCGGTAGGACTGTATCTTCTCAGCTCCCGGCACAGCCACTCCGGACCCCTGCATATATTCCTGATAATCAGTCAGAAACCTCTGCACAGCATTATACCATACGATCTTCTGATGATAGTCGAAGGAGAGTGTGTCCAGGGTTTCGAAGGCCTTGGAAGCCTCAAGGAACATTCCGGCTGTAGTGTAGAGGAAGGCTTTGTTGAGAGAAGCTGTCGTCTTGAGGACCTGGTCAGAAAGCGAATCGGCTATGCTCTCCTGCATCAGAAGCATATCCCTGGCCTTGTCGAACTGGTACGGGGCATACTCCTCGTAGAGACGTCCGTATATTCCATATTTCTGCTGAAGGGTCAGATCTTTGTCCCGGAGGGTCTCTTCGATGGCGCTTATCCTGCCTTCCTTGGCGAGGACATATTCTTCGATATTTCCGAGCGTCTCTTCAAGACGCCTGAAGTCCTCTGCGAGCGGTTGAACGTTTTTCACCTGACATCCGGCCAGGGAAAAAAGCAGGAATATATAAAAGAAAAGTCTCTTCATATCTGTAGTTTAGTGCCTATGTGGACGACAAAGATAATGATTTTTAATTATCTTTGTAAGATTGTAAAACTATCGGATATGCGTTATAAGAGTTTGATATTCCTTGGAATAACCGGCATAATGCTGATGGCCGCCTGCGGGAACAATCCCTACGGACCTACGGGCTTTGTTCCGACACCGGAGAAACCGGACCAGACCCAACCCGAGGAAAGGGTTTTTGCCGAAGGAGCCGACATCAGCTGGGTCACCCAGATGGAAGGCGACGGACAGAAGTTCCTCACAGCAGACGGACAGGAAATGGAGTGCACTGCCCTGATGAAGGAACTGGGATTTGATGCCATCAGACTCCGCGTGTGGGTGGATCCGGCAGGAGGATGGTGCTCCAAAGAGGATGTGCTCGAGAAAGCCAGGAGAGCGCAGGAACTCGGTATGAGGATAATGATAGACTTCCACTACAGCGACGACTGGGCAGACCCTTCCAAGCAGGTAGTGCCAGCAGCTTGGAAGGACTACACCATCGAGCAGATGACAAACGCTGTCTCAAGCCACACGGAAGAAGTCCTTAAACTGCTTAAGGACAACGGAGTGGATGTAGAATGGGTGCAGACAGGCAACGAAGTGAACAACGGAATGCTGCATCCGCTCGGCAAGGTGCAGGGCAAGACCTGCGAGAACTTCATAAGACTGGCAAATGCGGGAAGAAGCGCTGTCAGGAAGATCTATCCAAAGGCAAAGACCATCATACACGTAAGCAACGGCCACGACAACGCCCTGTTCGACTGGTTCTTCGGCCTGATGAAGACAGGCGGAGCCGACTACGACATCATCGGTATGTCACTCTACCCTTGCTGGTGGGAGAACAACGGCTGGCGCGACTGGAAGATAAACACAGACAAATGTCTGGACAACATCAAGGCGATGTCCTCAAAATACGGCAAGCCTGTGATGATCTGCGAATTCGGTATGCCGGTGTGGGAGCCGCAGAAGGCGAAGGACGCACTTGAATATATGCTTGAAGAAGCAAAAGACATAGAGGAATGCCTCGGTCTGTTCTGGTGGGAGCCACAGACCGACGGAGTCTGGAAACCTTCCCACTACGACAGCCTCGGCTGGGGAGCCTATGATATGGGAGCATTCAAAAACGGCCAGGCCACTGCGGCCCTGGAGCCTTTCAATAATTAATAGATGAAAAGATTCGTATTTTTTTTAGCGGCTGTGATTACATCAGCCACAGCATTTGCGCAGGGGCAAAGGACAGAAACCATCCTGAAGGAATGGGAGTTCCGTCGCGATCACAACGTGGAGGCTGCCGAAGGATGGAAAGAGGTCAGCGTCCCTCACGACTGGGCAATATACGGCCCTTTCGACAAATCCAATGACCTTCAGACAGTTGCAGTGGTGCAGAACGGTGAAGACGTTGCGACCGAAAAGACCGGACGCACCGGAGGGCTTCCGTATATGGGCAAAGGCGCCTATCGCCGCAGCCTCGACGTAAGGCCGGAGGACCTCGACGGCCGCAGGCATATACTTTTGTTCGACGGAGCGATGAGCGAGGCGCAGGTATATATTAACGGAGAGAAGGTCTGCTTCTGGCCGTATGGCTACAATTCGTTCCACTGCGACATCACTGCCACACTTAAGCCAGGCTCGAACGAAGTCACGGTCCTCCTTGAGAACAGGCCTCAGTCGTCGCGCTGGTATCCAGGAGCCGGATTGTACAGGAAAGTACGCCATATGACCCTGCCGGCTGTCCACGCACCCGTATGGGGCACATACATCACCACCCCGTATGTCGGAAAGGACTACGCGACAGTGAATATAAGAACCAAGGTCGAAGGCATAGACGAAGGCACTGCCGTCACACTGACCACCAGAATAAAGGACGACAATGGTAACATTGTAGCCGAGAGGACTGACACAAGGCAGATCCACAAGGGGGAGGTAGAGCAGAACCTCAATGTAACCTGCCCGCAGCTGTGGTCACCGGAGAGCCCGACGCTCTACAGCGCCGAGACAGAAATATACACCGGAGGCTCAGTCGACACCGACTGGAATATGGACAGACCTGCCATCAGCATTACACACGGCAGGAATATTCAGGACAAAGTGTCCACACGCTTCGGATTCAGAACCATTGAGATCCGTCCGGACAAGGGATTCTTCCTCAACGGAGAGAACAGGAAGTTCCGCGGAGTCTGCCTGCACCACGACCTCGGTCCCCTTGGAGCAGCAATCAACAAGGCTGCAATCCGCCGACAGCTCACCATTCTCAAGGATATGGGCTGCGACGCCATACGCACCTCGCACAATATGCCTGCTGAAGAGCTCATCGAGCTCTGCGACGAGATGGGCTTTATGGTAATGCTCGAAAACTTCGACGAGTGGGACATCGCCAAATGCGAGAACGGCTACCACCGATTCTTCAACCAGGACAGCGGAGACGGCCGTATCTGGGCAGAAAGGGATATGATAAATATGCTGCACCATTTCCGCAACAACCCTTCCGTGGTGATGTGGAGCATAGGCAACGAGGTACCGTCGCAGTGGAAACCGGAAGGACTGGAAGTGGCTGCCTGGCTTCAGGACATATGCCACAGGGAGGATCCGACAAGACCGGTAACCTGTGGAATGGACCAGTACAATGCAGTGACAGTCAACGGCTTCGCAGAGCAGCTCGACGTAGTTGGCTTCAACTACAAGGTAGACCGCTACATCCCGGCATATGAACTTCTTCCGCAGAGGATCATCCTCGGCAGCGAGACAGCCTCGACAGTAAGTTCGAGAGGAGTGTACCACTTCCCTGCAAAGCTCGGAGCCGCGATTATGCACGAGGATCATCAGTCCTCATCCTATGACACCGAGTACTGCTGGTGGTCCAACATCCCGGACAACGACTTTGCAGCAGACGAAGACTATGACTGGTGTATCGGTCAGTTCGTATGGACAGGCTTCGACTATCTCGGCGAGCCGTCGCCGTACGACACTGACGCCTGGCCGAACCATTCATCCGTTTTCGGAATAGTGGACCTTGCATATATACCTAAAGACCGTTTCTACCTTTACAGGAGCCAGTGGAACAAGGAAGACGAGACTCTCCACGTACTGCCACACTGGAACTGGGAAGGACGCGAGGGAGAGACAACCCCTGTATTTGTCTACACATCGTATCCTTCCGCAGAACTGTTTGTAAACGGCGTGTCACAGGGCATACGCACCTTTGCGGAATCTGACGGCAGGACCCCTTGCCTGGGCGAGGACGCAATGAAGCGCTTCCGACTGATGTGGAACGAGGTGACATATGTTCCCGGCGAGCTGAAGGTGGTCGCATATGACCACGCAGGAAAGCCGGCAGCAGAGAAGGTCATCCGCACTGCGGGAAAGGCACATTCTCTGAGACTCACCCCTGACAGAGAGACGATCAATGCAGACGGCGAAGACCTCTGCTTCATCAATGTAAGCGTGACAGACAAGGATGGCAACCCGGTACCGGACGACAACCGCCTTGTGAAGGTAAAAGTCAGCGGAGCTGGAACATTCAAGGCTATCGCAAACGGCGACCCGACTTGCCTGGAGCCGTTCCAGAAACCTCAGATGCACCTTTTCAGCGGCCAGCTCACAGTGATCCTGCAGAGTGGAAGCGAACCTGGCGACATCACGGTTGAGGTAAGCGGAAAAGGAATCAAGACAGCCAAGACGACAATAAAATCTAAATAATCATATGAAAAGAATCACCCTTGTGCTGACAGCCCTGGCGCTCATCGGCACATCTTGCACAAAGGAGCTCCACAATGGAGGACCTGCACAGGAGCAGCACACCCTGGCTGCAAAGCTTGTCGGAGGAAGTCCGCAGGAGGCCGTTCCAGGAACCATCCTGGTAAGGCTGAATGCTGAAGCGGCCGCAGAGATAGCTGCCGGAAACTTCAACCAGATCAGCGGAACCATCCTGAACGGACTTCAGGCGACATCATTTGCACCAGCCCTGCCTGTAAAGCCTAAGAACGAAGCTGCAGCTAAGAAATACGGCCTCGACCAGTGGTTCATTGTGGGCTTCGACACCCAGATCAAGCCGGAAGCCGCAGGAGAAGAGCTGGCGAAGTCACCGATGGTGCGCTCCGTACAGTTCAACAAAATGGTGAAGCCTGTCTGGAGCAGCGAGGCACATCAGTTCGAAGGCGGTCTTATGACCAGAAGCATTCCTGAAGCAGCTGCCTTCAATGACACCTACGCTTCTCACCAGTGGAACCTGGTAAACGACGGAACCATCGCCAAGAACGCTGTGGCTGGAGCCGACATCGGAGTAAAGGATGCCTGGAGACTCACAGGAGGTGACCCGAGCGTAGTTGTTGCAGTCTTTGACTGCGCTGTCTACGCCCGCCACGAAGACCTCGAGGACGCAGTCTGGAGAAACGAGGCGGAGATCAACGGCCAGTCAGACGTGGACGATGACGGCAACGGATTCATCGACGACAAATACGGATTCAATTTCGTGAACTGCTTTGAGTTCAATGAAGACTACATCAACAATGCATTGAACGGACAGAAGCAGACTGCCATCAAGGGCAGAGCCCTCAACAGCAATGCGGGCAGCGGACACGGCACACACGTAGCAGGAATCATCGGCGCGACCAACAACAACGGCAAGGGCGTAAGCTCGATCGCAGGCGGAACAGGCAACGGAGACGGAGTACGCCTTATGACCTGCCAGATCTTCGAAGGCTCTTCATACGGAACTGACGCACAGAATGCAGCTGCATTCATCTACGCAGCCGACAACGGAGCCTGCATAGCACAGTGTTCATACGGCAACGCCAACATCATCACAAACGACGACCTCTACATCAACGGCGGCGAGATCGACGTTGACGGCACAAGCGTAAAGGTGAACCCTTCGCCGCTGGAACACGCCGCACTGCAGTACTTCCTCGACCCGTCCAACAGCAACCACGAGTCACTGGAAGGCAATATGGCCATCTTCGCGGCTGGAAACCACAGCAACCCTTACTCCATCTATCCGGGAGCCCTTCCTTATGTAATCTCTGTGACTGCATTCGGTTGCGACTTCCTTCCGGGAGGCTACACCAACTACGGCCCAGGCTGCAAGATTTCCGCTCCGGGTGGAGAATTCGGAGGCGTTGCAAATGACTATGCAACTATGATCCTCTCTACAGGAGTTTCAGGAGCAGCAACCCAGTCTCCCGGAGTCGAGACAGAAAAGGGAACCAGCAAGCAGTACGTCTATATGCAGGGAACCTCAATGGCCTGCCCTCACGTGTCGGGAGTAGTGGCACTCGGCGTCTCATATGCCAAGAAGCTTGGCAAGAAGTTCACCCGCGAGGAAATGACCTCTATGCTCCTGACCTCAGTAAACGACATCGACCAGTACCTCAAGAGCGGCACAAAGAAATTCTACGATGCGATGCTCAAGACATATGTAGACCTCCCTCTCAACCAGTACTACGAAAAGATGGGAACAGGAGCGCTCGACGCCTGGAAATTCCTTATGGCCATAGAAGGAACACCATCATATATGGCCAAGGTCGGAGAAACCGCAAGAATCGACTTGAGCGACTACTGCAACCCGTATGACGAGTACCTGATCAGCCTCGACGACCAGTCCAGAACGGCCCTCGGACTCGAATCCGACCCTGTCATAAAGAACGGCTGCCTCGAAATCCGCTGTACAAAGATCGGCTCAGGCAAGATCACCCTCAGCTCAGCTGTAGGTAAGGACAAAGACATAGAAAACGGAATCGGCGAAATGGACTACACCCGCGAGATCTCGGTGGTATCAAGACCTTTCGCAACGAATAATGGAGGATGGTTATAATGAGAAAGTTTATATATATTATGGCGGCGCTACTTACGCTGGCCGCCTGCGGCAAGAAGCCGGACAACAAGACAGAACTCACTCTCGAACAGCAGCTCTGCGGCGAATGGCACAGCACTTCCCTCTCAATCGAGGCTGACATCTACATCAGCTTCGCCGAAGACAAGACATTCGAGATGTACCAGCAGATCACAGAAGGTGCCCACCGTCTCTACAGAGGCACCTGGAACCTTGAGGAAACCCTCCTGACCGGAAAATATAATGACGGCGAGGACTGGGCAGCCGCCTACGAAATCACCATCGAAGGAGAAACCCTCACGCTCACCTCAGCCAACGACGCGGCAGAGAAATCCACATATCAGAAAACAGCCATACCTGAGGACATAAAGACCGGCTGCGCAGTAGTTGTGAAATCAACCGCCGCCCTTTAGCACTTTAAAACCGCTGTGCCATTTTTATAGCAACAATCTACACAGCGATAGTTAAAAACGTATTTGGCGGATATATGGAGGGTGTCTCTGCAAAACCTTAGGCCACGGCAAAGTCGGCTCTATTGCATATACATATGATTAGCGTGGCCTTAGGTCGCACGATGATGACCTTAGGCCACGCAAATGTTGTATATACGTTCTGGAAGCCCGGATGCCGTGGCCTAAGGTTTGGCTTTGAACTAAAGATATGCCTTATAGCGCCATTGGAGTACGATTGTCGTGACTTAAAAAACTGACAGGTTGTAGTATCTCATATATGATAGCGATATAAGCAAGAAGTGACCTATTATGATGGAATATGATGCATTAGAACGAAAAAAAACCGAAGACAGCGTTTCCGTCTCCCGGTAAACGCTGTCTGCTTGTCTTATTCCAAAGGGTAAGGTCCATCTTGAATATCAATGAGATCCTTCATCAACTGATATTTTCTTTCATCTATTACTCCGTCATCGCAATATACAAAGTGTCCGGCAACAGGAAAGCCGAGCTCGCGATCATCAACGGCAACATATGCCGTAATTTCCGGATGCGCATCCAGATAATCTCTTATGTATGCAGATCTTTCATCATATGAATCAGCCCTCTCCTTAATAGATTGAAAATAGTCTCTCGCTTTCTTTTGCCTTTCTGTCGGTGGGTTATATGATATGCCGTCAAGCATACCATAAAAATACTTTTCGAGGTCATATATGGCGAGAAATGCTCGAACAGTCCGTTCTCCGAAATCTCTCCAGTCAGATGATATGACTATCATAGCATTATGCTTTTCCAGAATATCCTTAAGATAATCTATCGCCTTTTGAGACCAATCGAAGCATACGGCTCCTAAATTACATTTTCTGCTATATGAGTCTTGCTTACTTTCAGGATATTTTTCTTTGGTGACATAGTCAAGATAGGAATGCCCTGGGATTTTAACATCCAATTCTTTAGCCATCTCCTCGATCTCATCCATATGTTTGAAACGCTTCTGCTGCCACAATGGCTGAATCACTCCGTCTATATCAAGAAATATTGCTTTCATAATGATTATTCAATGACTTTCCATTCTTCGATACGCCTGTTCGCTGTCGAGAAACTTACTCCTATCTTGAAGATCTTTCTCGGATCGTTTAAGAATGGTTTTGCATAGCCCTTTTCTTCGATCTGCTGCAAGGCTGCATCGGCAGTGTTGCCGATCTTCAGCTCGACAATGTAGATGTAGTCTTTGGTCTGAAGCAGCAGGTCGATCCTTCCGTTGCTGGTATGGCGTTCCGCCTCTACGTATTCGCCGAGAAGCTCCATTATTATATACATAGCTTGTTGGAAGCTTCTTTCAGAATTGATCTCGATCTGATAAGTGGCGCCGGAAAATATGACATCCAGTATTTTCATAAACTCTTCCGGCTTACCTGCTCTGAGCGCACGTGCCATTTTAGAGGTCGTGGTGTTGCCTTCTGCAGGATTTACAGGGACGTAGTACGAGTAAATGAATCTTAAAAATCCATTCTTGACTTCGTCATTAGGGAATCCAAGGGTGTATTCCTGGAATTCTTTATCATAATCCTTGATCGTCAGATAGCCTGTCTGGAAAAACAAAGGGACAGGTCTGTTTATGATATCCTGCATACCGTTCAAGTCATCTGTTGTCACTACGACACGATCAGACAATGTTGTCACATCGAACGATGTCTGTTTCATCACATTGACCAACAAAGTCGGGGTGCCCGTCTCAAACCAGTACTCTCTGAACTGTTTAGCATAAAAAGTGTTCAGGATGCTGAACGGGTTGTACATTCCATCGCTGCCTTCACAGAAGTGGTATCCGTCATACATCCTTTTCAGCTTTGCATAACACTCTTCGTCAGTTATTGAATGTGCTGACGCCAGCTCACATACACTCGCATCGAAATATTTCCTCAGGTCGTTCTCGGATATGCCGCATATGTCTGCATAATCGGCATTGAGAGATATGTCTGTCAGGTTATTAAGCGTACTAAATACACTTAATTTTCCTATCTTGGAAACACCGGTCAGGAAACAGAACTTAGTCTGTTCGCCTTTTGACTTGATCACACCATAAAAACCTTGAAGAACAGCTCTATAATAATCTGATAATTCCTTTTTATCGAGATTATTTACAATTGGTTTATCATACTCATCGATGAGGATGACCACCTGTTTTCCGGTCTTCTCATATGCCGCATCTATGACAGCCTGAAACCTTACAGAAAGTGTATTGTAATGAACGGTGACACCATACTCTGACTCCCAGCGATTAAGATTCATATCCAAGACATCATCCAAGTCCTCAGGATTCACATACTTGCTTCCGTTAAGATCCAAATGGAGAACAGGATAGTCGTTCCACTCCTTTTCAAGTTTCTCCAGCGCCAACCCCTCGAACAGCTCCTTCTTACCCTTGAAATAGGCCTCCATAGTGGACAAAAGAAGGCTCTTGCCGAACCTGCGAGGACGGCTGAGAAAATAGTATGTGCCGGTGGTCGCCAGTCTATATATCAACGCAGTCTTGTCTACATATACATAACCATCCTTGCGGATTTTCTCAAAATTCTGTATGCCAATAGGGTACAACATATCTTAGCCAATTTCTGTAACGTACAAAGATACAAATTTATTGCTACAATCAATCACGTTCCGATGGCACACTTGCAATTCCAGTATAATTTGCCTAACTTGCCAGCAACGGTCACCAGAAACAACCACCACACAGTTCATTGACACTTGGTACGTAAGGGACAACCCCGGACCCGCTGGCGGAGAAGTACTACAGCTACTCACCGTATGTCTTCTGCAACAATAATCCGGTGAACTTTGTCGATCCGGATGGAATGGATTGGATAAAGTGCGCTGAAACAGGTAATTATGAATGGAGAGATGATATTTATAATGATTCTGAGATCCCTGAAGGGTATACCTATGTAGGTTCTTCTACGGATGACATTCTAAAAGACTTGAATATCAATTCGCAATACAATATGAACGAATTAAGTATTATTTCAATTGGAGGTGACTGCGATGAAGTGAATCCTAACAAAAGTTCTTGGAGGCTATTAGCTCCTATAAACATTGAAGTTACAGCCTCTGTAAAAGTATCCCCTATAATTTCTTTTATTCCAGCAAATAGTACCGGAAACAACTTACTAGGCAAGTCATTTACCGGAATAAAATTTACTGCAGTGATGACTCAAAGACAGGCTAACTCAATAAATGATTTTGATAACGAGGCTATTGCTCGGTTTTATATTAATTATGGCCCGAAAGTTTTTGACCAGCAACTGGAATCTCCTAAAGAGGCATATGTAGTGCCGTCAGGAACAAAAATAACATCGGAGACAATATTTATTTCAGCGAGTGCACTATCTCCTAACCGGTCATTTGGTAATGCTACTCTTGGTGTATCTGCGCAAAACTTTGGTTTATATTCTCAAACCAAAAGTATACAATGGAAGATTAGTAGGTATTATTAAACTAAATAATAATCATAATAGTTTGTATATGAACAAGATAAGTTATATTGTCATATTCTGCCTTTTAACCGGATGTATTCCCAACAATGCCAACTGGGCAGAACGTCTTCAAGAAGCAAATCAAAAAGCTAGTGCTTATTATGACTCACTTTCAGAGGAATGCCTTACTGATGCATTGAACCTATATGATGAAATCGCCGAGAATTCTCCTGAATATAGAGATCATGCATTGATGTCAAAGTCTATATTCTTGGGCAAGATTACTAGATTTGAAGAGGCTGTCAGCACAACTATGCTGATACCTGACACATCCGCAGTATTTGCATCATTCCGTACTAAAAGTATTCATCTTAATGCCATTCTATCAGATATGGCACTGCATAATAATAACCGAGAGGATTATGAAGGTTATCTGATGAAAATAAACGAGGAACTGGAAGCAAAGTTAGCGATGAGGCGCGATTCATTGTATTATGCGATATGCTCTCCAATTATATACTCCGCAGGATATATAGATAACGAAGATATTGTTGCTTTTATATACTATTTGGCTAATATGACAGTATATGATAACAAGAAAGTAAACGATGTGATAAAATGTTTGAAAGACAGAATACCGGAGCCCAACAGTCACTCTAAAGATTTTTTTACTTATCTTGACGAAGCATTTCCAGCAGAGGAATAGTTGTAGGCTCCCTTTTACTTTTGTTTTCCTACCTCTCTGACTGATAATGTAGGGATAGTCATTTAATTCATTCAGTTTGAGTAAACCGGCAAACTTTCCCGTATTTTCCTCGATCTAGCTCATCGCATTTTATATCGTCGGCTCTAGTTTTAGGGCCGATTTTTCACTTTTTAGTCACGGCTGGAGTCACCTATGAGTCGTTATATGCCACATGCAAGCGCTAAGCATTCCTTTTCATATGATGGCAACAAGCTTACCTCCTCTGTCAATGGAAGCGGCAGCGCTGCATACTCTTATTATGCGAATGGAAACTTGAAGAGTGACAGCCGCAGAGACTTGCAGTTCCGGTATGATTTGCTTAACTTGCCTGCTGTAGTTACTGATACAACTGGTCAGGTTATCAAGGCAAAGTATAGCTATCTTGCAGATGGCACGAAACTGTCGGTGCGTGATGCACAGAATGATGGCCTGAACTACCGCGGATCGTTCATCTACACGGTGGATGGATCAGTAGGATCGACAGATGTCACAGAGAAATTGGAGAGCATATCTCACGACGAGGGAAGATTTCTGGCATTGTCTGCTTCTGCAGGAGTAACTACGACACAGTTCATTGACACCTGGCACATCAGAGACCACCTCGGCAGCATAAGGACGGTACTTTATATAACTCGAGACACCTCGGAAGTAAGCAATCCGACTCTGGCAATTCTTGAGCAGAATGACTACCTACCGTTCGGCACGAGAATCGATATCGACAGCCTTGCCTACGACCAGTCCAACCGCTACCGCTTCAACGGCAAGGAGGAACAGGTCACAGGAAGCGACTACGGTGCGAGATTCTACGACTGCATCCTGCCACGCTGGACAAACCCGGATCCGCTGGCGGAGAAGTACACAAACACTTTAAACGTCTTTGCACATACTGAATTCGCAGCCGCAGTACTGCTGGTTGTAGAAATCATATTCCTGGATGATCTGGAGACGGCGCTCCTGCAGTCCGCCTTTTCTCCAGTTCCTGTCCCACCAGATGACATCCGAAGTCTCTCCCGCAGAGGCTCCGTTTGTTTTTGCGCAGGCCCATTGTCCTGCTTCGTTTATCTGTTCCAGGGACTTCCAGCGGGATGATGCAAGAGTTGTCGTGATGACCCTTATGCCTCTTGAGCGTGCGTATTCGGCCGTACGGAGAAGACGGAGCTTGAAGCACTTGAGGCAGCGTCCTCCCCTTTCGGGCTCGTTCTCCAGACCGGTCATCTGAGAAAGCCAGTTCTCGTGGTCATAATCGGCATCCACGATCTCCAGTCCGAGCGCCTCCGCATAGCGGGTGCACTCATCCTTGCGGATCTCGTATTCCTCCTGAGGGAAGATGTTCGGATTGCAGTAATATATCACCGGTGTGATGCCGTTCTGAAGCAGACACTCTATGATTGCACTTGAGCAAGGAGCACAGCAGGTGTGGAGAAGTACCTTCGTCTCCCCCAACGGTGTCTGTACTATTTCCTTACGCTTCTTCACGGATACGGTAGAAAAATCACGCAAAGATAAGATTTTTAAGTAACTTTGCGGCCCTAATTTCAGAAACGATTATGGACATCACTCCAGACAGACATATGAAAGGCCTGGCAGCACTCAGCCCGCTGCTGGTCTTCCTTTGCATCTACCTTGTGTCATCGGTCATAGCACAGGATTTCTACAGGATTCCTATTTCTGCTGCATTTCTCATAGCTTCCGTCTACGCGGTGGCGATAACAAGAGGTAAGCCGCTTGAAGAACGGATCAACACATTCTCGAAAGGTGCAGGAGACAAGAACGTGCTTCTGATGATATGGATATTCGTACTCGCAGGAGCCTTCGCAGCAACCGCCAAGGAGATCGGCGCGATCGACGCCACAGTCAACCTTGCCCTCAGGATTCTTCCGGGAAAGATGCTGTATGCGGGACTATTCCTGGCAGCCTGCTTCATCTCTATGTCAATAGGCACAAGCGTCGGCACCATCGTGGCCCTTGTCCCCGTAGCTGCCGGAATCGCCCAGGAACTTGCTGCAGGAGGTGCAGAAGGCCTGGCTGCAAGCGTCCCTTTCATTACGGCCATCATCGTGGGAGGAGCCTTCTTCGGAGACAATCTTTCCTTCATATCAGACACCACCATCGCCGCAACCCGCACCCAGGGCTGTTCGATGGCCGACAAGTTCAGGATGAACATCAGGATAGCAGGCCCTGCGGCCCTGATTGTAGCTGTGTTATATATATTTATGGGAAAATCCGGCGGCGCCATCCCGGAAAGTGCACCCATCGACTGGGTGCTCCTGATTCCATATATCCTTGTCATCGTACTTGCCATTTCCGGAATCAATGTATCCCTGGTCCTGACCATAGGACTTATCGTCAATGCAGTCATCGGCTTTACAGGTGGTGAACTTACTTGGAGCGGCTACCTTGAATCCATCGGAAGCGGCATAAGCGGTATGGGCGACCTGATCATCGTGACAATGATGGCAGGCGGAATGCTCGAACTGATAAAGTCTAACGGAGGCCTTGACTATATAGTAGGGAAACTCACGAAGAAGATAAACGGCAGGAAAGGAGCGGAATTCAGCATCGCCGCACTTGTCAGCCTTGCAAACATCTGCACAGCCAACAACACGATCGCCATCATCACGACAGGCGGCATAGCAAAGGACATTACAGGCAGATTCGGCATTGACCCGAGAAGAAGCGCAAGCATTCTGGACACATTCTCGTGTCTGGTCCAGGGCTTTCTCCCTTATGGAGCACAGCTGCTTATGGCATCCGGACTTGCCGGAGTCACTTCAATCTCCATAATGGGGTACCTGTACTATCCGTTCGTCCTTGGCGCTGTTGCAATTCTCGCAATCCTGATAAAGCGCTCGTAAGCTACATAAGCAAGGAAGCCAGACGGAAGGTTATGAATGCGGCCACCCAGGCTATCAGGATCGTGTAGACGGCCGTGATTATAGCCCACTTCCATTTGCCGCTCTCATTCTTTATGGCCACGAATGTGGCAATGCAAGGGAAATACAGAAGGATAAAGACCATATATGCAAGGGCCGCCGCAGGCGTCACGCTGCCCGTAAGGGCACGCTGCAGCCGGGTCGTGCCGGCGTCCGTCTCAACAGCTTCCGGAACATCATCCGAATACATCACACCCAGAGTGCTGACGACCAGCTCCTTGGCGCCCACTCCGGACACGATGCCAACACCCATTCTCCAATCAAATCCAAGCGGTTCGAGAACAGGCTCGATAGCCTTTCCTATATATCCTATGAATGAATGTTCCTGTTGCTCCTTCACCGAATCGTAGGCATTGTGGTTAGGGAAATAACCCAGGAACCAGATCACCATTGAACAGATCAGGATGATGCCGCTCATCTTCTGAAGGTACTGCTTTCCCTTCTCCCAGGTGTGTCTGAACACTGATTTTGCGGTCGGGACCCTGTACGGAGGGAGCTCCATCACAAACGGAAGGTCATCATCCTTGAAGAACCTGCTCATCACCCTTGCCGCCAACACCGCCAGGACAATGCCCAGAGCATAGAGGAACAGAAGCACAAGACCTGCCCTCGATGGGAAGAAGGCCCCGGCTATGAGTATATACACAGGCATTCTGCCCGCGCAGGACATAAACGGAATTATCAGCATAGTGATCAGCCTGCTCTTTCGGCTTTCGATGGTCCTTGTGGCCATAATCGCCGGCACATTGCAGCCGAAGCCCATAATCATCGGGATGAATGACTTTCCGTGAAGTCCTATCTTATGCATAAGCCTGTCCATAATGAAGGCCGCACGGGCCATATATCCCGAATCTTCAAGAAGGGATATGAACAGGTAGAGTATCAATATGTTAGGGAGGAAGACCAGCACACTGCCAACACCTCCGATGATTCCGTCCACCACAAGGTCCTTCAGCCAGCCGTCTGCCATCGTCGTGGAAACAAAGGCCGCAAAGTACTCGACCAGTCCCTCGATCCACCTCATCGGGTGCTCTCCGACGGTAAAGGTAGCGTCAAATACGATATATAACAGGATAAAGAATATAGGGAAGGCCAGCCACTTGTTGGTCACGATCGAATCGATCTTGTCTGTGACAGTGCGTCTGCGTCTCTTGGTCGGATCCGGTTTGTAGGTCTCTGCAAGGGCTCCCTGGATGAAGGCATATTTCGAATCGACTATGGCCGACTCAAGTCCGGACTTCAGGAGTCCTTCTATCCTTTTGTGCTCCTCAAAACGCGCTGCAATGATCTCGTCCCTGTTCGGAAGAGCCTCAACCACCTTTTCCACCTCGCTGTCATTCTCCAGATACTTGATCGCCAGGTACCTTGTCGAGTACTGGTAACGGATGTCCGTGTCCTTCTGAAGAAGCAGCTTGATACGGTCTATGCTCTGCTCGATCTCGACTCCGTGGTTTATGTGTATATGCCTGGCCAGACGCGGGTCTGTGTTCTCATATATCTTTATTACTGTGTCGAAAAGATTGTCGATGCCCTCTCCGCTGCGGCTCACTGTCGGTACGACCGGCATTCCGAGCAGGTAGCCCAGCTGCCTGATGTCCAGGTTGCCGCCCTTGGCCTTGAGTTCGTCGTACATATTCATCGCCATCACCACGCGCAGGTTCATATCTATGAGCTGGGTGGTCAGGTAGAGGTTCCTCTGCAGATTTGAAGCGTCGACTACGTTTATGACGACGTCCGGCATATCCTCCACCAGATTCTTGCGGACATAGAGTTCCTCAGGGCTGTAGGCTGAAAGAGAATATGTACCCGGGAGGTCGACTATCACGAACTTGTAGCCACCGTACTCGAATGTGCCTTCTTTGGCATCAACTGTCACTCCGCTATAGTTGCCCACGTGCTCGTGACTGCCTGAGGCTATGTTGAACAGGGATGTCTTTCCGCAGTTAGGATTGCCCACGAGGGCCACCTTGATGACTTTTCTGCGCTCTTCCGCGAGGTTGAGCATCTCGCTCTGGATGAATGCGTCTCCTGTCGCGTCCAGCGGCGGCAGCGCCTCCCGCTGGGACAGCATCATCCTGGCCTCTTCCTCTCCGATGACCTCGATCTTGGCGGCCTCGGCACGACGCAGCGACAGCTTGTATCCGATGATCTCATATTCAATAGGATCCCTCAACGGAGCATTGAGTATCACCCGGACCCCATTGCCCTTTACAAATCCCATCTCTATTATTCTCTTGCGGAAACTGCCGTGTCCGTTGACCTTTACAACAACACCGCGCTCCCCCGTCTTCAAATCAGACAACCGCATATATTAATCAATCAAAAGCTACATCAAAGTCAACTTCCCTGCCAGCCCTCTTGCAACGACTCGGGAAACTACAAATATATTAAAAAATGTCCGAGAATAATGCATATATTTGCAGGATATGAAAGGAAGATTACTTACATATCTATGTCTGTTCCTCTTGATTACTTCCTGCGACAGCTATGTACCCTATCCTGCGCTTGCAGAAGAGGATGCTCTTATCAGGCTGCAGTGCACTGTCGAGGAAGCAGACTCTGCAGTGATCTATGTCTCTAAGGAATATATGATCACTCACGATCATCGTCCTTCGGGTTCGGGCAGGGAACCACTGAATTCATCTCTTGAGTTTCGTGTAAATGGGGACGAGCTGGGGTTCAGGAATGTCAGGAGAGGGAGTGTGGACAGCTATACTGTAGCTCATAGCTTTAAAGCAGGTGATGTTATAGAGGTCTTTTGCTCGGTGCCGGGACTGCCTGATGTTTCAGCGAAGACAACAGTGCCGGATATTCCTCAGGACCTTGTCCGAGATTTCGGATATGTCGTGGAGGACAATGTCCTCAAGGGAAGAATTGCTGTGGATTTCGACAGCTACAGTAATCTGCATCTCTCAGCGTTTCTGGACATATCAACCCTCACTCATATATACGTGGATGGTGTTTACGACAGATCAACATCTGACGGATGGAATCGGCTTCTCCACCTTACCGGAAGAGGTGAATGGGGCATTGATTATCAGTTGCCGAAGGATTATGTGGGCACAGATGAAGAAGGCAGGCTGATCGAAGAAACGACAGATGTCGAGATAGGATTCAATCTGGAAATATTGTCAGACGAGCTATATTTCGCGCAGCTTCATCAGCAGTCATCGCCAATGTCTCCATCAAGCTATACCAACGTAAAGGGTGGCCTGGGCTGTGTGGGAGCCATCAATAGAGTGGTAATCGACACCTTTAAATCTGACGCGCAATGAAAAGGACCATCATCACATATATGATGCTTTTCATCAGCTGCATCATAGCTTCTGCTCAGAGGCACGAAACCATAGACTCTGTTGTGGTTACAGACTACAGGCCAAGAGCTGACAAGAAGACACAGACCTCTCTGATGAAGATCGACAGAAAAGATTTCAGATTCAAGGCTGTGCTCGGCACTCCGGATGTGATAAAGACTCTTCAGACTCTTCCGGGAGTGACACCC
The DNA here is from genome assembly GCA_017505605.1 of Bacteroidales bacterium. Lineage (GTDB taxonomy): Bacteria > Bacteroidota > Bacteroidia > Bacteroidales > UBA932 > Cryptobacteroides. The sequence continues at coordinate 112,560 of JAFVOX010000017.1, forward strand.
GGCAACGAAATGTCATCCACGCTCAATGTGAGGGGCGGCACCGGTAATGACAACCTCTACCTGTTGGACAATGTGCCTCTATATCAGTCAGGACATTTCCTCGGGCTCTTTTCCGTTTTCAACACAGATATGGTGGAGTCGGTCGACTTCTACAAAGGAGGATTTCCAGCCCAGTTCGGAGGGCGAGCCTCTTCTGTAGTCGATGTGAAGATGAAGGACGGAGATATGCACGGACAACACGGTTCTTTTTCTTTGGGAATGACAGACGGAAGGTTCCAGATAGAAGGTCCCATCAAAGAGGGAGTGCTTTCGTACAATGTTGCAGCGAGATATGGATGGGTAGAGGCATTCGTCAGACCCATCCTCAGGGCTATATATGTACCTGATGTCTCGTATTCCAACGACTACACCAGAGACGGACATTACGGATTCGCGGATCTCAATGCTAAATTCGTCTGGAAAAAGAGCAGTCGCGACAAGATAACGTTCAATACGTATCTGGGCTTCGATTATATGTCCTTTATGGATTCCGAGAAAAACGCCCTCGGCGGAGGTTCATCCGATTATCTGAAAACCGTCTTCAAGGACGCCAACAGATGGGGCAATTCCTTGCTGTCTGCAGTCTGGGAAAGAGACTTCTCACAGAGTCGAAAAATGAAAAGCACATTTTATTTTTCTGACGGATACTATAACGCTTTCCACGAAGATCTCAATAAGTTTTCTGACTACAAGAGCTACGATCTGGAATCAAATGTTTCAAATATAGCTGATGTAGGAGCAAAAATCCACTTCTCGGACAAGACCTTCAGCCGTCATTATCTGAATTATGGAGCTTCTGCAGTGTATCATCTGTTCTCTCCGGTAGCGCTTGAGCATAGCTACACGCAGGTCGGCTCAGTAAGATCAAATGAAACCAAGGTTTCTTATGGCTGTCATTATCATTCGCCGGAAATCGCACTATATGCCGAAGACGAGTTCACCCTATCACCTCATATTTTCCTCAATGCTGGGCTTCGCTATATGCTTTTTGTGACAAAGGGACAGACCTACAATTCTTTGGAGCCTCGCCTTGCGTTGTCATATGACCCAAACCGGACCTTGTCAGCGAAAGTTTCTTATTCTGAAATGACACAGCCTGTGCATCAGGTGGAATCCTTCAAGACAGAAAGACCGGGATCATTCTGGATGCCTGCGACAGCAGCTATGAAACCGATCAGGTCACGTATAGTTTCAGCAGAAACAGAGTGGCGCCCGAATCATCACGTCTTGTTTAATGTAGCAGGATTCTGGAAAGGGATGAACCATCTTTATGAGTATACAGGGAATAATAACCTGCCTTCTCCTGCCGCGTGGGAAACCGAATTTACAGAAGGCAAAGGACGCTCATTCGGACTGGAATTCTATGGCGAGTTCCAGAGTGAGAAATGGGACGTCTCCACAGCTTACACTCTGTCCTGGTCGCAGCGCCGCTTCGAGGCATTCTACAGTGGCTGGTATCGTGACAGATACGACAACAGGCATAATCTTGTCATAAACGGAGTGTACAAGGCACATCCACTGGTAGATATATATGCAACCTGGACCTTGCGTTCCGGAAACCGCTATACGATTCCTCTGTATGGGTACTACTATATGGGAACGGAATCATTGTATCCCAACAACTTCCAGCTTCCGGCCTACCACAGGCTGGATGTAGGAATCGACTTCAGAGCAGTCTCGGCAAGAAAAGGCAGGGATTATATCGTCACCTTCGCCGTATATAACTTATATGGCCGTAAGAACCCTTTCTATATCTCAATAGTGGAAGATGTCTACCGCAGACCGACCATCAAGATGACTTCCATCTTCCCGATCCTGCCTTCTGTGCGATATACATTATATTTCTAAATCAGCTGTCCCAAGAAGCTATCATCATTGTACAAACCTATATGTCATTCCTGTTAAATATTACAACACTTCGCAGGTATACATAAAGTTTTTCATATCACTGCCCTAAAACAACACTTTTATGCATATATTTGCAGGATATGAAAGGAAGATTACTTACACTGATTGCAATTGCGGGCCTTGTAGGTGCCTGCAGCAAAGATATAGCGCTTGACCCTGCCGTGTCGCTGTTTGCGCCACAGCCGGAGATATATGAGGAAACCGCCATATTCCGACTCGCGTCGATGGCCATCGACACGACGTCTGCGCAGACTTTCCCGGTCACATTCGGTGGCTCGGCCGAACTTGGCGTTGATTACACAGTTTCAGGAGACAGGTTCGTTCTCGGAGGAGAGAATCCTGTGGATTCGATAGTGGTCACCACCCTCAGACTCGGCACAGACAAGACAGTGAGCCTTACAGTGGAAGTTCCCGAGGGCATCGGTAGCGGCAAGTACCTGACTTCGGAATTCACCATCCAGGACAAGCTCGCCTACTTCTCATTCCAGGCTTCCTACTCTATGGTTGCGGATTCGCTTGACATCGAGTTCAATGCATTGGACAGGAAGGGAAAGGCAAAGGTACTTGGCAAAGAGACCACAGTAACTCTCAGTGTAGACACAGACAGATCCACTGCAGTCGAGGGAGAAGACTTTGTCTTTGCAGACAGTTCTTATTATGTCATTTCACAGGGCAAGGGTGCAGGCAAGCTGAAACTGAAGTCACTCAGGCCAAGGGCTATGGAAGGAAGGGACAAAGTCGTCCTCAACCTCGGATTCGACGAAAAATACGGAGCAGGAGCTGAATGTCAGATAGAGATAGACCTTCTGGACACACTCTGGAGCACTTTGAATGGAGAGTGGAAGATAGACACGCTCGTGACAGACACGACATATATGAGGCAGTACTGGAACGAGAGCTACACCGGAATGGATCTTATGCCGAAGTACAACAGGTCTGACGCTATGGAGTTTGATCTCAAGGCAGGCCAGCTCAAACCCGGATTCCGTTCCGGATTCAAGAACTATTTCCTTGGAAAGTCAGTGATGAGAAAGGCCGGAAGCCTGGATCTTGACCTGGGAAACGGCGAGACAGCTTCACTGCAGACCTTCCTTATCGACAACACCAACAGGGACTTCTGTGAAGATACAAAGAGTGAGGACAATGAGTCTTACATCGGACTTAGGATCATCGAAGGAGAGGAAGCCGACACTCTTGACCTCTATGTCATAGACCATATGTCCAAGTCCTTCCTTCCGGAGCTTGTCACTGAGGGAAGATACGCCCCGGAAAAGCCTGTTGCAGCCTCCCCGGGACTCTTCCTGAACCTGACATTTACAAAATAACTGCATCCTAAATGTCATTCATACTCTGATCCACCCAGATCAGTTTCGATGTGTCGTAGCCGCGGCGGTCCGCCTCTTCTATGACCTCTCCCACTACCTTGTCACTCGGCGAAGGGTCTCTCGAAAGGATCCAGAGATAGTTCGGACTCTTGCTTCCCACCAGAGCGATCTGATAATTGTCATCAAGCATCAGCACATCGTAGTCACTGAAGAAGAACAGAAAGAAAGACACTCTCAGATGAGCCGGATCTCCCGTCGGGTCCGGCTGTTTTGCCTTTCCTTCCGTCACTTTATATTTCCCGTCCTTCCAACCTGAATTAAATACGGCCACCATACCGTCATCACGGAGAAGGTACTCTGCAGAAACATTCTGCATACCTCTTTCAAAGCTATGATCAAAGCGGGCGATCTCATACCACGTGCCGAGATACCTGTCCAGATCGAAGCTGCGGACTGTAGAATTGTCAAAAGAGCCGCTCTGCGCTCTAATAATGCCCGGAAACAAGATTGAAGCCAGGGCCAAGGTGATAATACATTTCATAAAAAACCTGCGTTTAAAAGTTAAACGCAGGCAAGTCAAAAATTATGCAATTTCGATTGTATATATACCTTCAAATTCTTTTCCCGGCTCCAGGCGGTTCACCCAATCCTTCTGACGATAGTCACCGGTGTAGCCGGCTCTGTCGCACCTTCCGTACCACGGCTCGATACAGATGAACGGCGCATTCCTGGTCGGAGGCGACCACAGGCCTACCACAGGAGCAGTGAACTTAAGACTGAGCCAAGGCGTTCCGTCATTGCGGTGAAGAGTCACCCTGCCGATCTGCGAATCCTGAAGCATAATGGTGTCGATTACATCGAAGGTGTCCTTCCTCAGCGGCAGAAGTCCGTCCTGAGGAATCTCCAGAGGGTACTTGGTCACAGCGTCCACACAGCCCTTCTCCATTATACGGATACACTCGAGGCCTTCGGACCTGTCAAACGAGAAATAGCCTCTCTCATCTGTTTCAGGATCGTAGTCAGGATAGTAAAATGCAGGATGAGCACCGATCTGGAAGTACATTTCCTCTGTACCCGGATTGTAAACCCTCCATATTACCTCTATGGCATTGTCTTTAAGCTTATGGCCTATCTCAAGACGGAACGGCCAAGGGTACTTCTTCAAAGTCTCATCGTTCGATTCCAGTCTGTAGAACACCTCTGTGTCATTTCCTTCTACCTTTACAAAATCCATATCGCGGGCAAAACCATGCTGCCCGAGCTCATAGACCTTTCTGTCCACCCTATAGAGCTTGTCCCAGACACTTCCCACAATAGGGAAAAGAACCGGCGAATGTCTGGCCCAGAACTTAGGGTCAGCCTGCCATAAGTACTCCGTCGCACCCTTACGGATGCTGTGCAGTTCCGCACCGTGCTCACTGACCTCAACGGTCAGCACATCATTCTTCAGTGTATGCATTTTCAAACAGTTTTATGTTATTCTCGAAGTCGCTTTTCTTTAGCGGTTTCCATTCTCCGTTTATTCTGACCGCTGCTTCGCCGCCCGCCATTGTCCTGGCGTCTTCAAACAGAGGCTCAGTGAAGAAGTCCGTGTCATATCCGATATATCCATACCGCAGGCCTTCGCCGGTCCAGACATTTGTGCTGACGCTGTATATGGATATACCGTCGGGACCCGACGGATAGACAGTCAGCATATATCCGTTGATATTCTCTACCCTCGGCTCAGTCAGAGGCCTCGGCATAACGACCCACGCGAATTCGGACGGAACGTCCCATATATTCGCACTCAGAGATACGATGGCTTCGCCATCCCAATCAGTCCTTTTATATTTAAAAAGAGGGATTGTGGTACATCCGTCCTTCAGCTCCACGGCCGCCCTTGCCAGGCCAGAATCCTTTTCATATATATATGCGTGCGAATCGTAATAGTCTATGGACATATTTTCGCTGCCGATTCCGAGGTCATCAAGCTTGTATTTGCGGCTGATCATATCCACTTCGCTGACCGAGAAGGAATACTCATCCCTGACAATCATCCTGACCACATCACCCGAATCCAGAACCAGTTCGCAGAATATGCCCGGAAGCTCCGTTATCTGTTTTCCTGACGGAGCGAGTAGTCTTGTCCTGAAAGACTTTTCCGGCCCGATACAGACAGGAATGATGATCTGGTCTGTAGTGACAAAGCAGTTTGCCCAGTCTTCATTTACGTAGTTGGTCCGATCATAGAGGATTCCGTCCTGAGTCAGCAGAATCTTATGGGAGCCTTCCTTAGTGAACCGTACGAAATGTCTCTGCATAAGCAGGCTGTCTACAGTCACATCGATGACAGCCATCTCATCATCGCCCGGCAGAAGAGCTCTGCGGCGCACCTTGGCACTTATGCTCTGCCAGTCCCGGGCCAATGTGGTTCCTGCTGTCCTGTCATAGGCGGCAAGTCTGTTCTGGTCCACCTTCATAAGATGGGCAATCTTCGACTCTTCTGCCTGTCCGAGACCTCTGCTGTCAACGACCTTCCTGTCTTTAGATAGGGTTACATATATAGAGTCAACCTCCGCAAGACCCGAAGGGTCCTGAACCAGAGAAGTATCTTTAAGACCTGGATATATATAAGGATTTTCGTGCCGCCATTCTTCGAATGGCTGAGGTGGAAGGGCCTTAAGTGGCGCAGCCTTGCCGTCCTGATAGAGCATAGGCACCACAAAACCTGAACTGGAATCGATATATTTGTAGACTTTCTCTCCGGAAGAAACCTGGTCAGTGTTCATCAGCGGAGGTATAAGCATTTTTCCATTTTCATCGTGCAGACCGTACTTGCCGTGCTTTCTGACAAGGATGGTTCCGTCTTTGTGGCCTCCTGTGATCATTTCGTATTCGGGCGGGAGAACTATACGGCGTTCCGGTATCGAGATCAGACCGAATTTTCCGGATTCCTGCACCAAGGTAAGATTGCCGAAGTGAGTTTCAGGGAGAGATGTAAAGCGTGGCTTGAAGATTTCACTTCCTGAAATGTCATACAGTCCCCACATTCCGTCGCGCGAGGCCCAGGCCAGGCCGTTTTCATCAAAAGGCATTATGGCTTCAAGACCTGAAAGGAGCACCTTGTCTGAAGTGCTCAGGAGTCCACATTCTCCATCCTTTGCAAAAACTGCTACTCCTTTGGTGAACAGTGAGAGGGAATCATATTCCGGCAGGATCATAAAGAGTCCGTTGTCATAAAGATAGCCGTACTTGCCGTTGAAAGACACTCTGGCACACCTGATGGTCACACCTCTGAGAGAGGCTGGAGAGAATTCATCTGCGGAATCAAAATAAGGCTTGATGACAAACTTCCCTTTTTCATCCGCATAGCCCCACTTGCCCTTCTTCTGAACGGGACTTATGGCTTTAGCACGGTCTTTTGCCGACAGTTCCTTCAGTTGCGGGAGTTCAGTCTGTGCGAATGCGCACACAGACGACAAAGTCAAAATGAAGATGACTGCCAGAAAGTGTCTGCGAAAGAAGGAATGCATAGGTCTATCTGCTGAATTGCGGGATTGCGGGAATAAAGATAGACAAAATCTGAACAACAGCCAATTTCCGATGACCATAATGCATAACACCACATCTAGCCTACCATCCCAAACCTTAAGCCACGCATATTTGTGTCCCAGCACAGTATTATGCATTTCACCAGCCGTCATCCAAACCTTAGGCCACGGCAAAGTGCCTCAGATTGCATATATACACGATTTGCGTGGCCTGAGGTCATCAATCTGCCGACCTTGAGCCACGCTAATGCAGCATATACGCTCTGAGAACCCGATCACCGTGGCCCAAGGTTTGGCAAGCACATAAAGTATTGACCGAATGGGGATGCGCCATATGTCCATTATACCCCATTATTCTTCCAAGACTGACCACGCAATTCCGTCCTAGTCATTGTGCAGAGCCTATTTAAGGACTAGATAGCACAAAGCAACCAGCGCGAACCCTTTGGGTTTTGTTCGCGCTGGCTGCTTTGAATCGCCGGCTTTGGTTATGGCCGGCGATGGTGCGACAGAGACTATATAGTGGTCGGCCGGCGTATTCGCCGACCACAGCATATACTATTTGGCATATCTCTGTTCCGGGCAGTGACAGAAATCCCCCATCAACGGCACCGCGGTCGGCCGAAACCAGGGCCGACCACTCAAAGCAAGACGCGCGAGCTCGGCCTAAAGGCTCGCACGGCTTGCTTTGTGCCCACCTCCGACAGAAACACGGCAAAAGTGTCGGAGGTACCCCAAAAAACACAGGGACCTCCGACAGAAACACGGCAAAAGTGTCGGAGGTGTCTTTCCCTGAAAAAAGTTGACTCATTACAACCGAAGTAATGAGTAGTTATGTTTTACAAAGAGAGCTTAATTTAGAGAAAGCTCTTGAACTTCGATCTTCCGGTCTAAGTTATGGTCGGATTTCTAAAATTATTTCTG
>JAFVOX010000018.1:0-72283 GCA_017505605.1 Bacteroidales bacterium
GGGACCCGCGACGAAGTCGTGGGAGGGATGAAGTCGGAACTCGTTCCGACGAAACCAAGCCAAACTTACCCTACCGCCACTGTCATCATGTCCATATAAATACGAAAGAAGGCGACTAAATCACTTATTAGTCGCCCTCTTCCTATATATTATATGTATAATGATTAGCGTGAAGCTACGATGTCGTTGTACTTCTTGTATCCTTCCTCGAACTCAGGACCGTTAGAGATGAAACGGTAGTAGATATTCTTGAGATACTCTGCGATGCTCACCTTGAGTGACTCGTCCTTTGTAAGGTTGAATGCGCTCTCGAATGGATTGAGGGCGTTCTTGAGAGCCTCCTCAAACTGCTTGTTGAGCTCCATCCACTTCTTGTCATCAAGCTCGTTTGAAGCCTTCTCCTGAAGCTCGATTGCAAGTTCGTAGTACATCACACCTGCTCCGATGAAACCATACTCATACTCAGGGTTGATCTGAGCACACATCATATACTTCTCTGCAGCCTTGTCAATCTGCTTGAGCTCCTTGTAGATGTTACCCTCAACATAGTAGAGAGAAGCATTGTTAGGCTCGTTCTTCTTAGCCTCTTCGATGAGAGCAAAGAGACGGTCTGTGTTCTCGCCGTTTGAGATGTAGTAGTTGATAAGGCCGATAAGGATGCTCTGGCTCTGTGGGAACTTGACGAAACCTTCCTCAAGAGTAGCTGCGCCCTTATTTGCATCACCAAGCTTAGTGTAGATGTCGCCGAGTTTTGCGTAGACCTCACCACCCTCATAGTAGTAACCGATAGAAAGACACTTCTCGAAGATACCCTTGGCTCTCTCATTGTTGCCTACTGCCCAAGCTGTGTAACCTGCATTGTAAAGAGCTGTAGTGTCGTTCTTTGAAAGAGGCTCGATTTCTGAAGTATTTGCAGCAGCCTCGAAGAGCTCCGATGCCTTGGCGAGGTCACCGAATGTATAAGCATTCATAGCCTCATCCATATACTTTCTTGCAACGATCTCAAGACCACCTGCGATATCCTTGATCTTTGACTTCTTCACGTCTACCTCATAAGCCTTCTTGTAAGCATCGGTAGCCTTTGCAAGAGCGTTCTCGATAACTGGCTTGGTAACGTCGATAAGTACGAGCTGTCCTGCACCGTTGAAATAGAAATCCTTGTCAGCATAAGTCTCCTTTACAAGAGCCTCGCCACCAACCTCTACATTCTCAACAGCGAGCGGCTGCTGGCTACCCATAAGGAGCTGGAGTTCCTGCTTTGACGCACCTACCCAAGCTGAGCCTGCAGGTGCATTGTATGCATCCATATAAGATGTTGCAAGCTTTACCCAAGTTGCTACCTTAGCAGCCTTCTTTGGATTCTCAGCTGCAGCTTCTGCAGCGGCTACTGCCTTCTTTGCTGCATCTGGTGACTTTGTCTGTGCATCAGCGACCTGTACTGAAAGGAGCACTGCCAATGCGATCAAAATTCTTTTCATAATTAATCTGGTATTAAGTTATTTAGTTATTTGTCTGTTCTGTTGACTCGGGAGCCTGCTCCTGTGCCGGCTGCTGGAGATTCTGTTCTTCCTCTGACTTGTTTACTGCAGAGATAGCTGCAATCGAGTCTCCCTCCCTGATGTTGATGAGGCGTACGCCCTGAGTAGCACGGCCTGCAACCTTGATGTCTGCGACTGCCATTCTGATGGTGATTCCAGAGCGGTTGATGATCATAAGATCGTTCTCGTCAGTCACATTCTTCATCGCCACAAGAGCACCTGTCTTCTCTGTGATATTCAATGTCTTGACGCCCTTTCCGCCTCTGTTTGTCTTGCGATACTCTTCGAACTCCGAACGCTTTCCATAACCATTTTCACTGACTACGAGGAGGCTGTGTGCCGACGCATCCTCAGCATTCGGATCATATGCTATCATTCCGATAACCTCATCATCCTCTTCAATAGTTATGCCACGCACACCTGACGCAGTTCTTCCGAGTGCTCTTGCATCTGCTTCATCGAAGCGGCAGCAGCGTCCCTTGCGTCCTGCAAGAAGGATCTCGCAATTGCCGTTTGTGAGGACAGCATCGAGGAGTTCGTCTCCGTCACGTACAGTAACGGCGATGACACCGTTTGCCCTTGGTCTTGAGTAAGCCTCGAGGGATGTCTTCTTGATGATACCCTTCTTTGTTCCGAGAACTATATATGTATTGTTCACATATTCCTCGTCCTTGAGGTTACGGACATTCAGGTAAGTCTTGATCTTGTCATCCGGCTCGATGTTGATGATGTTCTGGATGGCACGTCCCTTTGAGGCACGTGATCCCTCCGGAATTTCATAGACCTTAAGCCAGTAGCACTTTCCGTTCTGGGTGAACAGGAGCATTGTGCTGTGCATATTTGCAACATAGATGTGCTCGATGAAGTCCTCGTCGCGTGTCGCGCTTCCCTTCATTCCCACACCACCTCTGTTCTGGAGACGGTACTCGGTAAGTGAAGTTCTCTTGATATATCCAAGATGCGAGATTGTGATTACAACATCCTCGTCAGCATAGAAGTCCTCAGGATTGAATTCGTCTGAAGAGAGGGCAATCTCGGTACGTCTTTCGTCGCCGTACTTCTCCTTCATCTCCATAGTCTCATCCTTGATGATGCCCATCTGGAGGTTCTCGTCAGCAAGCACGTCCTGGCAGTACCGGATGAACTTCATAAGCTCGTCGTACTCGCTCTGGAGCTTTTCTCTTTCCAGACCTGTGAGCTGACGGAGTCTCATCTCGACAATTGCTGTTGCCTGTACTTCCGAGAATCCGAATGTCGCCATCAACTCTGTCTTGGCATCCTCGACGCTCTTTGATGCGCGGATGATTCTGATTATCTCGTCGATGACGTCGAGCGCCTTGAGGAGACCTTCGAGGATGTGGGCCCTCTTCTGAGCCTTTTCAAGATCGAATCTTGTCCTTCTGAGGATAACCTCGTGACGATGACGTACGAAGTACTTGATGAGCTGCTTCAGGTTCAGTGTGCGAGGTCTTCCGTTTACGAGGGCCACATTGTTCACAGAGAAGCTTGACTGAAGCGGGCTGTACTTGTAGAGCATATTGAGGACTACATTCGCATTTGCATCCTTCTTGAGTCGGATGACGATGCGCACGCCCTTCATTGTGGTCTCGTCGTTGATATATGCAATTCCTTCAATCTTCTTGGTCTCAACAAGTTCTGCGATCTTTTCGATCATCTCGCGCTTGTTCACCATATACGGGATCTCTGTCACCACGATAGTCTCACGGCCCGAGTCGCTCACCTCGATCTCAGTCTTCGAGCGGATGACGATACGGCCTCTACCTGTCTCAAACGCATCCTTTATGCCCTGGCGGCCCTGAATGATACCTCCTGTCGGGAAGTCAGGACCCTTGACATAATGCATAAGTTCCTCGATGGTGATCTCCGGATTGTCTATATACGCACATATAGCGTCACAGCACTCTGTAAGGTTGTGCGGAGCCATATTGGTCGCCATACCCACAGCGATACCTGACGAACCGTTCAGAAGAAGGAGCGGGAGCTTTGTAGGAAGCACTGTAGGCTCCTGAAGAGAGTCGTCGAAGTTGTTCTGGAAATCCACTGTGTCCTTTTCAAGGTCTGCAAGCACTTCATCAGAGAGCTTCGAAAGTTTTGCCTCGGTGTAACGCATTGCCGCTACCGGGTCACCGTCCATCGAACCGAAGTTACCCTGTCCGAAGACAAGCGGGTACCTCAAGCTCCAGTCCTGGGCCATTCTGGCCATTGCACCGTAAACGCTTGAGTCTCCGTGCGGGTGGTACTTACCGAGTACCTCACCGACGATACGGGCAGACTTCTTTGTCTGGCTTGTATGACGAAGTCCGAGTCCATCCATTCCGAACAACACCCTTCTGTGCACAGGCTTGAAACCGTCACGCACATCAGGAAGAGCTCGCGACACGATCACAGACATAGAGTAGTCGATGTACGCACTCCTCATCTGCTGGTCGATGTTCACCTGCTCAATCCTTCCGGTCTTTACTTCATTTTCCATATTTCTGTTCTAAGTCTTAATCTTAATTTACATCTTGGCAAAGTTACGAAAATTTTAGTAATTTTGTGCAATCAAAGTCGAATTTCTAACAACCAGACACGATTTTTATCCTATGGACATCAGCATATCAGATGAACTGAACTCAATCATAAATTTTTCCAGAGAAGAAGCTATGAGGACAGGCAGCTACGGAATCGCTCCCGACCACCTTTTTCTCGGCATCATCCGTCATAGGGAGAACACGGCGGCAGACGCGCTCAGAGGCCTCGCAACAGACCTGGACGAAATGAAGCAGTTCATTGACAATCACATATTTACAAACGAACACATCCCCTACTCAGAGATCGACAACGTGAGCTTCTCCAGAGGTGCCCAGAACGTACTCAGCTTCACTCTGCTTGAAGCTGCAAAGGTGCACAGCAGGCAAGCTTCGTCGCAACATCTGCTGCTCGCCCTCACAAGGGCAGGCGGGTCCTATGGAAGCACCTATCTGAAGGACACAGGCCTGGAGTACGGCAACATATTCAGGTACCTTGACAGATGTGATATGCTGGACAGGGGAACGCAGGAGGAAGAAACACCGGAAAAGGAGAACGAAGAGACTCCACGCATAAGGATAAGGGCTGTAGCTGCCGACGAAAATGCCAAGGAGGAACCGGCACAGCCGCCTCTTGAAGAGTTCGGCTACGACATCACTCAGGCAGCCCGAGAAGGAAAGCTTGACCCGCTGGTCGGACGCGAGGACGAGATCCAGAGAGTGATCCAGATCCTGGGCAGGAGAAGGAAGAACAGCCCTATGCTTGTGGGCGATCCGGGAGTCGGAAAGTCAGCCATCGTAGAGGGAATCGCGATAAAGATAGCCACAGGTCAGATTCCGTCGGCACTCGCAGACAAGAGATTGATTTCCTTGGATTTAGGCTCCATTGTAGCTGGCACCAAGTACCGCGGAGACTTCGAAAAGAGGCTCAAGACCATCATCAAGGCTGCAGCTGATGACCCTAATGTGATACTGTTCATCGACGAGTTCCACACCATAGTCGGAGCAGGAGGAGCATCCGGAAGTCTCGACGCGGCTAATATGCTCAAGCCAGCGCTTGCAAGAGGAGAGATCCAGTGCATCGGAGCGACCACTATGGACGAGTTCAGAAAGATCGTGGAGAAGGACGGAGCCCTTGACAGAAGGTTCCAGAAAATCACTGTAGATCACACTGACATAGCCCACTCCATCTCTATCCTTGACCGTCTGAAGACCAATTACGAAAAGCACCACAATGTCATCTACACGGACGAAGCAATAGAAGCGTGCGTGAAGATGTCAGACAGATACATAACAGACCGCTGCCTTCCGGACAAGGCCATCGATGCGATGGACGAGACAGGTTCTATGGTAAGACTGAAGAACCCGAATGGCACAGGCCGCGTGACAGCGGAAGATGTGGCTGAAATCATATCCAAGATGACAGGCATCCCTTCAGGAAGAATCGCGGAAGGCGAAGGAAGCAAGCTCCTGAAAATGAAGGATATGCTCAGCCGCAGAATCATAGGTCAGGAGGAGGCGGTCGACAAGGTCGTACGTGCCATCAGACGCAACAGGGCCGGCATCAAGGACCCGAACAAACCTATAGGAACCTTCCTGTTCTTCGGTCCCACAGGAGTAGGAAAGACACAGCTGGCCAAGTCGCTCGCCGAGTACCTTTTCGACTCGGAAGAGAATATGATACGTCTGGATATGAGCGAATATATGGAGAAGTTCAATGTGTCCAGACTCATCGGAGCTCCTCCGGGATATGTAGGATTCGAGGAGGGCGGACAGCTCAGCGAAAGGGTAAGAAGGAAACCTTACTGCGTCGTGCTTCTTGACGAGGTAGAAAAAGCACATCCCGACGTGTTCAATCTTCTCCTTCAGGTACTTGATGAAGGACGTCTCACAGACAGTACAGGCAGGACTGTAAGTTTCAGGAACACAATAGTCATAATGACGTCAAATGTCGGCAGCCGCGAGCTTGAGGAATATGGTAACGGAATGGGCTTCAGCACTTCAGGCCAGAATGTCCGGAACAACAGGAAGACAGTCCTGGAGAAGGCAGTGAAGAAGGCATTCCCACCGGAATTCATCAATCGTGTCGACGAGCAGGTGTTCTTCAATCCTCTGACCAAGGATGACCTGGCGAAGATCATCGACATCGAGCTCAAGGGTCTGAAGAAACGCGTCAAGGAAGCCGGATTCGAGCTCACAGTCACAGCAACAGCCAAGAGGTTCGTTGCAGAGGCAGGATATGATCCGAGCTACGGCGCAAGACCGCTCAAGAGGGCTGTTCAGAGATATATCGAAGATCCTGTTTCTGAGCACATTATCGCCGAGAGGATGCTTTCAGGCAAAAAGACATCCGAGCATACGAAGATCAGCGTAAGCCTGTCTGAAGACAAGGAATCGACCAAGGTTCAGTGGCGCTAGACAAGGCTGATGTCCATAAGTTCAAGATCCATTTCGTTGATCATATCGACCAATGTTCTGTAAGAAGCTTCTGATGAGATCATTGAGTTGATGAAAGCGAGGGTGTTTTCTGTATTCATAACCGTTTCTTTTAAAGTGTTCTGTTGTTTTGTTGATGCAAAGGTACACCATCGTTGTGCCAAGATAAAGCACAAGCAACACAAAACCGCAAAAAAAATGAAACCTTTCACTATATTTGTAGGTGGATCGACATTAAAAGGATTTATATGGAACAGAACGAAAGATATACCGACAAACTGGCCAAATATATAATTATGGCTGCAGGCGCAGCCATAATTGCAGGCCTGTGCTGGTACTTCAGAAGCGTACTTATATATGTACTCATCGCAGTTGTGGTGTCACTGGTCGGAAAGCCGGTGATGGGTCTTCTGAAAAAGCTGAAAATCAAAGGAAGAAAGGCCCCCGACTGGATACTTGCGGCACTTACGCTGCTGGTCACTATGACCATCATCATCAGCGTCGTGACTATGCTCTTCCCTATCGTGAGCGGAATCCTCAAGGGCATCTCCATAAGCACTCTGGAAAGTTCAGCAGGCAGCATAGCAGTACCTCTTGCGAATCTGAATGAATTTCTCAGAAACACCTTCCCTCAGCTTGGAGAAGACTTCCGCCTGGAGGTAGTTGCGGTAAAAGAGCTCCAGAATATATTCAACGTATCCACCATATCTTCCGTAATCGGCTCAGCGACTTCGTTCCTTACGAGCTTTGGAGTAGGTCTCTTTTCTGTTGTCTTCATATCCTTTTTCTTCATCAAGGATGACGGCCTGTTCACAAGCATCGTATGCGCCTTGGTGCCGGACAAACACGAGAAGACCACAGAAAAGGCCATCTCTGACATCGGATACCTGCTTTCCCGCTACTTTATCGGTGTGATGATCGAGGTCACCGGAGTGGCACTCGTCAACTTCATCGGACTTATGTTCATTGCAAGGCTCGGCTTCAATGCTGCAATCGGTATAGCCTTCCTTACAGGCATCCTGAACATAATCCCTTATGTGGGTCCGCTTATGGGAGGTGCATTGGGAACAGTACTGGGACTTGTAATCAAATACACAAGCATCACCCCTATAGGACTTGACGTCAACTTCTGGCTGTTCACAGCCATCCTCATAGCCATCTTCTGCTTCACACAGCTGATCGACAACTTCTTCTATCAGCCTGTGATATATTCGACAAGCATCAAGGCCAAGCCTCTCGAAATCTTCATTGTCCTGCTCATAGTAGGACACATCGGAGGACCTCTCGCTATGATTGTTGCAATCCCTTGCTACACTGTAGTCCGCGTGATAGCCTTCCGGTTCTTCGGCCACATCAAGGCGATCCAGAGACTGATACCATCTGAAAAGCTCATTACAGGAGAAAAATAAACACCAGGCATATGTTAAGAAAGTTACTGATAATCACAGCCAGCCTGCTGGCTATGTCTGCTTTCACCAGTGCGAAAGCTCAGACACAGATCATTTCGCCCGACGGCACCTACCTTTATGCAGAGAGAGACACCTGCAATCTGTTCCTTGATGTATATAATCCTGCAAAAGGCAGCGAGACAAGCATCGGAGGGATCAGAAAACCTACCATCATCTTTATGTTCGGCGGCGGATTCCTGAGAGGAACCCGCGACGACGCCAGCTACCACAAGTGGTTCAAGCAGATGACAGACGACGGTTACGGAATCATCTCAATAGATTACAGACTCGGACTCAAGGGCTCGAATAAAGTGGGCATAGCGCAGGTCAACGTACTTGACAAGGCCATCCATATGGCAGTAGAAGACCTTTTCAGTGCCACCAACTTCATCATCGAGAATGCAGAGCAGCTGAACGTGGACCCTAAGAACCTGGTGATCAGCGGATCGTCTGCCGGCGCTATCTCTGTAATGCAGGCTGAGTATGAAATCAGCAACCGCACAGCCTGGGCATCTGTACTGCCTCAGGGATTCAACTATACCGGAGTGATGTCATTCTCAGGCGCTATCCTTTCAAGGGAAGGAAAGGTAGACTACAAGAACAGACCTGCACCGACACTTATGCTTCACGGAACAAGCGACAGCCTGGTTCCTTACGAGCAGATCAAAGTGTTTAACCTCGGCTTCTTCGGAGGCGGCAAACTTGTGAAAAGGTTCCAGAAATTCGGATTCAACTACAATATGTTCCATTTCATAGACTACGGCCACGAAGTTGCGGGATCGATGGAAACAACCATCAACATCCAGAAGGACTTCCTCGAAAAGAATGTAATGCAAAAGAAGGAAAGAATAATCGAAGCGTGGATCTCCGACCCTGATGTCTACAAAGGAGGTGGACCACAGTCCAGAAAGGATATGTACGGAGAATAAAAAAATAAAGGCTGGCCCGTGTGGCCAGCCTTTTAATGTCTACTCTGCAAGTTTGTCAAGGACAAGCTCTACAAGCTTTCTTACCTGCGGCTTGTAATCCGGGTTGCTTGCCTTGTGATGTCTGTGGGCTATGATGCAGCACACTGTACCGGCATTGTGCCCCAGATGGGCGGCGATACCTGCAATTGCAGATCCTTCCATCTCGAAGTTTGTAACTCGCTCGTCACCGAAACGGAATGACTCGAATGTGTCAAGCATATCCGGCATTGCAAGTGGCATACGGAGCACTCGTCCCTGAGGGCCATAGAAACCGGAAGCTGCGATGGTCATACCTTTGACAGTGCAGTCACGGAAAAGGTCTGACATCTTCTTGCCGGCTCTGACGAAATAAGGGTCAGGAAGATGCTTGTTCCAGCCTGTATGTTTCTTGAATGCCTCCTCTATGTCGAGAAGGGAAATGCTGTCACGGTCTGCATACCAGTTCATAAGGCCGTCACAGCCTACAGAAATGTGCGAGAATACAAACGACCCCAGAGGAATGTCAGGCTGGATCGCTCCTGAAGTACCGATACGGATTATGTTCAGCGTGCGATGCTCAGGCTTCACTTCACGAGTTTCAAAGTCTATGTTTGCGAGTGCGTCAAGCTCGTTCATCACGATGTCGATGTTGTCGGTTCCGATTCCGGTCGAGAGAGCCGTCATTCTGACACCTTTATATTTGCCTGTCACTGAAACAAATTCACGTGAAGCGTGACGGAACTCCTTCTCTTCAAAATATTCCGCGATCATATCCACTCTGCCGGGGTCTCCGACAAGGATGACATTATCTGCGAGTTCTTCCGGGCGGAGGTGAAGGTGGAACACCGAGCCGTCGCCGTTGATTATAAGTTCAGATTCTGCGATTCTCATATCTTTCGATTTATTAATATATATCGTTATTAAAGTGCAACAATCGTTCAAATATAGTTTTTTCCTCTTAATTTTCCTACTTTTGCAGACTTATCTTAACAAAACGTCACCATTATGTGGAAAAGAATACAGACACTCTACCTATTGATTTCGACCGGCCTCATCGTTTCGATGTTGTTCAGCCGTTTTGCCTCCATCATAGGTCCGGGAGGTGAGGAAGCAATCATCCGCTATCACGAAAAGATGCCGTATCTTGTACTGCTGCTTATGCTTACGACTTCCCACATCGCAGCCACAGCAAGTTTCAAGACACGTTTCCTCCAGGCCAGAGTAAGCATCATCGCAGCCCTGCTGGCAATCGGTTTCCAGATCTGGCTTGGCACAGACTACTTAATTCATAAAGGCGAGATGACATTTTCCATCACCACCCTCTTCCCGCTGCTGGCTGCATTCCTTGATGTGCTTGCAGCACGTAGTGCAATGACAGACGAGATGATGGTCGCTGTCCAGAAAAGAATCAAAAAAACCAAATAACCGATAAGATGGAACAGACTAAAAAGTACAAGTACTGGCAGTGGAGGACCCTCATAGTCCTTATGATTGCGTACATATTGTATTACTTCCTCCGCAAGAACTTCAGCGCCGCACTTCCGGCAATGCAGGAGGAACTCGGAATCACCAAGCTTCAGCTTGGTATATTCATTACCCTCAACGGAATAATCTACGGCCTTTCAAGATTTGTGAACGGTTTCATCGCAGACCGCTGCAGCCGCAGGAAGCTCCTTGCGGGCGGACTCATCCTTTCAGCCGCAGTAAACTTCGCCATCGCATTCAGTCCGAAGCTTGACGGAGTGTTCAACCTTCTCGACGCAGAAGGAAAGGCGACAATGGGACTCATCTACCTTATCGGATCCCTCTGGGTTGTAAACGGCTATATCCACGGAATGGGTTATCCTCCTTGCGCCAGCCTTATGGCACACTGGTTCAGGCCATCAGAGCTTGCCACCAAGCAGTCTATCTGGAACGCCTCACATTCCATCGGAGCAGGTGTGGTGATCGCCCTCTGCGGATGGATTCTTTCACGTTTCGGAATGTCTGCGTGGAACCTCTGCTTCGCTATTCCGGCAGCAATCGCTTTCGTTGGAGCCATAGTGGTATTCTTCACTCTAAGAGACACGCCGTCTTCGGTAGGACTCCCGGAAGTGGAGGAACTTGACCACAAGGACGGCTGTGCAGCTTCGGGCGCAGAAGTTCAGCTTAAAGGCGAGCAGTACAACCACTTCCTCAAGAGACTCGTCTTCAAGAACCCTATCATCTGGATTCTCGCCCTCTCGAACTTCTGTATATATGTAATCAGATTCACCATCCTCGAATGGGGAACCTCGTTCCTTACACAGTTCAAGGGATTCGACATTGCCATATCTGCCAACATCGTAGCTTCATCCGAACTCATCGGAGGAGTGCTCGGAACCCTCGTGGCAGGTTGGTTCACAGACAAGTTTATGCAGAACAAGGCTCACAGAACCTGCCTTCTCTGCACAATAGGAGCGACTCTCTGCTTCTTCCTCTTCTGGAAGACCCCACAGAATGCACACTGGATCATCAGTGCAGTACTTATCTGCCTATCAGCATTCTTCGTATATGGTCCTCAGGCCCTTCTCGGAGTAGCCGCCTCTCAGCAGGCGACCAAAAGGGCTTGTGCAACAGCAAACGGTATCCTTGGCATATTCGGTTACGCAGCCAGCACAATCGCCGGTATCGGTTTCGGTTACCTCGCAGACAACTTCGGCTGGAACTCCGTATTCCTCGTAGCTGTAATGTTCGGAATCCTCGGCTGCCTTGTCATCGCCACATTGTGGAAGGCACCGGCTGACGGCTACAAGAAGGCTGCAGAAGTAATGGAGGAGATCAAGACGATTTAACACCTGAAGATATATAGACAAGAATGGCGGGCACTCGAAAGTGTCCGCCATTCTTCTTGTAAGGCAAGTTCAAATTATGCGTTGAGAGTGTAATACTCGCAAGTCTTTGAACCCTTAGTCTCTACCTCTACACTAACTTTACCCTCGCGTGCGAGCCAGCCAAGTGCTGTGAAGAACTCTGCGCTTGCAAGACCTGTCTCCTTCTTGAGCTTAGCCTCTGTAAGCTTGCCATTTGCGTTGAGGGCATTCCATACGATGCCTGCGTTTGCACCAATGTTGTTGATCTCCATAATAATTAATCAGTTTAAATTTAGTTTAAAATTGTAACTCTTTTGGGCATCACTGCCACATACACTATTCTAACTAGTTGATTTTTCGGGTGCAAAGATAGTTAAAAATTATTATTTCGCAAATTGTATCAATATCCCAGCATCTTATCCTGTACCACAGCTCCGTCTCTGATCACTATATATCTGTAAGACGGCTCCGCTTCACCAAGCTGATAGCCCGCAGAGGTGGCTGTCTTCATCGGTATCCCCATATACTCCCCTTCCGAGCTGTCGTGGAGATGACCGGCATACACCGCATCGACACCCTTTTCGAGGAACATATCGAAATATTTCTTTCTCTTTGACTTCTGGATCTGAAAGTAACCGTCCTCTTCTTCTATATCCTTGAGGAAGAACGGATGGTGGCAGAATATCAATTTCACTGCACCTTCGTCCGCCTGGTCGAGCACCGACTTTATCCATTCGAACTGTTCTTCCTCCCGAGGGTCATCATATTTTATAAGGTTGGAATTTATTCCGACCGCACAAACTTTCTTGTTCTCATATACGAACCTGTCGGTTCCGTAACGGCTTGTGAAAGGTGTGGAATCTACCTTACCTTCGGATATGAACACGTCGTGATTGCCAGGAATATGGAGAGCCGTCACCGACGGATCCATTTCAGATATGACTTCATTGAGGACGTCCCACTGCTCCTGATCTGCAGGACGGTTTACCTGGTCGCCTGTGAAGACCACTGCATCCGGTCTCTTTTCGTTGACTGCAGCTACAGCCTTCTTAAGAAAACCGACCTCGTAGCTGAGGTCATTGACATATTCGGCACCAAATATTCTTTTCATATGGGTGTTATTTCTGAGAAACACCTTTCCAAGAGGTCGGAACAGGTGCCTCGATGGTCATTTCCTCTTTCTTTACCGGATGGACAAAGGTTATTCTGCGCGCGTGGAGGGAGATTCCTCCATCCGGATTGGAGCGCGGCGCACCGTACTTGAGGTCGCCCTTGATCGGACAGCCAAGATTTGAGAGCTGGCAGCGGATCTGGTGGTGGCGTCCTGTCAGGAGTTCCACTTCGACCAGCCAGTACCTGTCAGTCCTGCCGATCTGCCTGTAATTGAGTTTGGCAAGCTTTGCGTCGTTGCGTGCTGCTCCCGGGCGGCATATATATGATTTGTTCTGCTTCTCGTTGCGCCACATCATATCCTCCAGATGTCCTTCTGCCGGCTGAGGTTCAGCGCACACAAGGGCCCAGTAGTACTTGTGGACGTCTGAGTCACGGAACATTGCATTCAGGCGTTCAAGGGCCTTTGAGGTCTTGGCAAGGACCACTATGCCGCTGACAGGACGGTCCAGACGATGAGGCAGCCCCATAAAGACCTGTCCGGGCTTGGCATCACGCTGTGCAATGAAAGCCTTGTAAGTCTCAGTAAGCGGTTCGTCCGAGGTCTTGTCTCCCTGGACAATTTCTCCCACCTTCTTGTTCACTACAAGAAGATGATTGTCTTCGAAAAGTATTCTGGAGGCGAGGTCATTGAACTCGCCAGCTGTAAGTTCACGATAAATCATATGACAAAAATAGTAATTATGTCATTACGGAGGGAGGGTTGGCAGATAAAAACTGACATTTTGGCATATATTTTTATTGTAAGGCCATTGGCACAGCTTTCGATATAATGTCGTCGTCGCTGCAGCACAGCGCTGCGGCGTCATCCCGAGCGAAGCCGAGGGATATATAACAGAAATATAAATTATATAAAAGATAACAATTATGGGAAAAATCATTGGAATTGACCTTGGAACCACCAACTCCTGCGTAGCAGTGATGGAAGGTAACGAGCCTACAGTAATCATTAACAACGAGGGACAGAGAACTACCCCTTCAGTAGTTGCATTCACCGACGGCGGTGAGAGAAAGATCGGTAACCCTGCAAAGCGTCAGGCTATCACCAACCCTCACAAGACCATTTTCTCTATCAAGAGATTTATGGGTGAGAAGTACAGTCAGGTAACAGGCGACATCGAGCGTGTACCTTACAAGGTTGTAAAGGGCGAAAACGACACTCCACGTGTAGACATCGACGGACGTCTCTATTCACCACAGGAGATTTCAGCAATGATTCTCCAGAAGATGAAGAAGACTGCTGAGGAGTACCTCGGACAGGAGGTTACAGAGGCTGTCATCACAGTTCCTGCATACTTCTCAGACTCACAGCGTCAGGCTACAAAAGAGGCTGGTCAGATTGCTGGTCTTGACGTAAAACGTATCATCAATGAGCCTACCGCAGCTGCTCTTGCATACGGTCTTGACAAGCAGAACAAGGATATGAAGATCGCTGTGTACGACCTCGGTGGCGGTACATTCGATATCTCTATTATGGACCTCGGAGACGGCGTGTTCGAAGTTCTTTCAACAAACGGTGACACTCACCTCGGTGGTGACGACTTCGACCAGGTGATCATCGACTGGCTCGCAGCTGAGTTCGCAGCTGAGAACGGCGGTATCGACCTCAAGAAGGACCCTATGGCACTCCAGAGACTCAAGGAGGCTGCTGAGAAGGCTAAGATCGAGCTTTCAAGCCAGACTTCAACAGAGATCAACCTCCCTTACATTATGCCTGTTGACGGTATGCCAAAGCACCTTGTGAAGACTCTTACAAGAGCTAAGTTCGAGATGCTTGCCGACCACCTCATTCAGAGAACAATCGAGCCTTGCCGCAAGGCACTCCAGGATGCAGGACTCAATGCATCAGATATCAGCGAGGTACTCCTCGTAGGTGGTTCGACACGTATCCCTGCAATCCAGGCAGTGGTAGAGAAGTTCTTCGGAAAGGCTCCTAACAAGAGCGTGAACCCTGATGAGGTTGTGGCTATGGGTGCAGCTATCCAGGGTGGTGTGCTTGCAGGTGACGTGAAGGACGTGCTTCTTCTCGACGTTACTCCGCTTTCACTCGGTATCGAGACTCTCGGTGGTGTGATGACAAAGCTCATCGAGGCTAACACTACAATCCCTACCAAGAAGTCACAGGTGTTCTCTACAGCTGCTGACAACCAGCCTGCAGTGGACGTACACGTTCTCCAGGGAGAGCGTCCTATGGCTAAGGACAACAAGCTCATCGGCAACTTCATCCTTGACGGTATCGCACCGGCACCAAGAGGTGTACCTCAGATCGAGGTGACATTCGACATCGACGCCAACGGTATCCTCAATGTTTCTGCAAAGGACAAGGCTACAGGCAAGGAGCAGAACATCCGCATCGAGGCTTCTTCAGGACTTTCTGATGCAGAGATCCAGAGAATGAGAGACGAGGCCAAGGCAAACGAGGCTGCTGACAAGGCTGAGAAGGAGCGTATCGACAAGATCAACAACGCTGACGCAATGTGCTTCCAGACAGAGAAGAACCTCAAGGAGTACGGCGACAAGATTCCGGCAGAGAAGAAGTCTGCAATCGAGAACGCTTTGAACTCACTCAAGGACGCTGTGAAGGCTCAGAACCTCTCAGACATCGACAAGTACAATGCAGAGCTCGAGGCAGCTTGGCACGCAGCTTCTGAGGATATGGCAAAGGCTGCACAGGCAGGTCCTCAGCCAGGAGCACAGCAGGGCCCATTCGGCGGCCAGGCAGGTCCACAGACTGACGATCAGGGCGTAGACGAGCAGTAATCTGATAGCCAACAAGTTACAAAAAATGCCTGCTGTGCAAACACAGCAGGCATTTTTTATAACCAGCTTTAGGACAGGGGGTTACATTTCAGAGTCGTATGGGATAGATTCGACGCGGACAAAGTGCTGGATGAAGTTCGGGTCGTCGACTGCAATCCAGGTCATTTCTGTCGCTGTGAGATCTTTGACCATATAGCTGTGCTGCCAGAGGCCCTCATCGTTGTCGTACTTTCCGTTGATGACGGCACCGTTCAGGACATCTGTTATGATGTTGAACTCTCCTGTTACATAGTGAGGGATGTCGCTGAAGCTGTCCATTGTCTGCCACATCTGGTAAGTCTGGTCATTGCGGACAAACTTGATGTACATCTTGGTTCCTTCCGCAAGAGCACTGCCGTTCCAGGAATCAAGCTGCCAGTTGCCTGAAATCGTATTTGAGTTCACATCGAGGTACTCGATGACCTCTACCGGTTTCTCTGTGCAAGAGACTGCCATCAGGGCTGCCGGAAACAGGATGCAGAGCAAAATTCTTCTAACTATTGTATTCATATCTTTATATATTTCTTTATTCTACCTTAATCTTTATCGATGACTGACTTGGCGGAAGTCCTATATCCTTGAGAACCAGGAGGTACTCCTTCCTTCTTTTTCCGTCTGCTGCAGGATCATAAGTGATGACCATCTGGCCTTCTTCCCCCTTCCCTACCGTCTCAGGCTCGCTTCTGAACTGCAGGCAGTCTGGAAGAAGCATATCCTCGCAGCGCAGGGTGAGCGGAGCGTCGCTTACGTTCATATATACAAGCGTCTGGACCGACTTGCTTCTGGCACTGACTTTGACCTCTTTGCTTCGGAGTCTGATCTTTCCCATATCCACAGGAAACTGACCTGACTTGTCGGCGCCCGAGGAGACCTTGACAGAAAGTCGAAGGGTCGCTGACGGCTGTATATTTTCGTCCGTATATATGAATATCTTCCTTTCGAAGCTTCCCGGATGGCCCTTCGGGTCATATACTACCTTTACGGTGGCATATTCTCCCGGTGCTACGACCTTCCTGTCGCACGTCGCCTTGACGCAGGAACAGGTGGAGACTATACGGCTTACGGTCAAAGAACTTTGGGAAAGGTTCCGGAAAGTGTAGGTAAAGCTTTCCGGATCGTCATCTTCCGTCATAGGCTCTGCTGCGATGTGCAGCCTGTCGAACTCGAGTGCATTGCTGTTTGGGGCAAGCTTCGGATTGGACACGCTGTCAAGCTTCTCTCTGCTGATGATACGGACCTGAGCCTGGGCTGCAGGCACGCAGAACAGCAGAAAGCACAGCAATGATATGAGCCTGATTCTGATCATTAAAGCCAGCCGGCGTTGTCAGCCTTGTTTCTTACTGTAATGACAAATGACTGAGCCTCGCCGTTGCTTGACTTGACTGTAGCTGAAGTCTGTCCTTCTGCGAGTCCCTTGAAGACAAGTCTTCCCACAGCATCCTTGCTGCACGAAGCGATTGCCGCATCCTCTATAGTCACTGTGTAGTCAAGGCCGTCACCGTCCTTGAAATACATTGAAGGGATCAAGGTGCTCTGGCCTCCTACTGCAAGGAAGACATTAGGGAATGTCATATCCGAACCCGCTCCATCGATTGCACAAAGGAGTTCGTATGCATTGACCTGTCCTGCACCCATCTTTCCCTTGTAGTCATTGAGGTTGAAGGTCTGAGGCTGGTTCTGCTGAAGGTCTGACACGAACTTGTAATACAGCTTAGGAGTGTCATAGTCCCACTTGTCCTCGAGAGATGTACAAGTCGAATAGACAAGTTCCTTGAACTCGTCAGCCTTGAAATGTTTGCGCTGCTGAGCTGCATATGAAAGGCCAAGGGCAACTACTCCCGACACGTGTGGACAGGCCATAGAGGTTCCTTCCATATAAGCATAACCTGTTTCGCTCACGTGGTATGGCACAGTTGAAAGGATGCATCCGAGGAGTCCCATATCATAGCCTTCGCCATACTCATAATAATAGTCCTGGTCTCCGCCCGGTGCAGAGATTGAAGTACCACCGCCATAGTTGCTGTAGACAGCCGGAGTGTAGTCTCCTGCAGTACCCGCAACAGAGAGGAAATCCGGATAGGCTCCAGGATAACCTGCGAGAGGTGCCATCTCGTTTCCACCTGCAAACACCGCAATACCTCCGTCGATGACTCCGTCAGGAGATCCGGCGGTGTGGGTAAAATAGTCAAGTGCAATCTTCTCAAGAATGTTATATGTCTCCCATTCCTCATCTGTAGCATACATAGGGCTTCCCCAGTCAATCGGGTTTGCCGCTCCAGAAGTGTAGCCCCAGCTGCACTGGAGGATGACCGCTCCGTTGTCAGCTGCGTACTTGATGGCTCTTACCTCATCAAGAAGGGTTCCCGAATATGCTCCAGAGAAAATCTGGCAGGACATAACCTTTACACCAGGCTGCGAGCCATTTCCTCCGGCAATCGAGCTGATACCGATACCGTTGTTGTTTGTAGCCGCAATCACACCGGCAACGTGGCTGCCGTGTCCTGTGTCATAGATGTCATCTGTAAGGATGTTGCCGATGTTGTTCACAAAGTTGAATCCGTGGTAATCACCCGCATATCCGTTTCCATCGTTGTCCTCGTGTGACCCTTTGATCTCGTTCTCATTCACCCACACGCTTGCCTGAAGGTCAGGGTGTGTAACGTCGATTCCCTCATCGAGAACCGCCACGATGATTGACGGATGTCCTGTCGACTTCTCCCAAGCCTTTTCCACCTGCACATCAGCACCCTTTACGAATTTTGTAGGGCCGAGGTCACCGTTGTTTATAAGGTTCCACTGGAGAGGAAGGTTCTCATCATTGAACTTTCCTGTGTAGCCCGACTTGGTGGTGAGTTTCTTGAGCATTTCAGGAGTAAGAGGCTTTGCCTTCTCCCACGAAGCCCTCTTGAGGGTGTAATTGGTCTGGACACTCGTCACCTCTCCTAACTTAGAGAGTTTAGAAGCGACCTCCTCTACAGTGTAGTCCTCACTGAAACGTACCACGTACCATTGGTGAAGTCCAGCCTCACGGGTCTTTGCCTCAGTTGCAGAATTGTATGGGAAGACTCTCTCGAGCTGATAGCCGCCTACAAGCTCCAGAATCTGGTCAATATTCAGGACGCCACTTCTGTCTGAAGCGCTCTTTGTGAGGCCTGTCTTCTCCAGGATCTCAGTCACCGCACTGTCGAAACGCACAAGGAGTTCGCCCTGTACTGTGCCCTCAGACACCTGCGGAGCGGAATCCTGCTGAACGCCAGTAAGAGGTTCCTCCACCGAGCAGCCCACCAGAGAGACACTCAAGAGTATTGCTGCTATATATCTGTAATCAAATAATTTCATATAATCCTATTCCTCCTTAAAATTTTTAGGGTTATAGACCTTGTTCACATAGTGTTCATAATAGTAGTCCATACTTGCAGGCTCATTCGAGAATCCTGCAGACTGTCCGTCAATAGTCTTTCCCTCCTGCATAAAGACAAGAGAGAACGGAACCCACAAATCAAGTTTTGGATGATAAAGCAACCAGTCCGGAAGCCTTCCGTAAAGTCTGTTGAGATTGATTGCAAAGAGGTTTGTGTTAGGAAGTACCTTAGGGAGTCCGATCAGGATGTCAGGCAGTGTGTCGCAGGCGTGAACCTCTTCTGCAGTCCACTTCTCAGGGTAATCCTCCATATCCGGAATCTCACCGTGAAGATAGTTCACCGAAAGACGGATTGTATCAAGCTGCTTCCACTCAAGAATCCTTCTTGGGAATGTTCTCTTTCCTTCCGCATCAGCAGGGGTATCATCCACAAGGCCACCATAATTCTCATATACGGTGTTCTTAAGGTCGTAAATGGTTCTTCTGGTATTTGTATTCAGATAGAGAGAACGGAGATTAGGGAAATTCTCAGGTGTGATGATTTCCGGAATCTTCTGGAAGTTGTTGGCACCGAGGTCAAGCATTTCCAGATTTGACAGATTCTTGAAACTCTCCGGAATGGTGCTGAGGCCATAGGCTCCGATGGTAAGTCTCTTGAGGTTTGTCAAAGTCGTAACGTATTCACCCGGATCAAGATCCTTGAGGAATGAGTTTGAGTTACCGAAGAAGTAAAGTTCCTCTGCAGCAGTTAGATACTGCACCTCATATGGAAGCTCCTCCTTGGTATCAAACAAGGCAAACCTTGCAGAACGCACACGTCCTTTATTAGGACCGGACTTCCATACTGTAACTCCTTGCCAGTGTTCCATTCTTTCAGAAACCTCATACTCCTCCCAAGAGTTGATGTTTCTTCTGATGGCTATCAAGGCAAGCGAGTCGCCCTGTACTGTGTTCGCAGGAATAGTAACCGAAGCCTTCTGGTGGACTTCAAGTATGTCGCTTCTTGTCATCACAACTTCCTCAACAGGCTTGAATGACACAAGAGCTTCCCTTGAAATGTCGCGGGTGTTAATCTTCCACTCGAAGTGTACTACAGAGTTTCTTGGTCTTGCACCTCTGTCAAGGTCAAGGTCAGACTTTGTGTATTTGAGCCAGTTCTGAGCCTCTTCAGGCACTACCACCTCAAAGTCGACATTGGTATTCACCACGACATCGAAAGAACGCTTGTCATACTCTGCATACTCTGCGATCTCCACCTTGGTATCCTTGAGCTCGATTGAGTAGTCAAAACCTTTCTGGGTAATGGTAAATTCCTTATAATCAGATGTATTCAGATTGTTGATACGCACAACACCTGTACGCGATGTAACTGCAAGCGCAGAGTCAATGATGATCTCGCACTCAACCGAGCCTCTTCCGTTGGATGGAGAGACTGTAATCCACGGTTCCTGCACCATCGCTGTCCAGTTGTCAGCAGAAGAGACGTTGATGAGTCTCTTTCCTCCTGCAGGACCGATCTCTATATTATCAGAATCCACTCCGAACTGGATCTGAGGGTCCTGAGGTACGCACGCCATTGTCACGAAAACGGCAGCAAAAAAGAGGTATATATTTTTTTTCATATCTGTCATTTTCGATTAACGGAATAATATGTCACAATTTCTGATTTCCTGTGTCTGGTCATATATAAGGGTGTATGATCCCGATGCAATGGCACTGCAGATGTCTGTCGCATCGAAGATTATGTTAGGGTTGTCGCTGATGTCGAGCACATATATAAGGTATGATATTGTGTCGTCGATCTTTCCGAGGTTGTTCGAACCCATATACAAGGCACGCATACCTGAGTGGTTGTAGATACCTGTAGGCCACTCCGAAAGACATCTTTCACCGTTTGCGTTACGTTGTCCACGGACTGAAAGCACTGTAAGATAGAAGCTGTCAAGCGGCTCCCAAGGGAATGACGAGAAACGGTTGTAAGACACATCCACGCCGTAGAGATATGGGAGGTTGCCTGCGTGCATCTCACGCGGGAACTTGTCGAGATTGTTATATGAAAGGTCAAGAGACATCAGAGAAGGTGAATTCTCATAAACGAACGAGCCTTCCGGAATCTCATCGATACTACATCCGCGCAGGCTGACATAACCTACAGTAGAGTTTGTTTCGGCAAGACACTTAGGGTACTTTGTAAGATACGGGTTGTTGTTCAATGTAAGTGTAGACACCTTGATACCGTTGTAGGTTCCGTCATCTGCTCCCTCGAATCCGTCGATCTCATTATATGAGAAATCGACAGAAGCCATAGTATATATAGACTTGGCGCTGAAGATATTAGGGAACTTCTTGAACTTATTGAGTTTGACTGAGAAAGTCTCCACATCCTCGATACCGCAGAAGTAACCTTCCTCATCCTTAGGAAGGGTTGTAAGCTGGTTATCATCAAGGAAACACTGAACAAGGTTCACGCTCTGGCCAAGAGCCTCCTCGAAGTACTCGATCTTGTTGCTTGAAAGGTCGAGAAGACCAAGTTTCACGAAGTTCTTGAAGGATGCGGGAACAACAGCAAGGTTGTTCTGGTTCACATAGAGCATCTGGAGAAGTCCCTTTGACGGTCCCTTGGCAAGGGCGTCAAGACCCTCGTAAAGGTCTTCTGCAGTCCACTGCCTGTTGTTTGAAATCATAAGCGACACAAGGTTCGGCATCTTCGAGAATACCATAGGGAACTCCTTGAGCTCCGGACAGTTGTACACTTCGACGTCTGTCAGTGCAGGAAGAGTAGCCAGTGACTCCGGAAGCTTGGTGATAAGGCAGTTGGCCACATAGAACATCTCGAGGTTCTTGAGGTTGCCGATGGACTCCGGGATAGAATCAAGACCGTGTGTGATCTTTCCGAAGTTCATATCCTTAAGCTCAGGACGCTCCTTCATCGCACCTGTGCCCTTCTCGATGATTTCATCCTCGCTGTACTGGAGATGCATAGCGATCTCAGGAATCATAATGTTGTTCTCCATAAGTGCGCGGGCGATAGGCTCTGACATCTGTGTATGAGGATGGATCTGAGAAAGGTAGGCCTTATGTCTTTCCATACGGCTCATTCCTGACTCACGGTCACGCAGAGGATCATATATATTATGGGTATCATTATGTGTACCCATATATAGTTCCACAAGCTCTGTAAGGTCGCCGAGTCTTTCCGAGCAGTGTCCTTTGGCACCGAAGTTACTGATGTCCAGAAGGGCCACACGACCGTTAGTGTGGAGTTTTACTCCTGGCTGGTCTCCCCAGAGGTCTACATCTTTGTTGAAGTTCCAGTTGGTACCTGAAGGATAGTTCTCGCCTACATAATACCAGTTCTCACCGTCGAGAGACTCCCAGATGGCCTTGAGGGCATAATAATCCTGTATGTAGGCATCTGCCTCGTAAAGTTTGACAGGAACATCTGTCTCGGTAATGCGGTTGTCGAACACTTCAAACTGGTTTGAAGCCACATTCGAACAGATCTCCAGAAGCTTTCCGTTCCCATCATATGATGTATAAGATATCACCTCATACACACCGGCCTTGAGGTTGAGAAGAGTGTCGCAGACACTCGAAGATGTCTGATAGCCGAAATCCTCGTCATTGTCTTCAGTGAAATGAACAGAGAAATCGGCAGGAAGCTCTTCGAATAGCGTCTTCACGCCTGTGCTTGTGTTTCTGACCTCGATGTCTATCTCAGAGATTTCATCGAAAGTGTACTCTCTTGCCGCAGTCTTGGTCACGATGTCCTTGACTAGGCTGAATCTCACTTTTCCTCTTGGAGTGACATTGACAAGGATGTCGTGAGAGGTAAGACCTCCCTCGACCACAGCAAAGGTCGCTCCGGATGGTGTCGCCTCATAAAGCTCCTGGTCAAGCTTGTCATAGAGAGTGAACTTCATAAGTCTGTACTCTCCGGCGAGCAGCTTGAGCTTGTCGCTCCTCATACCGTACTCCGCAGCCTCATCCGAAGATGCGGAAACGACGAGAGTCTGGGAAATTCGGCTTTCGCCATATTCCAGGGTGACTGTCACCTTGGAAACCTGGCTGAGATAATCAAGCTCTTCTACAATGGCTTTGGTGGCCTCATATGAAGCCTCCTTGTAGAGCTTGAACTGTACATATCCGTAATCCTTCTCCCTATAATCCATCTCTTCCTCTACAGCGCAGCTGCTCACAGCCAGAAGAGAAAGGCAGGCAAGGATATGCAGGATATTGAATCTTAATGATTTCATATATATAAATTACTTATTCTTTATCTTATTCCGCACCCAGATCAAGGGTACATACAAGTATGAGGGTCAATTTGTCAGTTGTATTGAATCTCTCGCGTGAGAACATAATCGTACCTGTGTTCACGAGTGATTCCGGCTTGTCCGGATTCAGCGACATATATATATCCACGCCTCCGTCAAGGAACGAGAACGATCCGCCGGTCTCATCGTAAGATACGCCGTTTACCTTGAAGAGGTCTCTGTACATATAAGGATTCACCGAGTAGAATACTGTGCTCTGCGGGAGCGAAATCCTCATCGGGAAGTTCTCCATTCTGTAAGTGAGGTGGTAGATAGGTGTATTGTACTCCTTGTAAGCATCGTAATACTTACCCTCTGTCACCTCCTCAAGAGTTGCTCCTACCATCTCTGCATACATTGCTGACTCACCGATGAACTCCACACGGAATTCGTCTCCGATTACAGGAGAGTAGTCAGGGTCGAAAGTACACTTGAGCACTCCGAGAGTGTTGCCGTCTATGTCATAGAATGCGACATAGCCGTCTGTCTTGGTCTCTACGTTCATAGATACGCGTACAGCACGCTTGTTCTCTGTAGATTCGACAGTAAGCCAGAAGTCCTCCGCAGACTGTTCAGCCCTCTTGTCGTTGAACACCTTATAAGAATGATAAGGCTGCTTAAGTGAAAGCCAGCCCTCTTCAAGTGACCAGGCAACCGAGTAGATGAGATGATAGACGCAGTCAGTCTGACCGAACCAGTTGAGAACAGGTCCGCTAGCGATCTTTTCAAAGAAGAAGCCTACGCTCTCACGGTCAACTTTGGCTGAAAGGGGTGTTACATACTCGTTTGAAACAGCCTCCTGGGTGACAACCACACTATTTGCAGCATACTCTTCCTTGAGTTCAGAACCCGAGAAGAGGTCTGTAACTGTACCAGTGAATGTCGCAGGAAGTCCGATGACAAGTGCTTCACGATACTCTCCCTCATTTACATCCACTGTATACTCTACACTTCTGGTCTGAAGCACGTCTCCGGCAGGATCCCAATCAGCAATCTTCACGTGAACCCAGTCAGATTCTGCTGCAGTGTAACCGTTTTCAGTCTTGTCTACGGCCACAACGCTTACACCCTCCGGTCCGTAGATAGAACCGTAGGCCGGAGCAGCCTCATAGCCCAACTCCACCCGATACTCACCTTCACCGTTGAAGTTGAGTGAAGTCATTGTTCCGAGGGTAAACTCAAATCTGTCCCTGCAGGCAGGAATAATTATAGGAAGTTCCTTCACGACAGTCTCACCTGCCTTGAAAAGGAGCTTTCCTTCGGCTCCGTCAAGAGGATACTTTGACGGTACTCCGAGGATCTCGAATGTTGTAAGTCCAAGCGTAGACTCAGGGATGTTCGCCTCAGCCCACTCCGGTGTCTCAACAGTCCAGGCAAAGTTTGCGTCTACTTTGATCTTCATTCTGAAGCCGGTCGTTCCCTCCGCCCAGAGAAGCTCGACAGACTGCGCTTCCTGCTCTGAATAGACATATCCTCCGTCTTCACCTCCGAAAACGAACTCATCACCATTTACCTCGGCTGTAAAGACAGCGATTGTCCTTTCCTTAGGCTGACGTGAGAACTTGGCGATGACCTTTGTCTCGCCACCCATAGTCAGAGTAATCTCACAGGCTCTTGCCGAATCGAATTCCTCAACCTCAGAGACCTTTACCTTGACCTCGACAGGAGTCTCGGATGCCTTGCCTGAGATAAAGTCTGTCTCGAATGTTCCGTCGATGATAGAATACCATTTGATGCTCTCCTCAGGGATGCGGACGGTCCAGTCCATATTAGGAACAAAAGACAGTGTCAAAGTCTCGCCCGGAAGGACATTATTGTTTTCCACAACTGAAGGGAACTCAGGTGTAACTTCCACAACCGGTTCCTTCGGTTCACAGGCTACAGCCAAAGCAAGAACCGCCACAGCTGTTCCAAGATATTTAACTATATTCTTCATATATTCTTATTTATTATCAATGGTTATATATCGTAGGAAAATTAAAGACCTTCTTCCCTCTTGAGACGGTCAGCCTCTTCATCACTCACCCATTCCATAACATTGTAGAAATGTCCTACAGTGCCATAAATGTCACCGAGGTCCTTGACTGTGACCTCGCACCACAAGAAGAGATACTTGCCGCACGAATAGAAATACGAGTCGTTGAGCGAGCTGTTCTTCACATAAAGCTTGTTGTCACCATAGACAGTACCGAAGAATGACCCCTCGTCGCTCATCACCTGGTCCTGGGCCATTGTGACTACCCTGTCAAGTGGATCTTCCGGATGGAAAGTCATAGTTACATCATAGCCGTCAGCCATCCAGTTGCGACAGATGATAGTGTTCTTCATAGTAGGATGCGGCTCGGTGTAGATGAGTCTCTGATAAGACCGTGTCGCCGAGTACTGGTACAGGAACATCGATGTGAACATACACCAGCCTGTAAAATCGTTGATATCAAAAGGACACACCTTCACAAGCTCTACTTTTGTGCGCGGCCCGTAAAGCGGCATCTCAAGATTCTTGTTCATAACAAGCTGGAGGCAGACTACCAGCGAATCCTCCGCCTCGATGCTGTCATATATACCCTTAAGGCGTACATCCGCACGGTTTTCACCGGCTTTGATTGTGACGGTGTTGGACTCAAGTCTGTAGTGGAGGGTTTCAATGGCATTGCTCTCTTTGTCGATGATCTCGACTCCGAATGTCCTGTCATAATCCTTTATCACTGTAGACACGACAGGAATGCTGATGAAATCCACGTCCTTCTGTACCGGATAGGCAGCAAGCGTATCGGCAAACATAACGTATTCCGCATCGGAATAAGTCACATACTTCTCCTCACACGAGCATAGTGCCGTTGCAGCGAAGATAGTGATTGTCAGATATTTGATTATATGCTTCATCTTCTTTCTTTTTACTTGTTGCTTTCATTTCCGGTGATCTCCGAACCAGGAGCCTCAATCTCGTGCTTAGGGATAGGCCATACGAAGAGCGGATCACCCGCTTCAACCTTCATTGCGCTTCCCTCTGCAAGTGAATTGGCCTGCGGAGTACGCTCGAAGCCCATATTCCAGCGCTTGAGATCGTGAAGACGGAATCCTTCCATATACAATTCCCTCACTCTCTCATCTGAGATGGTCTGGAGCCAGTTGTTCTCATTTACCGAGATCGCTCCACCAGAAGTATATCTTGAACGTCTGAGTGTCGAAAGGTCATCAGAAGCCTTCACAAAATCACCTTTTCTGCAATTCGCCTCGGCACGGATCAGATACTGCTCCGCAAGACGCAGAGGCTTAGGCATATTTGTATGGTAGACATAGACTGCCACAAGATCCTGGTTGCCGTAGTACTTGACAAGGAGAGGCCACCGGAGCTGATGCGAGTAGCCTGTCTGAAGGTTTGCGAAATACGCATTGTAACGGGCATCGCCTGATCCATAAAGATTGAGCACCCACTGAGCCGGCACATAATCCGGATAATAATAGGTGTAGTCGTTTGTAAAGTTGAGGAATACCGAACCTGTAGGGTAACCGTATGAAGTCTGTGTGTAGCCGATCTTCCAGATTACCTCGAAGGACGAGTCATAGTTCCAGAGATAGTCCAGATAGGTCATTCCACCTGAATACATACTTGTTGTGGCGAGCTCGAATCCGCCGTACTCATTGTCAATGACCTTTGAAGACTGAGCCACAGCCTCTTCCCAATCCTGCATATACAGGGCGACTCTGGCATTGATTGCGTGAGACGCAGCCTTTGTGAAGAAAGCTGAGTTGTAGTAGTCGTTCTCATCTTCAAGAAGCTCCTGAGCCTTGGCAAGGTCAGAAAGAATGAACTCATAGGATTCCTTGAGTGAAGCACGTTTCACAGGCTCCTTCTCGAAGTACTTCGAGCGGATCACAACACCCTGCTCATTTGCTGCCGTAGCCGGATCATAAGCCTTGCAGAAGCACTTTACGAGCTCAGAATACGCAAGGGCTCTTGCACAATACACTTCTCCGGTGTAATAGTCGAGGTACTTGATCTGGGTGTCATCAGTGAGACTGGAACGCACGTCCTCGACCTGATCAAGATAGAAGTTACACTTTCCGATCACGGCATAAAGAGAAGCATAGATGGACTCAATCTCTGAATTAGTTGAATATATCTTCCAAAGCCAGTGGTTTCCCAAGGTGTTTGAATAACCGTCAATGGCATAGACAAGATCGGACTGGATGTCAGGGCAGAGAGTAAGGTAGCCGCTGTAAAGGGCACCGCTCATAAAGGAACTGTAAATGCCGGTAAGCGTCTGCTCTGCGTCGTTGAATGTCTTCATCGCGTCCTCCTCAAGAATGTAGTCGCCCGGAAGTTTCTCAAGGCAGGCATTGAGGTTGAATGCGACAAGAAGCACTGCAACTGATTTTGAGATTATATTGAATGTTTTCTTCATAATCATAACAATTTAGAACTTGATGTCCACACCGAATGTAAACTGACGGGACATAGGGTACTGTGCTGCATAGACATTTGCAACGCCCTCAGGGTCAAGACCTGAGAAGTTAGTGAATGTCAAGAGGTTCTGTCCCTGAAGATAAACTCTTACCCCTCTGAGGAAGCCTGTCTTGGAAAGCACTCCTGAAGGAACGTTGTAGGCAAGCATAAGGTTCTTCAGACGGAGGAATGATGCATCTTCAAGGAGACGGCTGTCAAACTCTGTGTAATGACCGTGGGCCGGTATGTCAGTGATGTCACCTGGCTGCTTCCAGTGGTTGAGGAGTCTTCTTGACTGGTTATATGTCGAGAAACGTCCGTTCGACTCGTCGAAGTAACGGTCATTGTTGAGCATCCATCTGTCTCCTACCCAGCTGAACTGTGCACTCAGGCTGAGACCCTTCCACGCGAGAGTAGTACCGAAACCGCCCTGCCAAGGAGCGTGGTAGCCCTTTCCTACGAGGACCTTGTCCTCATCACGGATCTCGTTTGTGATGTTTCCGTCCTTATCATACCAGAGAGGCTCACCATTCGCCGGATTCACACCGGCGTAGCGGTTGATGTAGAATTCTCCGAGTTCGTGTCCCACCACAAGCTTGGTGTTTGTATTAGACAGCTCGTACTCAGTGACATCACCATAGAGTTCTGTAATCCTGTTGTGGTTGTAGCTGATGTTTGTGTTCAGCTGCCAGAGGAAGTCATTGACTGCCACTACTGTTCCTGTAAGGTTCAGTTCTACACCACGGTTGATCATCGCACCGACATTCGACCACTTGTAGCCGTAACCGTTAGACTCGGCATAGGACATAGGCACAGACATAAGCATATCTGTTGTCTTCTTGTTGTAGAGTTCAAGATCTGCATTGAGTCTGTTCCAGAAACCGAAGTGGAAACCGAGGTTTGTCGTCCAGCAGCTTTCCCAAGTCAGTTCCTCATTACCAGGCTGCATCGGAGCCACACCCGCGTCACCCACGTAGTCAGCGCCACCACCGATCAGGGCAAGGTGCTCATAGTTAGGGATCTCAGAGTTACCTGCTGTACCTGTGCTGAATGACACCTGGGCATTGGTAAGCCACTGCTTGCTGTTGCTCAGGAAATCCTCGTTA
Organism: Bacteroidales bacterium; assembly: GCA_017505605.1. Lineage (GTDB taxonomy): Bacteria > Bacteroidota > Bacteroidia > Bacteroidales > UBA932 > Cryptobacteroides. The sequence continues at coordinate 28,931 of JAFVOX010000018.1, forward strand.
CGCATATTCCACATAAATCCTACGTGGCCGAACAGACCCCAGCGGTTGTTACGTCCGAAACGTGACGATGCATCTGTACGGATAGCGGCTTCAGCATAGTACTTCGACATATAGTTGTATTCACCTCTGGCGAAGACAGATATACGTGAATAATCCGATGCTGATGTGCTGCTCCACGAAGTCGCACGTGTTCCTGTCGAGATGTCAGTGAGAAGGTCGTTGGTCTGCCCCTCTGTGCTTACGCTGAACGCCTCAGAATGGAAATTCTGGCCTTCCTGACCGAGAAGGAGGATGATATCGTGAGTGTTTGCTATGTTCTTTGTGTAAGTGAGGGTGTTTGTCACCTGAAGGTCAAGTCTGTCAGAGCTGTTTCTTGCCGCATATCCCTCGCCCTGATTCGGCAGGTAGCTAGGAAATGACTGCGCGAATGCTGTAGTGTGGGCAAAGTCAGCCGCAAACTGAGACTTGAACACAAGTCCCTCGAAGATGTTGAACTCGGCAAATACGGTTGTGAACGCCTTGTACTTCTTGTACACTACCGGATTGTTCTCAAGCCACTCGAGCGGGTTCTGTCCCTGACCCTTCCACTGACCGTCATTGATAGAGGCAAGAGTGCCGTCTGCGTTATACGGATTCCAGTAAGGAAGCATAAACCTTGCAGCTGAGATAGGAGTGACAAGAGCATACTCACCGCTGTCCGCCTGCTGGATGTTCTGGATGTTGAACATTGTATTCGATCCCATCTTGAACCAGTCAGCAAGTCTGTGCTCCACATTGAAACGCATAGAATAGCGCTCGAAGACAGAGCCCGGAGCGATACCGTCCTGATCGAAGTAACCTCCTGAGAAATAGTAGTTTGTGGTCGCATTAGCTCCTGCCACTGACACTTCGTGGCTCTGAAGCATAGCCGCATCGTTGAACACGACATCAAGCCAGTTCACATCGATCTTCGAAAGATAGTCGTAGTTCTGACCTGCTGTCATACCTATTTCCTTCTCGTACTGGATACGCTCCTGGGTGTTCATCAGGTCCCAGTTTCCGTGAGCAATCGACGACCATCCCATCTGCATACGGTAATCGATATGCGGACGGTCGGTGTTGCGACCGCGCTTGGTTGTGATCACTATCACACCATTGGAAGCGCGGGCTCCGTAGATCGAAGTCGACGCTGCATCCTTGAGCACAGACATACTCTCGATGTCGGCAGGGTTGATTGTGTTGAAGTCAGATGCAGAGATTGCAACACCGTCAAGGATATAGAGCGGGGCTGTTCCTGAGTTGATCGAGTTGGTTCCGCGGATGACCATTGTTGTCGCTGCGCTCGGTTCTCCCGTGTTGGACATTACCGAAAGACCTGCGACCTGTCCCTGAAGGGCCTGGTCGAATGCAGCAGTAGGAGTACTTTCAAGCTTCTCCGACTTGACTGTTGACACCGAACCTGCAACAGTACCTTTCTTTCTTACTCCATATGCAATGACTACAGTCTCGTCCAGCTGCAGGGACTCTGCTTTCATCACAACATTATGTGTAATCTGTGACTGGCCTGACGGAACGACGAACTTCACTTCGTCAAATCCGATGCTTGAGTAAAGCAGCTCTGTTCCCGGAGCCACTTCAATGACATAATCACCGTCCAATGATGTTATCACACCATTACCTTGACCAGCCATCACGGCAACTCCGATCATAGGCTGACCGTCATCAGCGGAAGTCACTATTCCACTGACAGTCACCAGGTTCTGTCCCAGCAGAGAGAGGCTGCAGACAGAAGAAAGGACAATTGCCAGAATAAATTTCTTAAAGTTATTCATCTAAAAATTCCTGTAATTAAAAACAAACCGACAAATATACTAAATAATCCCATACATACAACCTCAACATATAACTTAAATTCATTTATTTTCAATGAAATATATTTCGCGAAAGGGCCGGACACAATGGCCCGGCCCAAACACCTTTGATTACGGAAAAGGCGACGGGACCTCACGGCCGCGCCGCCTATCACTAAATCCTCAACTAAAATGAAACTTGATTTTTCTTTATTACCACAATTCGTATTCTGTGATATTCTTTATTCCCGGAAGGCCATAGTATGCTTCTACTATGTCACCTCTGAGATAGACTTTTCTGCCAAGAAGGGAAGGGTGATCGACCAGATTCAAGGCATCGCGGAGTTCACCGGAAGGCAGCTGTACGGACATACAGGAATTTCTGTCAGAAGCGGTCGAACGCGGACCGATAAGCAGGTTTGTGCGAGAACTGAAAGGCTTTTTGAAGCTTGCGGAAGAAGACGAGAGGTCGCCTCCTACTATATAACCACTGACCCACACGCTTTCGCTTCCGACAGAATTCCTGGCATCCGTAACTGTAAGAGCAGCAGAGACATCCGCACCTCCCGGATTCTCTCCTCCTATAATGTATTCTCCTTTAAGCCAAGTTCTTGCCGTGTCCACTTGAATGGACATAGAACCGGCAGCAGATTCAGTGCCTCCCGTACTTCCAGACACTCCGACCTTCAGTTCGAGTACTTCTTTTGCATTCAAGGTACGGGTCATCAGCACCTGATCCTTGACTCCTTGATTGAGCACTAGAGAGACATCACCCGGCTTGAAATACGCGACCCTTTTTTCAGAATAACCATAGACTATTCTCCCTGTCGACGACTTGAGGATGAGCACTCCGTCAGGATAGGTGAACAAGAATCCCGGGTCCACCACAAGGCGTATTCCGGCATTTGTCTGGGAGCAGACAAGGCGGGCATTTATTGAACCGCCTGACGGCACGACAACGCATTGCTCATCACCGAACTGAGGTCTGGAAAAGGCTGGTTTTTCAAATTCCTCCGAGATCACGGAGACAGTGTAGCTGCCGGACGGCAGACTCAATGACTCAGGACAAGCGCCATATGATCCTTCATATACGGCTTTCCCGTCAGAGTCCTTTACATTAAGAATGAAATCACTTGTGTCCGGGATGTTGAATCCGGAACGGGTAAGAGCCTCCTGGTCCCTGGCAAAGGAAATGCGGAGCTCTCCCTGTCCTCCCGCATCTGCAGGACCTAAGAGATTGCACGCGGGCAACAGGACGCCCAAAACAGTCAGACACACAACTGCAGCAGTCTTTGAGCCGCACAATGTAACAGATCTTTTCATTGTCTTTCTCCTCAATCTTTAGCGTTCGGCGACATTGCGAACTGCCGCAAATGTAGATAAGAAGAACGAAACGGTGTTTAAAAAAGAGAAAAACCGACATTTTCTCTTTTTTAATGTCGATTTTTCTTTTTTTTAAACGTTATGTCAAATATTTTTATAAAGGCCGAAATCTATATTTCTAGTAGTTCTCCTTCATAGGCTCGAAGTAAGCCTGTGGGAAGAGGCAGGCAGGACAGGTCTTTGGAGCAGCTTCAGCCTCAACGATGTAGCCACAGTTGCGACACTGCCACCAGATCTTTCCGTCGCGCTTGAAGAAGTCACCTTCAGAGAGGCGGCTGAGAAGCTTGAGGTAACGGCGCTCGTGCTCTGCCTCCACCTTTGCGATGTTCTTGTAAGCGGCAGCGATTGCAGGGAAGCCTTCCTCAGAAGCAACTTCAGCAAACTCCTTGTAAAGTACATCCCACTCCTCATTCTCTCCCATCGCTGCAGCAAGAAGATTCTCTGAAGTTGTACCGATCTTACCAGCAGGGTAAGTTGCTGTGATCTCAAGATCGCCACCCTCGAGGAAGTTGAAGAAACGCTTTGCGTGCTCTCTCTCCTGCTCCGCTGTCTCCATAAACACAGCTGCGATCTGCTCATAACCCTCTTTCCTTGCAACTTCTGCGAAGAATGTATATCTGCTTCTTGCCTGGCTCTCTCCTGCGAATGACTTAAGGAGGTTCTGCTCTGTTCTTGTTCCTTTTACGCTTTTCATATCTGTTCAGTATTTAAAAATTCCACTTAATTTAATCTCATTACTCTGCCGGTGTCCATTTGCATCTTACCGGAGAGATGATCGCGCCCTCTTTCTTGAGCTCTGCGAACACCTTATCCACAACCTTTCTGTCAAGTCCTGACAATGTTGCCACTTCTCCTGCTGCAATCGGCTTTCCAGCCTCTTTCATAGTCTTTAATACAAGTTCCTTTTCCATATCTTTTGTGTTTTATTTTCATTTCCTGATGCAAAGGTAACACAATTTTTCTAATTTGGAATAATTCTAAATAAAAAATTTTGAAACTTTTTATATACTATCATCTGAAACTCCAAGACAACACCAGTCATATATTTGATTATCAATACATATACAAAAAAACAGGCGACTCGATAAAAATCGTGCCGCCTGAACAAAAATAGTCTATTTTGATTACATTCTCTCTGGAAGAGCAATTCCCAGGATAGACATCGCCTTGCGGAGAACCTTCGCGATTGTCTCCACGAGAACGAGGCGATACTGAAGAAGCGCCTGGTTCTCCTCACGGAGGATAGGAGTGTCGTGATAGTACTGATTGAACTCCTTTGCAAGTTCATATGCAAAGTTTGCAATCACTGCAGGTGAATGTGCTGCACCCGCCTCTGCCACCTTAGCCGGGAAGGTGTTCAGGATCTTGATGATACGCACCTCCTTAGGAGTAAGCTCAGACTCCTGCTTCACTGCCTCAGCGCTGTGAGGTACGCCCTTTTCATCAGCTTTGCGGAGAATCGACTTGATACGGGCGTGGGTGTACTGGATGAACGGACCTGTGTTTCCGTTGAAGTCGATAGACTCCTTAGGATCGAAGAGCATCGTCTTGCGAGGATCCACCTTGAGGATAAAGTACTTCAAGGCACCAAGGCTGATCATCTTGAAGAGAGCATCCTGCTCCTCAGCAGAGAAGTCATTGATCTTTCCAAGCTCAAGTGAAGTCTCCTTTGCAGTGTTGTACATAGCAGCAACGAGGTCATCTGCGTCAACTACAGTTCCCTCACGCGATTTCATCTTACCCTCAGGAAGCTCTACCATACCGTATGAAAGGTGATAGATGCTCTCAGCCCAGTCAAATCCGAGCTTGCCAAGGATGAGCTTGAGCACCTGGAAGTGATAGTTCTGCTCGTTTCCTACTACATATATATGTTCGTCGAGGCTGTATTCGGCAAAACGCTGCTCTGCAGTTCCGAGGTCCTGTGTCATATATACAGATGTTCCGTCTCCACGGAGAAGGAGCTTTCTGTCGAGGCCGTCAGCTGTGAGATCGCACCATACAGAACCATCCTCCTGTGTTTCGAAGATACCGTCTGCAAGACCCTTCTGCACGAGTGCCTTTCCGAAGAGATAGGTCTGAGACTCGTAATAGGTTCTGTCGAAATCGATTCCGAGGTCACCATATGTCTTGTCGAAGCCCTCGTAAACCCAGCCGTTCATTGTCTTCCAGAGCTCTACTACTTCAGCATCGCCATTCTCCCACTTGAAGAGCATTTCCTGAGCTGCCTTGAGTGAAGGCGCATTCTTCTCAGCTTCCTCCTTTGACATTCCGCCGGCAACAAGCTCATCTACTTCCTTCTTATACAGATTGTTGAATGCCACATAATAGTCTCCTACCAGGTGGTCACCCTTCTTGCCGGAAGACTGAGGAGTCTCGCCGTTTCCAAGTACCTGCCAAGCATACATAGACTTGCAGATGTGGATACCTCGGTCGTTCACAAGATTCACCTTCATCACATTGTGGCCGCAAGTCTTGAGGAGCTGGGCTACCGACCATCCGAGGAGATTGTTACGGATGTGTCCCAGATGGAGAGGCTTGTTTGTATTAGGTGAAGAATACTCCACCATAATGGTCCTGCCTGTAGAAGGGAGCTGTCCGAAATCCTCTGCAGCTGCAATCTCAGCGAAGACATTATTCCAGTAAACCTCAGAGAATGAGATGTTAAGGAAGCCCTTCACTGTGTTGTAAGCCGCAACCTCCGGAACATTGGCCTTGAGCCACTCTCCTATTGCGTTTCCTGTGTTCTCAGGAGTTGTCTTTGACATCTTCAGGAGCGGGAACACCACCAATGTGTAGTCACCCTCAAATTCCTTTCGTGTCACCTGTACCTGAAGCTGAGCTGCAGGCACTTCAACGCCGTAAAGCGCCTGAATTGCTTCAGACGCTTTGGCTATAATGAAATTTTCTGGAGTCATTATCCTAAATAGCTTTTCAAAAGTTTGCTTCTTGAATTGTTCTTGAGTTTACGGATTGCCTTTTCCTTGATCTGGCGCACACGCTCTCTTGTAAGGCCGAAACGTTCACCGATCTCCTCGAGGGTCATCTCCTGGCAGCCGATGCCGAAGAATGACTTGATGATCTCTCTCTCACGGGTTGCAAGAGTAGAAAGCGCTCTTTCAATCTCCTTGTTGAGAGACTCGTTCACGAGACCGCGGTCTGCGCTTGGAGAGTCGTTGTTCACGAGCACGTCCAAGAGGCTGTTGTCCTCGCCTTCCACGAAAGGAGCATCAACCGACACGTGGCGTCCTGAAACTCGAAGTGTGTCTGCAATCTTATCCTTTGGCACATCGATCATCTCTGAAAGCTCCTCGCTTGACGGCATACGCTCGTTCTCCTGCTCGAACTTTGAGAGAGCCTTGTTTATCTTGTTGAGCGATCCAACCTGGTTGAGAGGGAGTCGTACGATTCTTGACTGCTCTGCAAGAGCCTGAAGAATCGACTGACGGATCCACCACACAGCGTACGAGATGAACTTGAAACCTCTTGTCTCATCAAACTTCTCGGCAGCCTTGATAAGTCCGAGGTTACCCTCGTTGATAAGGTCCGGAAGGCTGAGGCCCTGATTCTGGTACTGTTTCGCAACAGAGACCACGAATCGAAGGTTTGCTCTTGTAAGTTTCTCAAGGGCAGCCTGATCGCCCTTACGTATCCTCTGGGCGAGCTCTACCTCCTTCTCTACCGTGATAAGTTCTTCCCTACCGATCTCCTGGAGATACTTGTCCAGTGACGCACTCTCACGATTGGTAATCGATTTTGTAATTTTTAGCTGTCTCATTCCTTTATATTAAGTTAATTTCTTCTTCTACACTCCGAAGCCGAAATAACCTGTTCTGCCTGACGGTGTAATACCCTGGATGAACACTGCCCTCTTCGACTTCTTCACTATGTCTATCACATCCTGAGGGGTCTTGACCGGCTGATCATTCACATACTGAATGATGAATCCTTCTGTCGCACCTGCCTCCATAATCTTACCAGGTCCAAGCTCCACGATCTCGACTCCGTGCTTGATGCCGTACTTGCTGAGTGTCTCCTCCGAAGCCGCCTTGATGGAAGCGCCGTAGAAAGCTACAGAACCGTCATCCGACAAAGTTCCGGTCTCCTGCGAGGTCCCCTTAAATGTAACTTCAAAGACCTGCTCCTTGCCGTCCCTTATGACTGTAACCTTTGCCTTGTCTCCAGGGGAGAATCTGCTGACAGCTTCAAGGACTGAAGCGGAATTTGTAATCCTGGTGGAATCAATGGCGATCAGCACATCTCCGGCCTTTATACCGGCCTCATCTGCAGCACCGCTCTTTGAAACCTCGTTAATATATACGCCGTTTCTTGAAGAAAGTTTCAAATCCTCAGCAATTTTATCATCAATCGGCTGCATTACAATGCCAAGGACAGCTCTCTTGACACTTCCGAAGTCCATAAGGTCATAGGCAATCTTCCTGACGATGTTGGAAGGGACAGCGAAAGAATAGCCGGTGTACGAACCGGTCTTCGATATGATGGCAGTGTTGATACCTACAAGATTTCCTGCCTTGTCCACGAGGGCACCACCGCTGTTACCAGGATTCACCGCAGCATCGGTCTGAATGAACGACTCGATCTTGAACTCACCGGTGTAGTTAGGCATAGAACGTCCCTTGGCACTCACGATTCCTGCTGTAATGGTAGAACGGAGGTCATATGGGGAACCGATAGCAATCACCCATTCACCGAGACGGAGCTTATCAGAATCACCGAACGGAATGATCGGAAGTCCCTGAGCTTCAATCTTCAAGAGAGCGATATCGGTCGCCGGGTCAGTACCGATCAAGGTCGCCGGGTAGGTCTGGTTCGTATTGAGGGTAACCTCTATCTTGGTCGCGCCGTCGATCACGTGATTATTTGTAACTATATATCCGTCTTCGCGGATGATTACACCGGAGCCGCTGCCGACCCTCTCCCTCTGCTGAGGTGCGCCACTCTCCGGAAAGCCGAAGAAGAAATCGAATATCGAGCTTGGCGCCTGCTGCATAGCAGGTGCAGAAGATGTCACCTTCACATATACGACAGCATCCACTGCTGATTCAGCGGCATATGTAAAATCAGGCCAGTTATCCTGCGAGAGATTGACAGTTCTGAAATGAGCTCCCTCATTCCGTTCAATGACAGTCACCTGACCTTGTGACATTCCCTTCACCACAGCATAGCTCGTCAGCCCTCCTGCCAATGCAGCGAGAGCCACAATCAATAAACCTTTTTTCATATTATCTACGATATTATTTAATTTTTAATCTGTTAATAGCCGGATTTCACTGACACAATGTCATATTTAAAAATCAAGCGGGTAAATTTTCAAAAAATATGCCAACGAGTCGGAAATATTTTCTATATTTGTTCACTTATTATGCGGTGGTGTATACTGCCGAAAACAGGAAAAATAATAATTAAACACAATACATATGAAACTTATAATTTCCAGCTCAGAGTTGCTCAAAGGAGTAATGTCAGTAGCAAAAGCTATTCCGGCAAAGTCACCGCTTCCGATTCTTGAGAACTTCCTCTTCGACCTCAAGGGAAATCTCCTGGAGATCACCGCTTCAGACTCGGAACTCACCCTCAAGACAAAGATTGAGGTTGAAAACACCGAGGAAGAAGGAAGAATCGCAGTTCCTGCAAAACATATGATGGACCTCCTCAAGGAGCTTCCTGACCAGCCGCTGACAATCAACACCTCAAGCGACAGTTCGTTCGTATGCAGCTGGGCAAGCGGAGAATCCACACTCCCTTACTTCCCTGCAGAAGACTACCCTGCAATCACAGGTACAGACGAAACAGCAGTAACAGTACAGTTCCCTGCACAGAGCCTTGTAGAAGGTATTTCAAGCACAATCTATGCAACCGCCGACGATGAGATCCGTCCTGCAATGAACGGCATCTTCTTCGACATCGACTTGAATTCTACTACTCTCGTAGCTTCCGACTCACATAAGCTCATCTGCTACACCACTGCAGACGTAAAGGCTTCAGAGAAGGCATCATTCATCCTCCATAAGAAACCGGCAGCCATCCTCAAGGCCATCATCGGCAAGGATGCTGAGACAGTAGAGGTTTCATTCGACTCAAAGAACGCAGTGTTCCAGTTCGCAGGCACGGTGGTCATCTGCCGACTCGTAGTGGGTAAGTACCCTAAGTACCGTGACGTCATCCCGCAGAACAACTCAAACATACTCAGAATCAACAGAGCACAGCTGCTCAACACCGTACGCCGTGTGTCAGTCTGCTCAAACAAGGCTTCAAACCACGTGAAGTTCGATCTCAAGAACGGCAGCCTTATGATCTCAGCACAGGATCTCGGATTCTCAATTGCAGCACACGAGCAGATCCAGTGTCAGTATGACGGAGATGAGCTCTCTATCGGATTCAAGTCACCGTTCATTATCGAGATCCTCTCGAATATGAACTGCGGCGAACTCGTGATGAAGTTCCTCGACAGCAAGAGAGCCGCACTCATCGTTCCGGCTGAAGATGAGGAAGAGAGCGGAAAGATCTGTGGTATCATAATGCCGATAATGATTTCATAATATGGATCTGAATCTTGAAAGGCCGTTGGTGTTCTTTGACATTGAGAGCACCGGCCTGAACATAGCATCTGACTCGATAATCGAGTTGTCATTCGTAAAGATCCACCCGGGCGCACGACAGGAAGTCAAGACCTGGAGGGTAAAGCCCTGGGACTACGAAAGGCGGTGCCAGAGACCGATAAACCCGTCAGCGCAGGCCGTTCACGGCATTTCGGCAGAGGATCTGGCAGACTGCCCTACCTTCTATCAGATCGTAGACGAAGTCATCGGTTACCTCACCGACAGTGACCTGGCCGGCTTCAACTCGGCGAAGTTCGATCTTCCGATGCTTGCAGAGGAGATCGAGCGCGTGCGCAAGTTCACCGGCAAGGACATCCAGATCAACCTTCACGAGATGAAGATGGTCGACGTGCAGAACATATTCCATATGATGGAGCCGCGCACACTCAAGGCTGCATATATGTTCTACTGCGGAAGAGACCTTGAAAACGCACACGCGGCGGAGGCAGATACCCTTGCTACATACGAGGTGCTCAAGGGCCAGCTTGACAAATACGAAGGTGACCCAAGAATAGAGAACAACGTGGACAAGCTCGCAAAGATGTCGACAAAGCAGAAGACAGTCGACTATGCCGGAAGACTTATTCTCGGAGACAATGACGAGCCTGTGATCAGCTTCGGAAAGCACAAGGGCAAGACAGCGCGCGAGGTGTACTTCAGCGAGCCATCTTATTTCGCCTGGATCGACAACGGAGACTTCACCCTGGATACAAAACGCCAGTTCGCACGCCTGAAGGCTCAGTACGAAGAGGAAAAGAAGGCAGCAGCTCCTAAAAGGACGACAGCAGTGCCAAGAACAAAGGGCTACACGCCGTTCGAAGGCCTCGGCGGCCTGTTCGCACAGGATAATGATTAATATATATGAATATAGTCATACAGCCATACGGCAGCATCCGCTGCTACTGCCGGCCTGACACTACTTGGGAGAGAGAGAGCAAGGACTTCTACTCTCCCGAGTCTGTAAATAGCCTGCATTGGACCCCCATCATCTACGTCAGAATCAGCAAGGCAGGCAAATGCATAAGCGGAAAGTTCGTTTCACGCTACTACGACGGGGTCGGATTCGGAACACTATTATATATAGGTGACTTCCTTCCTGACCTTGCCTGCGCTTCCTGCGCAGATCACACCTCCGTCCTCCCTTCACCTGTCGGCGGACAGGAACTGCTGGAGACTGCTGACAAGTCCTGTGAGTTCTTCAGAAATGGAGAAAGGATATTCAGCCACACGACAGAGGGGCTGAGAGAAAAGGTAGAAGAAGCCATATGCAGGGCTTCAATGCTTACAACTCTCAGGATCGGAGACTTCGTAGCGGTGGAGCTTGCACCTGCAGCACAGATATGCGACCGCAGCGAGGAAGAGACAAGGATAAAGGCCGTCTTCGAAGAAAACAACCTTTTCGATTTCAAGCTAATCTTCTAATCTGAAATAATAATTCAGGTTTCCGCCGCCGTCATAATGAAAGACCTGTATCAGATCCTCAAGAATGAGGTCAGGTCTCACGGCTCCGGATTCCCAGAAATCGTTACCACCCTCGGGCGTTGTCCTGAGGGTGTTATTATATATAGGTAAACCATTTGCCAAAGGACCGAACGAAGGGAAGAGCTGATGGACAGAGGCGAGTTGAGAAAGTGTCCTGCAATGTCCTGGATTCAGCCAGAAATCCGCATCCTGAGAAAGTCTGTAAGCTTCTTCAAGCGACGCCACCCTTGACTTGGAAGCTCCAGCCTGAGCCCCCAGGACTTCCCCGGCAGCATCGCGCACGAGCTGCGACATATAGTTCTCTGCTCCCGGGATGTACCAGGCATCCGCATAAGGGATGTTGAGAAGGACCTTCACACGGTCATCAGCTGCTACAGATTCCGCAAGAGTCTCATACCTGTCCCTGACATAACTGAAGACCGAATCAGCCTGTTCCTGACGGCCCGTCAGCGCACCGAAAAGGCGGACATATTCAGCCCTTGCAAGAGGATGGTTCTCGAGATGGTCGTGAAGTACCAGCACTGGGACTCCCAGGGAACGCAATTTTGTAATATATTGAGGCTCAGCACCTGACACAACATAGGCAACAAGAAGATCCGGCTTGATTTCCAGTATTTTCTCATAGTCCAGGGCAGCTTCATAGCCGATGTCCGGGACTCCCTCATACGGGAGTTTCGCCAGATAGCCTGCACCGGAAACCGCCGCCACCAGACTGTCTGCACCGATGGCAGAAAGGCAGGCGACATTTGTTGATGACATACAGATTATCCGCCTCAAAGGCTGACGGACAAGCACAGTGTCGGAGCTTCCGTCAAACGGGGATATGGCAACGACAGCAGAGTCGGCAAGTATATCGAAATATGAGGCATATTCGCACGAGGGCGAGGCCTTCGGCCTGCCGTCGCTTGAGGCGCAGGCGGCCAGGATGGCCGCAGCGGCGATATATACATATATATTTATATTCTTCATCTGACATATCCCGTTAAAATACTCGCAAATATAGATATATTTACGTTACCCTTGGCATTGATTTGGCGAGGGCGGGTTGAATGAAATGACGAATATTATTATTTTTGCAAAAAACCGATTATGAAGACTTTAGAAAGAATAGCAATCGTTGCCTTAGGTGCAGCGATAATGATCACTTCCTGCGGAAATGCAGGAGCACGTAATGCGGGAGACTCCTCACAGGGCAAGAAGACAAAAGCCGTCGTGGAACTCAGCAGCGACGACTTCAACAAGCTGGTCTACGATATGAATGAGGAAGGAGTGGAATACCTCGGGACTCTGCCCGCAATCGTTGACTTCACAGCAACCTGGTGCGGCCCTTGTCAGAGAATCGCGCCTGTTCTTGACGAACTGGCTGCAGAGTATGACGGACAGATCGTCATCTACAAGGTAGATATAGACAAGGAAAGAGAACTTGCCAAGGCATTCAACATCAGCTCCATCCCCGCAGTCCTATACATCCCTCTCGACGGCGAGCCAGTCATCACGATCGGATCCCGCGGCAAGGAAAAATTCAAGAAGGAAATCGAGACTATCCTCCTCACACCGGACTCAGCACTCTGACTCAGCACTCACGGGTGCATTTTGATGGCACACCCGTGAGTGGCGATGTGGCTTAGAATGCACCCGAAGGCAGGTTGGCTCTCACGGGTGTCGGCCTGAAATACACCCGTGAGAATTTTGTGGCCGAGCAACAGGTCTGATAACGAAAAAACCCCAATAGAATTGCTTCTACTGAGGTTTTTGGTGGTGCCACCGGGAATCGAACCAGGGACACAAGGATTTTCAGTCCTTTGCTCTACCAACTGAGCTATGGCACCAGATTTTCTTTAGAACTACCCTTTCTTCCGATTGGGATTGCAAAGGTAGGCATTTTTTCTTAACCAGCAAATTTTTCTGCAAAAAATATTGAAAATTTTGCATTTCTAGAGTGTTTCGGGAGGTTTCAAAAGGTTTTGATGGGTTTTCCGAGGTTTTGTGGGTGTATTTTGGAGAGATTTGGTATCTTCGCAGAATTATGGACGGTGCTTTCTACATATCGGTCATCCTTCCGCTCAAGCTTGAGTGGGAGCCGTGCTATTCATTGCCTGCTGGTATGAATGGCGGAGATGCCACAAACGGAACCCAGGCAAAAGGCGGTGTGAAAATCGGGGACCGTGTGAAGGTGCAGTTTGCCGGGAAGGTCTACTCAGGAGTAGTGAGCAAAGTCGGTGTGAAGCCGGAAACAGACCCGTCCAAGATAAAGTCCATCATAGGCGTAGATGAGGGCCTGGAGCCGGTTCTCGAGGAGGAACTGGAGCTGTGGAGACAGGTGGCCGGCTATTACCTCTGCAGTATCGGGGAAGTCTACAAGGCCGCCTACCCTATCGGCAAGATCAACCTCGAGGAAGCGCGTGCTGCAGCCTTGGAGAAGGCGCGCAGAAGCCGGGAGAAGTTGCTGGATAATATGCGGGCCAGGATCGCAAAGACAGAAGAGAGGCTCAACAAGAAGCTCGAAAGCGCAGCAAAGGCGAAGGAAGGCACAAAGACAAGAATCCGCAATACAGAAGACGCCGAGCGCATAAAGCAGGAACTCGAGGTCGCACGCGAGGCGTTGAAGCAGGCAGAAGCTCTCTACGAGAGAGGAGCCGCAAGCAGCGGAAAGGCCACCCGCAGCGGAGCAGCAAACACCGCAATGGAAAGCGATGACCTGCCGTGGACAAGAATCGACCTCAGTCCTGCTCAGGAAAAGGCATATAAGTCCGTACGCGAAGGTTTCGCCTCCGGAAAGCCGGTCCTGCTGAACGGAGTCACAGGCTCAGGAAAGACGGAAATATATATAAAATTGGCGCAGGAGACCCTCAAGAGCGGCAAGAACGTGGTGTATCTGGTACCTGAAATCGCCTTGAGCAGACAGTTGGAAGAACGTCTCCAGATCCACTTCAGAGACAAGCTCCTGACTTTCCACTCGGGAGAGACAGCCGCAAGCAAGAGAAACACGGCAGAAACGATCAGATCGCTCAAGGGGTCTGACAGCAACTACATAGTGCTCGGAACACGTTCATCCCTGTTCCTGCCACATCACGCCCTGGGACTCATCATTGTGGATGAAGAACACGACAGTTCCTACAAACAGGACTCCCCTGCTCCGAGATACAACGGCAGGGACACAGCTCTTATGCTGTCTGTCATCCAGAAGTGCAGAATCATTCTCGGCTCTGCGACTCCTTCACTTGAAGAACTTTACAACTGCAGATACGGCAAGCACCACCTTGTGGAGCTGCAGGAAAGATACCACGGTTCGCAGGAGTCCGACATCGAAATCATCGACACCAAAGCCGAACGACGCAAACGCGGAATGCAGGGCAACTTCTCACGCAAACTGATTGACCACATCCAGCGCACCCTCGGCAAAGGAGGGCAGGTTATGATCCTGCGCTCCCGCCGTTCGTGGTCTCCGGCCCTCCAGTGCGAGGAATGCGGAGAGATCCCTAAATGTCCGCACTGCAACGTGAGTCTGAGCTTTCACAAATACGGTCAGGAAGGCAGTATGACCTGCCATTACTGCGGCCACAAGGCCGTCTTCACAGGACGCTGCGACAAGTGCGGCGGGGCGCTGAAAAGCCTCGGCGCAGGAACGCAGAGGATTGAAGAGGAGGCCGCAGCACTCTTCCCAAGTGCCAGAATTGCACGACTGGACAGCGACACCGCCCAGAGCAAGACATTCGAGACAAAGGTCATCAAGGACTTCAGCAAGGGTGAGATAGACATCCTCATCGGCACTCAGATGTTGTCGAAGGGATTCGACTTCAGCAACCTCCATCTGGTTGCGGTAATATCAGCCGACACCCTCCTTGGCCTTCAGGACTTCAGAGCAGATGAAAAAGCTCTCCAACTGCTGGAACAGTTCCGCGGAAGAAGTGGACGCAGAGGCGAAAAAGGTCTGTTCGTCATCCAGACCTCACAGCCGGAACACCCTATATATCAACGCATTCAGAGAAACGAGGCCATCAATTTCAACGACAGCCTCCTGCTTGAGCGAGAGACCTTCAATTTCCCGCCATATTCAAGAATCATCGAGATCGACATAAGGGACAGATATGCCGACAGGGCAGAAAGAATGGCCGGCAGGCTTGCTGACGCATTGACCAAAAGATTCGGAATGACACTGAGCGGCCCTTACACACCGGCGGTGGACAAGATCGCAGACGAATATATACGCGCAATGAGGATAAGCCTGAAGAAGGACCGCAATCTCGTCTCAGGCAAAAGGGACATTATGGACATTGTGCAGAAATTCGAAAAGGCCAACAAGTACAGCGGACATATAACCCTCAACGTGGACCCCTCATAGAAACGCACTACTTGCGGAACTTAAGACGGGGTCGCACTTACGGCACCATCACATTCAGCTGGTCTTCAAGGACTTTGAATTTTGCAGGCACACGTCCCACCACTTCTCCGTCGACCTCAAGAGGCTCCTTGGCAGCCTGTCCGGACGGAAGCACAACGACCTCCGAACCACGGGCAAGGGTAAGCTGCTTCACAGTGTGGAAGGTTCCAGTAAACAGGGTTATAACCTTTCTGGCGATGACAGACATAGGTATATCCGGAATTATTGTCACATCTATCAATCCGTCATCGGGTACGGCGAGAGGGGTCTGTCTCATTCCGCCACCAGAATATTTTCCGGTTCCCAAAGCCATCGACAGGTACTTGCCGTCAAAGATGGTCTGACCGTCACACATCACTTTTGCAGCGACAGGGACGCGATGCCTTATGCAGTAGAACAAGGCACTGACATACAGTTTCTTACCCCTATATCCCTGTTTCTTCTTATGATTGACGATCTCGCACACTCGAGCATCCAGGCCGATACCGGCGATATTCGCCATATACCTTGATCCCACCTCGGCGCCCGACGCATTCAGAAGCGACACCTTTACCATATCCTGACGAGCGACGCGGCCGTCCTTAAGGAGGCGGAGAGCCGACTTTATATTCTTTGATATACCGAAGGTCCTGGCCCAGTCATTACCCGAACCAAGGGGAATCACCGCCAATGTAAACTCACTGAGTTTCACATCATTACCCTCAGCAAATCCGGCAATTCCGTTGACGATGTCGTGAATTGTGCCGTCACCTCCCACTGCAACGAATCTGCGGAAACCCTCGCCGCAGGCCTTACGGGCCAGCTCGGTCGCATTGTCTTCTCCTCCGGTGTACCTTGCTTCATATGATATACCTTCTGCCTCCATATATGCAGCCGATCTTTTCCATATAGACCCGGCCTTCTCCGAGGCTGCAAAGACATTCACTATGACAAGCCACTTTTCTTTGATTTCAGACACTTCCATTATGATTGATTTTGTGGGTTTGACGGCGAACCTGCACGGCTCACCTAAAGTTATCAACAAAAGTAGCAATTTCAGCCGAGGTATGAAATAATTTTTGTAATTTTGCGTGATTTATGTCTTTATGAAAAGAATATGGGAAAAGTAATAGCTATTGCAAATCAGAAAGGTGGAGTGGGAAAGACCACTACCGCCATCAACCTTGCCGCTTCGCTGGCAGTCCTGGAGAAAAAGGTGCTCATCATTGATGCCGATCCCCAGGCCAACACGACTTCTGGCCTTAACTTCTCCCCTGAAAGCGATCAAAAGAGAACCTTATACGAAGTGATGATGGGAGCCGCAGGCATCGAGGGCGGAATAAGCATCTATGATGCTCTTATTCAGACCGAGATAGCAGGCCTGCATATGGTACCCTCACACATCAACCTCGTGGGAGCCGAGATCGAGCTCCTTGAAAACGAGAACAGGGAGTCTGCACTGAAGACAGCCCTGGCTCCGGTCAAGGATGACTATGACTTCATCATCATAGACTGCTCTCCTTCACTCGGACTCATCACAGTAAACTGCCTCACAGCCGCTGATTCGGTGATCATCCCTGTTCAGCCGGAGTTCTTTGCTCTTGAAGGACTCGGAAAGCTCCTTCAGACCATCAGGCTCGTACAGAACGGTGTAAATCCTGACCTCACGATTGAAGGATTCGTAGTCACAATGTTCGACGGCAGGACAAAGGTACACAACCAGGTCCTTGCAGAGCTCCGCGAGCACTTCAAGGAGATGGTATTCAACTCCATCATACAGAGAAACATACGCCTCAGCGAAGCACCTTCGCACGGAAAGCCTATCATCCTGTATGATGTAATCTGCAACGGTACCACCAACTACCTCAACCTTGCGAAGGAAGTGCTCGAAAGAAACGGACTCACAGTGGAGATTGCAGAAGAAGCAGAATAAGACAATAACAACAGAAAAACAGACCGACAGATATGGCCAAACAGCAAAGAGGATTAGGTAAAGGCATCGGAGCTCTTCTGGGCGATCCGGGATTTTCACCTGTAAGACAGCCGGTAGGATACGTAAACAAGGGAGTCGTAAGTCAGGCAAGCTCAGTCCAGGTACAGGACACAGCAGACATCCTCAGGATTCCAGTGGATATGATCGAGCCTAACCCTTATCAGCCGCGTATGAGCTTCGGCCAGGAGGCTCTTGAGGAACTTGCGGAGTCGATCCAGTCACTCGGACTCATCCAGCCGATAACAGTAAGAAGAATAGCAGAAGGACGTTATCAGATCATCAGCGGAGAACGCCGATTCAGAGCCTGCAGACTCTCTGGTATGGATATGATCCCAGCTTACATCAGGGACACCACCGACCAGGGAATGCTGGAAATGGCCATCGTCGAGAACATCCAGAGAGAAAACCTCGACCCTATCGAGATCGCGATGAGCTACCAGAGGCTCATCGAAGAATGCGCCCTGACACAGGAACAGATGGCGGTAAGAGTGGGCAAGAAGCGCGCTTCGATCACCAACTACCTCCGCCTTCTCAAGCTTCCTGCCAAGATACAGCACGACCTCAAGGTCGGCCTTCTGAGCGTAGGTCACGCAAAAGTCCTTCTCGGAGTGGAAGACCGCAAGCTGCAGGAGTACCTTTGCGACCTTGTCATCAAGGACGATATGTCAGTGAGACAGCTTGAAGAAAAGCTTCGCAAGATGACAGAGCAGAAGCAGCCCGAAGAGGCTCAGGCCCAGGATCTCCCGGACCAGTACTTCAAGGTGCTGGAAATCGTCGGCAAGTATTTTGAAAACAACATCAGCCTCAAGCGCTCAGGCACCGGAAAGGGCACAATGACAATCCACTTCGGCTCAGACGAAGAAGTCGGAAGATTCCTCAAGGCGCTTGAAGATGCCAAGATATAAGCCGCACAGACAGCAGATGCAGAAAAGAATCATCAGACATATATTCACAGTCATCCTCTTCCTTACAGGGTTTGCCCTCCAGAGTAAAGCCCAGTTCAAGGAGGAGGCTTTCAAGCAGACCTACAACAACGTAGACTCGACCGCCAGATCGGACACAGCCGACAAGCTGTTCTCATTCAAGGAGTTCGCGGGAGCCTTGGCTCACAAGAACAAGATGAAGATAGGAACAATGTTCGCCGGTTCCGTGATGGTACCTGGTTCGGCTCAGATATACAACAAGGACTATTGGAAGCTTCCTGTCATATACGGAGGTATCGGAGCACTTGCCGGAACAGGCGGCTACTACCTTCACCAGTACAATGTCACCCAGAAACGCTATGATGCGTGGAGCGCAGACAAGGCCGCCTTTGAGGAAGCGTACAAGACAGAGTACCCCTTTGAAGCTCCTGCACTTGACCTTCAGTCCAAAAAGACAGGAACCTGGCTTATGGCTGGAGCAGGCCTCATCTATTGGGCCACACTCCTTGACGGAGTCGTAAACTACGAATCCGACAGCGAGCCTCTTCCGGGCCGCGCAACACTTTATTCGGCACTCCTGCCTGGTCTGGGACAGATCTATAACGGCGAATACTTCAAGCTTCCGATCTACTGGGGAGGACTTATGGTTTCCATACACTGTACAATGAACTTCAACAGGAACTACCAGAGATTCAAGAGAATACACAACGAAGCAACAACTGATCCGAACTATAGTCAGAACATCTCAGGAGAGACAGCAAAGTGGTACAGAGACGTATACAGAAGATACAGGGACTACTCCGTCGTTGCAACAGCAGCAGTCTACCTGCTTCAGGTCATCGACGCGAATGTCTTTGCTTATATGCACGATTTTGAAGTGACAGAAGATCTGACAATGCACGTAGAGCCGGCATTGATCTCACCATACAACTCCTACGCGATAAACACACCGCAGATGAGCGCAAACAACGCATTTGGAATGAGGATAGGACTTACATTCTGATGCAAGGACCAATAAAGGATATGAAGAAAATAATGATATTCACAGTCGCAGCCGCGACTGTTTTTCTTGCCTCCGGCACAGCGCAGGCAGCAGAGAGCACGAAGAAAGATGTGCTCAGATTCCTTAAGAAACGTACAACTCTCAAAGAGGAGAACAGACAGCTCAAGGAAAAGATTGATTCACTGAGACAGGAAATAGACCTGTATCGTGCCGAGCTGGAGTATTCAGACAGTATTGCCAATGAATTGATGGGAGGAATCTACTATGAATCTCTGGACAGCACATCGACCTACATAGCTCCTGAGGACTACACTGCTGAAATTTCCGACAGCCTCCTCAACATCTGGTATGCACATCAGATGGCAGCAGAATCAGACATAGAGGAGTACGATATGGACTCGGTACGTTTCCAGTCGAATGTACCTGACGAAGTGTACATCGAAAGACTCAGACAGATGAACTCGTTCATCACACTTCCGTACAACGAGATCGTGAAGAACTACATCATCCTCTATTCGGAGAAGATGCCTACTAAGATGGCTCATATGCTCGGCCTTGCCAAGTACTATATGCCTATCTTCGAGGAGACTTTGAACAAGTACGATATGCCGGAAGAGCTCAAGGCAATGGCAGTGATCGAATCAGCCCTGAACCCTGTTGCTGTGTCAAGGGTTGGCGCAAAGGGTATGTGGCAGTTTATGTACTCCACAGCCAAGATGTACGGCCTTCACATCGATTCTTTTGTAGATGAGCGTCTTGACCCTGTGAAGTCAGCTGACGCGGCAGCAAGGTATATGATGGATGCCTACAAGATCTTTGGTGACTGGAGCCTCGCCATTGCATCATATAACTGCGGTGCAGGTAACGTGAACAAGGCAATCAGAAGAAGCGGCGGCAGCAGAGCATTCTGGGACATATGGCCGTACCTCCCTCGCGAGACAAGAGGCTATGTGCCTGCATTTGTCGGAGCCCTTTACGCAATGCACTACCACAAGGAACACGGCATCAAGCCTGAGGCCGTGGGTATGCCTGTTCAGGTCGACACATTCAAGATCAACAAGCAGCTGCACCTGAAGCAGGTAGCGGACCTCACAGGAGCACCTCTTGAAGAACTGAAGAACCTGAATCCACAGTATCGTCACGACATCATCCCCGGAACAAGCCGCGAGTACATTCTACGTCTGCCTTACAACTACACAAATGCCTTCATCGAGCAGGAAGACTCGATCTACCGTCACAAAGTGGATGAGTACCTCAACCCTACAACCCTCAAGAAGATCCAGGACGGAGGAGATGGTGAAAGAATCATCTATCGTGTCAAGAGCGGAGACTATCTCGGAAGGATTGCAACAAACCACAGATGTACAGTAGCTCAGATCAAGAGATGGAACAACCTCAAGAGCAATGATATACGCGTGGGTCAGAGACTTGTAATCTACAGAGGCGGAAGAGCACCGGCCTCATCATCAGCAAGCACCTCATCGACCTCTACTTCAAGTCCGTCATCAAGCACACCTGCAAGTTCCGGCTCATCTACCTCAGGAACAACGACTTACATAGTCAAGAGCGGTGACACCCTGTCAGGCATAGCGAGCAGACACGGAATCTCAGTTGCAGACCTGAAGGCCCTGAACGGTCTGACAAGCAACAACATCAAGATAGGCCAGAAACTGAAAGTAAAGGGTACCGCCAGCCAGTCTGCACCTGCAGCCGCACAGTCTGGCAGCCACACAACATACGTAGTCAAGAGCGGAGACTCCTTCTACAGCATCGCCAAGAACTATCCTGGAATCAGCGCACAGAACATTATGGACTTCAACGGCTTGACCAGCTCAAGTCTGAAACCTGGAATGACGCTCAAGATCCCAGTAAAATAAAGGTCAGAACTCTGACATAACCTGCAATTTAAGTTCGGCTCTGCCGGACTTTTTGCTTTTCATAAAGGGATAGGATGTAACAGCACCCCTTCCGTATATGCGTATATGCCGGGAACATCGCCAGCCCACATTCACCGCTCCCCACAGTCCCCTGCCGTAATAAGCAGGAACATTGAAGGCGCCCGGAGCATCCCTCTCATATACATAGATCCTGTCATCCCAATCGTCGATCCTGAACATCCCATACCTTATATATATGGATATATCTTCGGCCTTTCGGCCGGCTTCGGCATATCCGAGGAGTCCATAGCCGTCAGACTTGACCATATCTGCGCGCAGAGCCGCATTCCAGGTACCACATATATATGAAAGATCCGCCCTTGCTTCTGTGCGCCAGCGCTGGCCCCAGGAACGGAGTCTTTCTGATAAACGGACCTTCAGTTTAAGGGGAGATGCTATGTTTATGTTCCATTCAGACTGAAACTTAGCCTGAAGACTCGAACGGGTGTCATCTCCGGACTTTGCTATCGGAAAATATGCCACATCTGCGGCCAGTGTACCTCTGACAAATTCACTGCTAAGAGATAATCCGTACTCGTTTGTACTCTTTGCAGTGCTCGCGGCAGCTCCTCCCCTGCCCGAGGAGTAACCGGCGGGATAGTACCGCAACATAGAGGCGAGCCGGACATCCTCGTTCACGGGGAACACTACCCCGGCAAGGGATGCGACCACGCCGCTTACCCAATCATAGGCAGCTTCTGCAAATACATCAGTCCCGCTGTAACAAAAAGCCATATCAAATGCTGTCTTCATATCCGGTATGTAGAATGCCCCACCTGCATTGGCAAAATCAGTATAGTGAGTAAATGACAGCATTCCGTTTCTGTGCAGCCAGCCGAGATTTACAGCCGGAATGAGACTATAGCTGTCTATTTCTGTCTCTACAGCAAGAAATGCCGAGACCTTGACCTTATTCAATGTAAGATCAAGTGCAGCCCCTCTCATAGAATAAGTACTTGTGAAAGAGGAGGAGGGAGTCAGTCCGGAAGCCCTTTTCAGGTATGACGAAGGCGAGGACAGTCCGCTGATACTCAAGCCATTCCATAGAGCCAGGCCTTGGCCGAAACGGGCATTGAAGTCGCCAAGCAAAATCTTCCCGGACACCTTTCTGAAATCCAGGCACACATTTCCTGTAAAGGCATCAGGAGCAGCACCATCAGCCTTGGAAGAACGGGACAGCGCCAGTCCCGCAGACAATTGTCGCCCGGCCTTCATCTTGTACCTCAACCCATAGCTGGGGATACCGTTCATTTTCCAGCCTGTCTTTATGTCCAATGTACCGCTTATTCCGGCGACATCCTCATCAGCAGAGAGCTTCGTTCCCCGAAGAGAAATGAAGGGACTGAGCTTCTCGACCACCATCTTTCCGAAGCCGTCAACAGCAGACAGTTCCTCATAGGACATCACATCTCCGTGCCGCTTACGGTAATCTGTCAAGGAGGCAACCTGGTAGGGCGTAAGCAGACCGCTCCCGGACAAGGATGCCGGAGTCACGAGGTTCACCTGAAGCGGATGTGACAGCAGGTCGCAAAGACTCTCTACGTCATAGGAATCCACCTCCTCAGGAGATGACACTCCAAAGAAAAGAAGTATCTTTTCCATTTCTTCAACACTCTGCGCCACTGCAGGCACGAAACAGCCGGCAATTACGGCTGAGAATACAATTCTTTTCAACATAGAACCAAAAGTATGGGCTATCCTTTAAATTCTTGTTGTTTTAGGGTAAAACAACAGAAGATTTTTCTTTTTTTGAAAGGTTTTGCATAAATTTGTATGTTTAACGATATTGAGACTATGACCAGAATCACTCTACACGACAAGACCTTCAGGAAGGCCATCCCTTACGAGGAGATCTCCAAGGCCGTTGACAGTGTCGCAGAAAAGATAAATGCAGACTTTGAAGGCTGCGAGGACATCCCGGTACTTCTGTGTGTCCTCAACGGCTCGATAATGTTTATGGGAGAACTGATGCGGAGACTCAGATTCAATTGCCAGATAGTATCCACAAAGCTTACATCATACGAAGGAACCAGCACTACAGGACGCGTTAAGCAGGCTATGGGCCTGACAGCCGACATCACAGGACGCCGGGTGATCATTGTCGAGGACATCGTGGACAGCGGTAACACCATCGTAGAGCTCAAGGAAATACTCAAAGAGAAAGGCGCTGCAGATTCTTACATCTGCACCCTTCTTCTCAAGCCTGACGCATACAAGAAGGACATCAAGATCGACTATGTGGCGATGGAGATTCCAAATGACTTCATAGTAGGCTTCGGCCTTGACTACGATGAGCTGGGACGCAACTACAAAGACATTTACACATTAGACGCATAACACATCCTCCAACAGGTATTTATGAAATATTTCATCTTATTCGGCCCTCCGGGTGCAGGAAAAGGCACCCAGGCCACAGCAATGGTTGAGAAATACAACCTTCACCACATTTCAACAGGAGCTCTCCTGCGCAAGGAGATTGCAGCAGGAACAGAGCTCGGCCTCCAGGCCAAAGCCCTCATCGAGAAAGGATGTCTCGTACCCGACGAAGTAGTAGAGGGAATGATTGAAAACGAATTCAAGACATTCACAGGAGTGGACGGATTCCTTCTCGACGGTTTCCCACGCACAATCCCACAGGCTGAAGCCCTTGACGCGATTCTTGCCAAAACATCAGAGGAAGTGACAGCAACAGTGTCGATTATGATTCCTGACCAGATGATTATGGAACGCATCAAAGGACGCGCCCTCAAGGAAGGCCGTGCGGATGACGCCAGTGAAGACATCATCAACAACAGGATCGTGACCTACCACAACCAGACCGAGCCTCTCATCGAGTACTACAGCAAGGCCGGCAGGTACAACGAAATCGACGGCGTCGGCACAATCGAAGAAGTGCAGGAACGCATATTCGAGGTAATGGACAGACTCTAAAGATATATTGTGGATGACTGATCGGTCGCAAGACTAAGTCACCCACAATTTTCTGTATTGAACTTATAATCATAAACTCTCGACGAACTATGAAAAGATTTGCTCTCATTCTTTTGCTTGCAATTGCAGCCTCGTGCACCAAAACCCCGGTTCAGGTAGTCCCAGATGAATTCGTGGGCACATTCCGAGGATATCATTTTTTCAAAAGCAAGAACGGTGACAAGACTGTTCTCGTACAGAATGACGCGATCAAATTTGAAATCAGACCTGATGGCACCTACATAGGAACCACATTCTATGTCAATCCAAGTTTAGGGCTGGTAACTCCTGAGGACGGCTTATTCAGAATAACATCTGAGAGGGAAGGTACAGTCACAATAGTCAATGACAGTATAAACTTCAGTTCACACTACACCAAAGAGTCCTTCAAGGTGCAGATCCAAAGCGGTATGTACCACGAGTTTGACAGCGAGAGCTACTTTATGCTACTCAAAAAAGATGGCTATGCTTATTAGAGTGTTTTCGAAAGAATGACTATCTTTGCGAATTGCAATAATACTTTAAAGTAAAAGATTATGGCGGATTCAAATTTTATTGATTACGTAAAGATATTTTGCCGTTCGGGCAATGGTGGTGCGGGTTCTACGCATATGAGAAGAGAGAAGTATATCCCGAAGGGTGGCCCTGACGGAGGTGATGGCGGCCGCGGAGGTCATATCATCCTCAGAGCGAATCCGCAGTTCTGGACATTGATCCATCTGAAGTACCGCAAGCATATTATGGCGGAGCACGGTGCAGCAGGAAGCGGACAGCTGATGAAGGGAAAGAACGGCGCCGACATCTATCTTGATGTTCCGCTCGGCACGGTTGCCAAGGATGCAGAGACAGGAGAGATCCTTTTCGAGCTCGTGGAGCCATACGAGGAGAGAATCCTTGTGAAAGGTGGCCGCGGAGGTCTTGGCAACAACAACTTCAAGACTGCAACAAACCAGACTCCACGCTACTCCCAGCCAGGTGAACCATACGAAGAAGGCTGGTTCATCCTTGAGCTCAAGCTCCTTGCTGACGTAGGTCTTGTAGGTTTTCCTAACGCCGGCAAGTCTACACTGCTTTCTACAGTTTCAGCAGCGCGCCCTAAGATTGCAGACTATCCGTTCACGACTCTTGAGCCTAACCTCGGCATCGTAAGCTATTACGACGACAAGTCTTTCGTAATGGCCGACATCCCGGGAATCATCGAGGGAGCACACGAAGGAAAGGGTATCGGTATGCGCTTCCTCCGTCACATCGAACGTAACTCCATCCTTCTGTTTATGGTAGCTGCTGACCAGGACGACATAAAGCAGGGATATGAAGTCCTCCTGAACGAGCTTCGCGAGTACAATCCTGAGCTCCTGGTCAAAGACCGTGTTCTTGCAATCACCAAGTCAGATATGCTGGATGATCAGCTCAAGAGCGAGATCCGCGAACAACTTCCTACTGACCTTCCTCACGTGTTCATCTCATCATTCACACAGGAAGGAATCAAGGAGTTGAAGGACCTTCTCTGGGAGGCTCTTCACAAGGAAGTGGAGGTAGAAGAAGCCCCTGTCATCCTTTTCCCTGACGACGACAACGAAAAAGTGCTTTAAAGATGTTCTGGCAGGAAGTTCACAGACTTGACCAGCAGCTTACGCTGGTCATCAACAGTTGGGATTCGGCCATCACAGACCGTATCTGGCAGTTCTTTTCGGACATTCCTGTCTGGATACCGATGTATGTCATCATAATAGTCTTTCTTTTCTTGAGACTGGGATGGAAGAAAGGCCTGATAGCCACTGCTGCCGCATTGATAACCTTCGGTTTCTGCGACCAGTTCTCGAATCTCATAAAGGATCTCGTAGGACGCGTACGTCCTTTGAACGACGAGTTTATGCTGGCCTCCGGACTTAATGTCCTGGAAAAAGGAAGCCGCAGCTTCAGCTTCTTCTCTGCCCACGCGGCAAATTCATTCGGACTTGCAGCGTGCACTGTCACCTGTTTCAGGATGGACACAAGACTGAAATACAACGGCTACGCTGCGTGGATATTCACCTGGGCGACTTTAGTAGCACTGAGCCGCATATTTGTGGGCAAGCACTATTTAGGCGACGTCCTCGCCGGCTCCCTCATAGGAGCAGCTGCAGGAGTCGCCTTTGCGATGCTTGCCAAATATGTGGTCAGAAGATGCAGGTTATAGAGTCTCTATAACCTTTTCCATTCTTGTTCCGCGTGATCCCTTGATAAGGACTACAGAACCTGATACACTGGCTGACTTCAGATAGTCGGCCAGTTCTTGTGAAGTCAGGAAGCTTCTGTAACCGGCAGGATGCTCGACCTCTTTCAAGGCTTTCTCGAACTCCGATCCGACAAAACAAACCTCAGAAAGGCCTGTCTCTACGGCAAGGCCCACCACCTTGACGTGCTCGGCCACCGAGTCTTCTCCAAGTTCAAGCATATCTCCGAGCATAGCCACCTTGCTGTCAGACTTAACATTTGCAAAGTTTGACAATGCAGCAGCCATACTTGTAGGATTGGCATTGTATGCGTCCACAATAAGGGTGTTACGCTCTGTCTTGACCATCTGCGAACGGTTATTTGAAGGCACATAGGCCTCAACAGCCTTCACAGCCTCCTCTCTTGAAACACCGAAATACTCTCCCACTGCAAGAGCCGCCATCACGTTATCAGCGTTGTACGCACCTACGAGATTTGTAGCGATGACGCGGCCGTCAAGGTCGATACGCAGGTAAGGATATTCCGGAGTTGAAGGCAGCACCTTAGCGCCTGAATAGTCAAGTCCATATGGCAATATGAGAGAATACGGACGCTCCGGATCAGACTGGAGGTTACGCTCAGAAGCCATCTGGCACAGATGCGGATTGTCCACATTAAGGAACACCTTGTCCGAAGTTCGGCGGAGATAGTCGTAAAGTTCACCCTTGGTGCTCTTCACTCCCTCAAAGCTGCCGAAACCAAGGAGATGTGCCTTGCCCACATTAGTCACAAGGCCGTAATTAGGAAGTGCGATATCCACGAGTTCCTTGATGTCTCCCGGATGACTTGCACCCATCTCCACGACTGCAAGCTGAGTCTGAGAATTTATCTTCAGGAGGGTAAGAGGCACACCGATACTGTTGTTCAGGTTGCCTTCTGTTGCTGTGACGCGATACTTGACCGAAAGTACCTCTCTTATAAGTTCCTTGGTGGTGGTCTTTCCGTTTGTTCCTGTCAGAGCGATGACTGTCAAAGGCTTTCCATCGACCATAGTCATAGACCTGTGCCATCTGGCAAGTTCCTGCAAGGTCTTGAGCGTGTCCTCCACCTTGATCAGACGAGGATCATCAGAATCACCGGCAGGGCCTTCTGCATTTACCACAGAATAGGCCGCACCTGCTTCCAACGCCTTGAGTGCATACTCATTACCGTCAAAATTCTCACCCTTCAGGGCAAAGAACATCTCTCCGCCCTTGATTGCGCGGCTGTCTGTAGTCACGACACCGCATTCAAGAAACTTTTTGTAGATATCTGATATAATCATAATTGAAACAATATCCCCGGACCGGCCGGGGATATATCATCTATAAGTTATCGTCCGGTACTGCCGAATCCGCCAGCACCTCTTTCTGTTTCATCAAGCACCTCAACCTCATCCCACTCGACCTTTTCATACCTTGCCACAACCATCTGGGCGATTCTTTCGCCCGGATTGATCACGAAAGGTTCGTTGGAAAGGTTCACAAGGATCACACGCACCTCGCCTCTGTAATCAGCATCGATGGTACCCGGAGAATTGAGCACCGAGATGCCGTACTTGGCTGCAAGGCCGCTTCGAGGTCTTACCTGCGCTTCCGTTCCGTCAGGAAGCGCAAGGTAAAGGCCTGTAGGTATCATAGCCCTCTCAAGAGGTCCGAGAGTAACCGGCTCTGTAATGTCGGCTTTAAGGTCCATTCCGGCTGACTTTTCAGTCGCATATGCAGGAGTAGGCCAGGCTGACTTGTTTACTATCTTTACTTTCATAGTCAAAGTCGATTAGTCAATGTTAGGCTGATCCCAAACGATGGTCTCTGTACACTTGACCATCTGGCTCTGTCCGCCTACTGAAAGTGCGAAGTCTCCTGCCTCGAGAGTCCACTTGCCGTAGTAGTTCACGAATGCGAGATCCTTGGCAGTCACCTGGAGGGTTACAGTCTTGGTCTCACCCGGAGCGAGCTCGACCTTGTCGAATGCGCGGAGGCGACGAACGTCAGGAGTAGAGCTTGCGTACATATCTGTAGAGAAGAGAAGAACGCTCTCCTTACCTGCAACCTTGCCTGTGTTTGTAACGTCAACAGTAACCTTAAGCACGTCGTCAGAATCGAACTCAGTTGCAGAAACTGTCATATTCGAGTACTCGAATGTTGTGTAGCTGAGACCGTGTCCGAATGGCCACTGAACGTCCATAACTGCGTCGTAGTTGTACACACCTGACATTGTAGTCTGGTTCTCCGCCGGCTTGTAATCGTAAACAGCGAACTTGTTTGTGTACTTAGGATAAGTGAAAGGAAGCTTTCCGCTGAAGTTCACCTCACCTGAGAGGAGGGTAGCAAGAGCATCAGCTCCATAGTTACCCGGGAGGAGGATGTCAACAACAGCTGTTGCAAGAGGCTCGATGTCGCTGATGATACGTGGACGGCCCTCGTTGAGAACGAAGACAATCGGACGACCTGTCTCAGCAAGAGCTCTCACAAGGTTCTTCTGATTCTCAGAAAGATCCAGATCTTCGTCATTACCAGGAGTCTCGCAATAAGTGTTCTCACCGATACAAGCGATGATTACGTCAGACTGTCTTGCAGCTCTTACGGCCTCCTTGATGCTTGTAGCCTCGTCGTGCTTCCAGTTTGGAGTCATAAGGTCGTACTCCACACCAGGTACGTAGGTTACATTGTCAAACTTTGCATCGAGAGCCTCATAGATAGTGTTGTACTTGTCTGTGAATGCAGGGATTGACGCTCCGTGACCCTGCCAAGTGTATGACCAGCCACCGTTGAGTGTTCTGATTGAGTTTGCGTTAGGACCGGTAACGAGGATCTTGAGATCCTTCTTCAAAGGAAGGATTCCGTTGTTCTTCAAGAGAACTTCTGACTCCAATGCAGCCTCGTAAGCGAGCTTTGCGTGAGCCTCGCTGCCGAACTCAGGATAGTCCTCAAGAAGAGTGTCAGGCTGGTCGAAGAGACCGAGGCGGAACTTCAGGCGGAGGATACGGCGAACGGCGTCATCAACTCTTGACATAGGAACCTCGCCTTCCTCAACGAGTTCCTTGAGGTCGATTGCAAACTGGCACTCATATGGAACCATTGCCATATCGATACCGGCATTGATTGCAAGCTTCACAGCCTCCTTCTTCGATGAAGCAACACGCTCACGAGTGTAGAGGTTGTTGATGTCAGCCCAGTCTGTAACGATCATACCGTCCCAGTTCAGGTCTTCCTTCACCCACTGTGTAAGGAGCTCTGTATTGCAGTGGAACGGAACACCGTTGTTGCTTGCAGAGTTAACCATAATTGTGAGGGCGCCTGCATTCATAGCCTCCTTGAAAGGCTCGAAATGCTTCTCACGAAGCTCTGACGCAGCGATTGAAGCAGGAGTACGGTCCTGGCCTGTTACAGGCACACCGTAACCCATAAAGTGCTTTGCACAAGCGGCGATGTTGAAAGGTCCCACGTGGTTAGGGTCATCACCCTGCATACCCTTCACCTCAGCCACAGCCATCTGCGCATTGAGGTAAGTGTCTTCACCGAAGCTTTCCCACATACGCGGCCACTCCGGATTACGTCCGAGGTCCATCGTAGGAGAGAAAGTCCAAGGAACGTTTGCAGCGCGGCTCTCATAGGCAGTCACAGCACCCATATTATAGGCGTGCTCTCTGTTGAAGGATGCAGCGATGTTGATTTCCTGAGGGAAAAGGATACCTCCGAGAACATATGATGTTCCGTGAATGTGGTCAAGTCCATAAAGAGTAGGGATACCTGTCTCTTCAATAGAGATACGGTTCACTTCCTTGATGAAGTTGTTGAAAGCCTCAGGAGTCTGGGCACAATCAGCAAGAGTGTTGAGTACTGAACCGATCTTGTAGGTTCTGATAATAGAGTCACCTGCAGGTGTAAGCTCAACGCCGTTTGCAAGAGCAGTTGCAGTGATCTGTGTCATCTGACCGACTTTCTCCTCAAGTGTCATACCTTTAAGGATCTTCTCGATCTTCGCTTCGATTTCCTTGTCCTGCGGGATTGCAGGGGCAACAGATGTCTTACAGCAGCAAGATGCAGCGATTATTGCAGCTGCGCAATAGGTAAATAAGTTTTTTAGTTTCATATAAGTGTTGGGTTATCAGTTATTTTCTGCTTTCTATCAATAATTCTCCGAGTTCCTTGACATCTCTGCAGACAAGGTCCGGCGGGAAGAATTCCGGAGCCGGATTGTTTCTTGCATCCTCTGCGACCTTGTCAACCACCTCAAGGGTAGTCTCACCGGAAAGGACAAGCACGCCGAAGGCGCCTGCGTTGTGGGCTGTGGCTGTGTCGGTATATATACGGTCTCCGACCATAGCTACCTCTTCCGGCTTGAGATCAAGGCGCTCCATAATGCCGTAAAGCATATTAGGGTCAGGCTTGCCAAGAGTGATGTCAGGCTGCCTTCCGGTCGCGTGTTCTATGCACTTGCACATAGATCCGCAATCCACAAGCACCACCTTCTGGTCCGTAGGGCAGACTCTGTCAGGATTGGTAGCGATGTACGGAACTCCCTGCGAAGCCCACCAGGCCGCACGGCAAAGTCTCTGATAGTTCAAAGTCATATCGAAAGCAACAACCAGAACATCCGGAACGTCATCCGGATCATCCGCGCAAGACTCGAATCCTGCCTTCTCGAACTGCGAGATCATACTTGGGGTTCCTAGCAGGAAGAGGCGCTTAGCCTCAGGATAATGAGTCTTGATGTAGTCGATAGCAGCCAGCGAAGTCGTGTACATATTTTCCTCATCAGCCTGGATTCCCAGACCTTCAAGCTTCTTGAGATAGTCCGCCACCGAACGGGACGGATTGTTGGTCAGGAAAGAATAACCTATGCCGGCTTCCTTCATATCGGAAAGGAACTTCAGGGTGTAAGGGAAAAGAGTGCTGCCCAGATAGATGGTTCCATCCATATCAAGGGCAAGGTGCCTGATCTTCGAGAGTCTTCCACGAAGTTCAGGGGTAATGTTCTTATTGTGGTTCTCTATCATAATGAATTATAGTTCAAACATTTGCGAAGGATACTGACGAGGCAGGCAGCGCAGCGCTACAGTCCCCTTCTCAACTCCGATCTCCTGCAGAGCCGCCATCGAGCAACGGTACGCCAGTTCGTGCGTGTTGTTGTTCTCGCTGAGGTGGCAGAGGAATATGTTACGGAGGCCAGGGTGCCATATGCGCTTGAGCGCAGAGGCACATTCGTCATTGCTGAGGTGGCCGCAGCCCTGTACGATACGCATCTTGAGTTCGTAGGTATATGGGCCGCTCATCAGCATATCCATATCATAATTTGACTCGATCACGACTGTGTCCGCCTGGCGGGCAAATTCCACGGCTTCATCGGTCATTCTTCCTATATCCGTCATTATCACGAACTTGCGCCCTGCGACCTCGATCGCATATCCCACCGTCTGCGTCGCGTCGTGAGGAACGACGAAGTACCTCACCTTCATCCCTGCGACCTCGTTCCATTCGCCTTCTTCCAGGATACGCCTGCAAGGGCCGATGGTCGGTGCTGTGAAGGTGTGCCTTGCCAAGGCGTCGTGAATGGTCTTGGTGGTATACACCGGCTTTGTAAGGCGCTTGCAGAAGGAGCCCAGATGGCGGATATGGTCAAGATGGTCGTGGGTCACCAGGACAGCCGAGAAGGCATCCATATCCATATCGTACTCCTGAAGTACCTTCTTGAGGCGGCGCAGACTTACGCCGGCGTCAATGATTATGCCCCCGTTTTCAGTACCCAGATAATAGCAGTTTCCGCAGCTTCCGCTGGAAAGGCTCATAAACTTTATCATCCCTACTCCTCCAGTGCTTTAGCGATCACAGCCCCGAGGTCTGTGCCTGGTTTGTAATATATGGCAGGAAGGCCTGCTGCGATCGAGCCTTCAACATTTGCCATCGAGTCATCAATGAAGAGCATCTGTTCTGACGGGATTCCTATCTGCTCCACCACATCCTTATAGAATGACTCCGATGGCTTCAGAGCCTTCATCTCAAAAGAGTAGAAACACTTTCTGAAGATCTTGTCAAGAGGAATACCTGCCTGTTCGAATATACCGCGCGCACAAGGGAGGCAGATCTCGTTATTGTTGCTGAGAAGATAGAGGTCGTACTCTGCTGCAAGATCCTTAAGCAGACGGACCTTTTCCGGAGCTATACCCACAAGGATGTGGTACATAGCCTTATCCACATCTTCGGGCTTTGATCCGGGACGTGACTCAGAAAGTACAATCTTCCTGAATTCATCTCCAGTGAGCAGTCCCTGCTCCAGCTCTCCGTATATTCCCTTCTGATGGCAAGCATCGATGATGTCATCGATCTTGTGATAGCCCAGTCCCTCCTTGAAGGCCTTCTTGCAGTCCTCGATGTCAAGGTCCACAAGCACGCCTCCCATATCGAAGATGAGCGCCTTTATATTCTTTTTACTGTTCATTTTCCTGTTCACAATATTTCTTGATGACGCCATAGGCATCCTGAACTCCCAATTCTCCTGCACGGGAAAGGTCAATGCAACCTTTCTCCTTGTCTTTCAGGTAGATGAGCACCAGTCCTCTATTGAAGTAGGCATCGCCCATATACGGGTACAGATCTATGGCTTTCGTGTAGTTTTCAATTGATTTTACCAGCTCCGACGACAGGCAGTACAGGTTGCCGAGGTTGTAGTAGGCGTACGGCAGGTTCGGAACGAGCTCTGCCGCCTTCTGCATATCCTCTATCGCCTCAGTGTAGTCGTACTGACGTGTGATCTGGTCCTTCACTCTCGCTCTGGTCGTTCCTGAATCATCCATCGAGAGGACCTGTACATTGCTCTCCATCGACGAAATGAATTCGATCATCTCGGCACGGAGCACTCCCCGGTTGAGTCTGTAGAATGCAGAGTAGAGACTTTCATAACCGCCTTCTTCAACTGCATCCTCAACCGCCTGCGAGTAGTACGCAAGCGATGAGTTGAACTGCTTGTCTGTGTAGTCATACAAAGCTCTCAGGAAGAGGTTTCCAGAAGTCACCTCACCGGACCAGGCAGCGGATTCCACCTCCTGCAGATCCGACTCTGCAAGGACGGCGTCCTGTCCGAGGATGTCCACTCCCACCGGCATAGAGTTCTCGAACCTTGACATAAGAGGGTGCTCGAAACCGCGGTCCAGGGCATATTTTGTCTCATCCTTCTTTCCTGTGAGCACATACTTGTAGAGAGGTCTGAGCCTTATGTCGATGTCACGATGCTGAAGAAGCTCGTCATTGAAATCCTTCTTGGCAAATTCCGCATCAAGAGACAGGAGAGAACTGTACTTCTTGGTCGTGTCTGCAAAGGAGCCTGCATCCGTCACATTACGCTGACGGTACTCAGCGACCTTCTTCTGAGCTGTCTCATAGTCGCTGCGTGCCTCCTTATGCCTGCCAAGGAGATTCTTGACATAGGAACGGTTCATATATGCCTTGGCAAAGTCCGGATAGAGTTCGATGGTCTTGTCGTAATCCTCCAGAGCATTGCGGTACATACCCAGCTCGATGAAGATGGAAGCACGGTTGAAATACGCCAGCACATTCTCCGGATTTATGTTCAGGACCCTGTCCATATCCTCAAGAGCTTCCTCATAGGCGCCCAGCTGCGCTCTTATAAGGCCTCGGTTGTACAGGGTCAGCGCGTTGCCAGGCTCATCCTCGAGCACTCTGTTCAGATCGTTCATCGCCTCCTGGTACCTTTCCTGCTCGTAATGCATAATGGCCCTGTTGAAGTACGCGAAGGTGTTGGTAGTGTCAAGTTCTATGGCCTTGTCCATATCCGCCATCGCAAGTTCATAGTTCTTCTGCGAAGCGTAGAGACGGCCTCTTCTGACATATCCTTCCGGATCGAAGCGGTCGAGCTTGATGGCCTTGTTGTAATCCGCTACAGCCTTGAGAGTGTCGCCGAGGAAGAGGTAGCTTGCGCCTCTGTTGAGATAGGCCGAAGGGTCCTTCGGTTCCTTACGGATATATTTGTCGAAGTCCTTGATGGCTGTCTCGAACTGCTGGGCAAGAAAATAGGTCACTCCCCTGCTGAAATATATTCCCTCATAGCCCGGACGGAGGTCAATGGCCTTCTGAAGGTCGGCAAGGGCTGCATCATAGTTGCCGAAACGGCTTTCTGTGATGCCTCTGTAATGATATCCAGACGTAAAGACGGGGTTGATACGCACCGAACGGTCGAAGTCCCTTTTGGCTCCTCGAAGGTCGCCGAGGTTGTATTTGGCGATTCCTCTGAAGAAAAAGGTGTAGTAGTCTGCCGTGTCCAGTTGGGAGAGTATGTTGAAGTTTTCTATGGCAAGGGCATACTTGCCATCAGCAAGTGCCTGCCTTCCTCGGAAGTAGAAAACATCCTTATCGTATTGAGCCTGAAGGTCCTGCAGGCCTGCCAGAATCATCAGGCAGGAGACGAGAAGGAACTTCAAAAGGTTATTCATATATGTTTTTATTTTCTGTTGTTATCTATTTTTTCTAATTTTGGCGGTTCAAATCGGCAGCAGGACCGGACCAACTTACAAATATAAGCATTTCCAGCGCGTATGCAAAGAAAAAATCACCTCAACAAGGCAATAGTGATAATGATTTCATCATTATTGTGTCTCACGGCCACCGCCCAAAGTTTCAGGACGGTGATCCACGTCCCTGCCCGCAACGCTGTCGATAAAGAGGAGATGGAGATGCACATCGGGTTCCTTTCGGACACCCTATGCTACGGCAGAGGCACGGGCACCCCGGGAGGTACGGAAGCCGCATTCTGGATAGCAAGACAGTTCAGAGAGGCCGGTCTTATCCCTCTCGGGCATAGTTGGGGAAAGTCATTCAGGACTTCTAACGGGACCATCGGACACAACATTTTGGGGATGCTTCCGGGGTCGGTCAGGACTCCAGCTGACAGTTACATAATAATCGCTGCCCACTACGACCATCTGGGCATTCTCGGAGGGAAGGTCTATCCAGGGGCAGATGCCAATGCTTCCGGAACTGTCGCCGTCACAATGCTTGCGGAGATGTTCACAGCCATAAAATCAATTGGCAGGACTTACGACACAAACATCATCTTTGCAGGGCTTGACGCCAAAGAACACGGAATGGCAGGTTCCGAGGCCTTATGGAATTCAATAAAGGAGGGCTGTCTGACAGATCCTATGACAGGAAAGAAGATCACCAGAGAGAAGATCAGAATGATGATCAACATCGACCAGATAGGAAGCACTCTTGCACCAGTGGACAGAAAGCGCGAAGACTATATAATAATGCTTGGCAGTCAGACACTTGACGCATACCAAAAAGATATGCTGCTTACCTGCAACAAGATGTATGACATCGGCCTCGACATCAGTCTCACCTACTACGGAAGCCGCCAGTTCACAGACCTTTTCTGGAAGATAACCGACCAGAAGATCTTCGCGGACAACAGGATCCCTTCGGTTATGTTTACCTCAGGAATCACGATGAACAACAACAAGATACGAGACAAGGTATCGACCTTGAATATGGATGTGCTCCAAAAGAGGATATATTTGATATATCACTGGGTAGAAACTATGCTGTAAAGCGAAAATATTGCTTATATTTGCAAGATTAAGAAACCCGTTCTGATTCGAGCAAATGAAAGCATTCTGGAAAGTCTTAAAGCGCTTCGCCGCTCCATATAAAAAGTACCTTGGAGGTTCGATCATCCTGAACCTTCTTTCGGCCGTATTCAACATCTTCTCGTTCGCCCTTCTGATCCCCATCCTGAACATCCTGTTCAAGCTGGACACAAACGTCTATGAGTTTATGCCGTGGGGAACAGGGATTCCAAGCAAGGAGGTGATAATGAACAACTTCTACTACTACGTCAGCCAGCTTGTAGACAAGGTGGGAGGCTCCAATGCCCTTCTTATTCTCGGACTCATCTTCGGAGGAATGACCCTGCTCAAGACAAGTTGCTACTTCGCGTCCTCAGCAGTGATGATCCCTTTGAGAACCGGTATCGTACGCGACATCAGGACTATGGTCTACAACAAGCTTCTCAGTCTTCCGATGGGCTTCTTCTCGAAACAGAAAAAGGGAGACATCATAGCAAGGATGAGCGGCGACGTGACAGAGATCGAGGTGTCCATCGTGAGCTCGCTTGATATGCTGATCAAGAACCCTATCCTTATAATCTGCTACTTCGGCGCCCTCATCTACCTCAGTTGGGAGCTGACCCTTTTCACCATATCCGTAGTCCCTTTGATGGCCTGGGGAATGGGTGCAATAGGAAAGAAGCTCAAGAGGCAATCCCTTGAGGCTCAGGACAAATGGAGTGAAACTATGGCACAGCTTGACGAAACTCTCGGAGGACTTCGAGTGATCAAAGCCTTCATAGCAGAAGACAAGATGAAGGAAAGATTCACAGTCACCGCCAACGAGTACCGCAAGGCATCCGGCAGAGTAGCGACACGACAGGCTTCCGCTCACCCTGTGAGTGAGTTCCTCGGCTCGATTATGATTATGATAGTCCTCTGGTTCGGAGGTACTCTGATCTTGAGCGACAAGGCTCCGATCGACGCTCCTGCGTTCATTTTCTATATGACCATCCTTTACAGCGTCCTTGCACCTCTGAAGGAGTTCTCGAAGGCCAGCTACAACATTCCTAAGGGACTTGCTTCTATGGAGCGAGTCGACAAGATTATGAATGCCGAAAACGACATAAGGGAGATAGCCGAGCCTGCCTCACTTGACAGTTTCAACGACAAGATCCGGTTCAAGGGAGTTTCATTCAGCTATGAAGAGGGCAAGGAGGTACTGACTGACATTGACCTCACCATCCCGAAAGGCAAGACTGTAGCGCTTGTAGGACAGTCCGGTTCAGGAAAGTCTACCCTGGTGGACCTTATCCCGCGCTATTATGACGTCTGCAGCGGCTCCATCACCCTGGACGGCACAGACATCCGCAATTTCCGTGTAAAGGATCTCAGAAGCCTTATCGGAAACGTAAATCAGGAGGCGATTCTCTTCAACGACACCATATTCAACAACATAGCCTTCGGAGTGGAAGGAGCCACTATGGAACAGGTCATCGCTGCAGCCAAGATTGCCAACGCGCACGACTTCATTATGGAGAAGGAAGAGGGCTACCAGACAAACATCGGTGACAGAGGAAGCAAGCTTTCAGGAGGCCAGAGACAGCGAATCAGCATTGCACGTGCCATCCTGAAGAACCCTCCTGTCCTCATTCTTGACGAAGCGACATCCGCCCTTGACACAGAGTCAGAAAAGCTCGTGCAGGAAGCCCTTGACAGACTGACATCCAGCAGGACCACCATAGCCATCGCACACAGACTCTCTACCATCAGAAATGCAGACGAGATCTGCGTGATGCACGAGGGACGCATCGTCGAAAGAGGTCGCCACGAGGAACTTCTCGCCCTTGACGGCTATTACAAGAAACTTAACGATATGCAGGCACTGTAGAGATGAAAGCGCTTAAAAGAAGGCATATGGCAATACTGCTGTTCGCATTTTACCTTGCGGCAGTGGCCTATCTTTGCTTTCTAAAGCCCGGCAGCATCCCTGTCCTGCAACAGTTCATATTCGGAATACCGACAGACAAGGTCATTCATTTCATAATGTTCCTTCCCTACCCTATCCTTGCATATATATCATTCCGCCCTGACAGAAAGGGTGTGAGCATCCATCTCATCGCATTGGCCGCAATCATCGCAGTCGGAGCCGCAATGGCAATGGGTGTGGAGCGCCTACAGATTGCAGCAGGAAGGAATTATGACATCAAGGACTTCTATGCCAACATCGCCGGAATGGCGGCTGGAGCAATCATAACCCTAATACTTATTCTTGCCCGACACAGACTTGACAAATGAAAAGAATAATCCTCACTATACTCGCTGCAATGACATTCTCGATTGCAGCCTCATCACAGAACTCTATTCTGAAGGACTTCAAGCCGGTCTGCGACTCCCTTGACGTTATGCTCAAGAAGAATCGCGACGTAAAAGGCAGCCTTCAGCTCAAGAATGTGATGAAGAGAAAGGACAACCTTGACTTCTATTTCACAAACTCTCTGGGAGACTATCCCTGGAGGGAAGGTGAGCCGGAATGGTTCAGAAAGGAACTCAAGAAGAGATTCCCTGAAAAATACAGGAATTACGGAATCGGTGTGATCTACAGCAACAGGGTCGCATTTGAACGTCTCACCACACCCGAGCTCGGTTTTGACGGAACGCCGGACGAAACAAAAGGAAGAATAGAGAATCCTTCCAGACCTCATCCGCTGGTAACAAGACTTTCAGAAGACCAGTACACAAAGGGCCTCACAGGACGCAATATAGCAGTATGGCAAAGTCACGGAAGGTACTTCAACCAAAATAACGGCGAGTGGGAATGGCAGAGGCCGTGCCTGTTTCAGACCGTCGAGGATATGTACACCCAAGGCTACGTCCTTCCCTACCTCGTGCCTATGCTTGAAAATGCCGGCGCCTATGTACTGATGCCTCGAGAAAGGGACATACAGACAAACGAAGTCATTGCAGACCAGGACGCCTCGCACCGCAGATACGGAGTGGCGGAGTACTATGAAAAAGGCAGATGGACAGATGCAGGAACAGGTTTCGCTGCCAAGAAGGAAATATACACAGGGGTGGAGAATCCTTTTGTCACCGGAACCGCACGCAAGGCAGACTGTGCAAAGGACTCCAGATCAACCGCTTCTGTCGAGTGGAGACCGTCCATCCCGGAAAGAGGAAGATATGCAGTCCACATCTCCTACAAATCTCTGCCTGAAAGCACAAAAGCCGCTCATTACACAGTCCATCACCTCGGTGGAGAAAGCGAGTTCGTAGTGAACCAGACCATCGGCGGAGGCACTTGGATCTACCTCGGAACATTCGAGTTCGCTAAAGGCCAGGAAGGATATGTCACATTGGATAACAGTACGCCTCAGGGCTATTTCCACGAAAAGGGCAGCGTCATAACGGCTGACGCCGTACGCTTCGGAGGTGGAATGGGAAATATAGCAAGAGCGAAGAGAGGATCCAAGGACGAGCCTGTTGTGTCTGGAATGCCGAGATCGGCCGAAGGAGCAAGATACTGGCTGCAGTGGGCCGGCGCAGCAGAAGACATATTCACACCGAATGAATCCAAGGATGACTACGCAGACGACTATATGTCACGCGGAGACTGGGTGGAGTGGATAAGCCGAGGTTCGGATATGAATCCAGACAAGACAGGAGGCAAAGGAATCCCTGTAGACCTTACTTTAGGCTTTCACTCTGATGCCGGAGTGACTCCGAACGACTCCATTGTCGGCACGCTCGCCATCTACACCCTCAAATCAGAGAACAGGGAGAAACTTCCCAACAATGAAAACCGTATGACCAGCCGTGAGTATGCCGACCTCGTGCAAAGCCAGATAGTACACGACATATGCAGCACATTCGACCCTCAGTGGAGCCGCAGATGTGTCTGGGACAGAGGCTATCGCGAATCCCGCACACCGTCATCACCGTCTATGCTCCTCGAACTTCTGTCGCACCAGAATTTCGCGGATATGAAGTACGGTCTTGATCCGGGCTTCCGTTTCACAGTCAGCAGAGCCATATATAAGGGTATGCTCAAATACCTTTCGAACAGGTACGGCGTGCCTTATGAGGTACAGCCGCTGCCCGTCGACAATATGGGAGTTGCCTTCGCGTCCGACCGTGAGGCGGTGATAAGCTGGAAGGCGGTCGAGGACCCTCTTGAACCGACAGCGTCAGCGGAGGGATATATATTATATACCCGAAAGGACGAGGGAGCCTTCGATTGCTGCACCACCGTCATACCTACCGCAGCCGAGGACGGAACACTCTCATTCAGAGTCGGCATCGAACCCGGACATATTTACAGCTTCAGGATCGAGGCATATAACGACGGAGGTCGCAGCTTCCCGTCAGAGACAGTCAGCATAGGTATGCCGAAGAAAGGCAGCACCGAGCAGAAGGTACTCATAGTCAACAACTTCGACAGAGTCAGCGCACCGGCGTTCTTCGACACTCCGGAATATGCCGGATTCGACAATTCGCTTGACAGCGGCGTTCCGCATATATACGACATCACCTATATAGGAGAGATGTACCAGAACAGACGCTCGTTCGAGTTCATCACAAATGACAATCCGGGATTCGGCGCGTCGTACTCAGACTATGCAGGAAAGGTCGTGGCAGGAAACACCTTTGACTATCCATATGTACACGGAAAGTCGATACTCAAGGCCGGATACGCCTTCTACTCTTGCAGCAATGAAGCCTTCGCAGCAGACTCGACCTTCAGGCAGGCGGCCTGGAGTGCCGACATCATCTGCGGCAAGCAGGTAACTACCGTAAATCAGGCTGGAGAAGCGCAGAGATTTACCGTATTTACAGAAGATATCCAGCAGGCATTGACTGCCTTTGCACAGGCCGGAGGAAACATCCTCGTGAGCGGCGCACACATTGCCACAGACATCTGGGACGAGGTCTATCCTGTCACATTTGAAAAGGCATTCCGCGACTCAAGCAAGAAATTCGCGCGTGAGGTACTCGGCTACAAGTGGACAAGGAACTATGGATCAAGAACAGGCGAGGTGATGTTTGAAGAAAGCTCGCGTGCCGGAACTGCAGAGGATGAGGCCGGCAGTTTCCATAACACCATCAATTCCGTATGCTACAGCGTGGAGGCTCCTGATGCGATTGCCCCGGCATCAAGGAAAGGAAGCACCTTCCTGTACTACAAGGACACCAGACTGTCAGCAGGAATATGCTACGAAGGAACAGGCTACAGGACTGTGTGCCTGGGCTTTCCTATCGAGACCCTGAAAGAGAAGAAAAGCATTGACAACATTATTTCTATAACCTTAGATTTTTTCAACAAATGACCGCAAGACAGGCAGAGATCATCGAACTGATCCGTAAAGAAGTAAAGCCGGCTCTGGGATGTACCGAGCCGATTGCAGTGGCGCTCGCCGTTGCAAAAGCGATGGAAATCATCGAAGAGAAATGCGATTACACCGGCTCTGACTGGAGAATGCAGGAAGACTACACCCTTGACATCGAAGTCAGCGGAAACATCCTTAAGAACGGAATGGGAGTCGGAATCCCGGGCACCGGAATGGTCGGTCTTCACATCGCTTCTGCCCTGGGAGCAGTATGCGGCAAATCAAGGTATGGTCTGGAAGTGCTCAGCGACCTTGATCCGGTATCGATCGGCCAGGCCAAGAAGATGGTTGAAGAGGACGCTGTCAAGATCGGTCTGGCAGAAACCGACCTGAAGCTCTATGTCAAGGCAAGCGTTCTGTCTGACGGCCACAAGGCCAGTGCTGTAATTGCAGGCGACCACGACAACATTGTGGAGACTTCATTCGACGGACAGTTGCTGTCATCCTCGCAGAAGAAGGCCGACGGAGAGGTGAAGGAGTCCAAGAGCACCCTCGACTACAAGCTCACAGTAAAAGAGATATACGAATTCGCTTCGACAGTGGCCTATGAGGACATCGAGTTCATACTCGAGTCACGCACGCTCAACCTTGCACTGGCACAGGAAGGCCTCAAAGGCACATATGGCCTCAAAGTGGGCTATGCAATTGCCTTGAACGAGAACAGGGAGGTATTCGGAGGTGACTTCCTCTGCTATGCGATGTCTCTTACAGCAGCAGCCTCAGACGCCAGGATGGCGGGCTGCACACTTGCTGCAATGAGCAACTCCGGCAGCGGCAACCAGGGTATTACTGTAACAATGCCTGTCATCGCATACTCACTGCGCTATGGCACCAGCGACGAGGAACTTGCAAGAGCACTTGTACTCAGCCATCTCATAGCGATTCACATCAAAGGCTACCTTGGCAAGCTGTCCGCCCTGTGCGGCTGCGTAATCGCCTCTACAGGCTCGGCCTGCGGCCTTGTCTACCTGCGTGGCGGTGACTACGAACAGATCTGCGCAGCAATCAAGAATATGATCGGAAACATCACAGGAATGGTCTGTGACGGTGCAAAGGTCGGCTGTGCAATGAAAGTGGCTTCAGGAGTCTCAAGCGCCCTTCAGTCGGCCGTTCTTGCCCGCGAAGGCATATGCATTTCAGAGCACGACGGAATCATCGAGAAAGACATCGAAAAGACAGTCCAGAACCTCGGCCGTATCGGATCAGTAGGAATGCAGAACACCGACAATATGATCCTGGACATAATGGTCTGCAAATAGCATTGACTTGCCGGTCAGTTCAACCCTTTCTGATGAGGCAAACAATGCAACCTTGCAATCGATCATAGTGACCTCAAAACCATTAATAGTACATCGGACTCTTTCACGACGCAGTGGAGAAAGGATATCTGTCCCATCGTGTTCTCCACTTGAATAGCACATTGGTATTAATTCAACAAATGATGCGAGATGTTTAGATAACGCTCTAGCTCTTTCATCATATTCAACTGCTGTGCTCTCAGATCTTCGCATTGTGCAATCAGCAAATCCAAAGTCTTCCTGCCGTAATCTGTTTCCAGTTTAAGCTCTTTTAGCCACAACACAAATCGGTTAGTCCATCTTCGCTCTGAATTGCAGAACTCGGCATAGACAAATCGTTCCTGACGACATACATCTGGAAACCATTGATGAAC
>JAFVOX010000033.1:0-29418 GCA_017505605.1 Bacteroidales bacterium
ACCTTTATTCATATTTTCACGGCATATTAAGGCCGCAAAATTAGAATATGTGCTGAAATCGTCACGCCGATAAATAATGCTTATCTATCCGATTATCAATACTTTCAAAGAACTTTTAAATATTTTTAATACCCATTAATGGGTGGTTCCTTCTATATGACTTATATAAAAAGCCGGGCCTCCGCCCTGAGGCGTACCGTTGTATGAGGTGCGGGTGGTTGCGAGCGTCACGACGTCACCAACCTTTAGGCCAAGCTGTAAGAACGACTTGTCATTTGAGCCAGAAAATTGCGAAGTCATACCATATATATATACTTCCCCTGTCGCATCCTTTATAGTGAAATTGCCATAATCATTACTTGTTATACTGACGATTTTTCCAGTGAGTTCATACCATATGTCATTGCTTTCAGACGAGTTGAGGAACTCTTCTATCGTCACCTTGTAAGGATTTGTTATCGTGCCATCCTCTATAACCGGGTCCGAGCCTCCAGTTCCGGAACCTCCGGAGCCTTCCTTGAAGCAGCGGACTGAGAAGCCCCAGGCAGGATAGTTGTCGGAGTTTGGATTCTGCATTCCCGAATTATTGAAACTGAAACGATAGACCCCACTGCCTTCCGGAGTTACAGACCAGTAGTTGCCATAGCTGTTCACACTCTCAAGCACTCCGCTTGAACAAAAACGGTCGCCGGCTGCCGGATACCACAACTCCATGCCATTGTTCTCAAAGGTCATTCCGCAGTCGACCGCATCATAGTTGCCGTCTAAGGTTATACCAGCCTTTGCCCAGACTCCGTCAGGGCCGCCATCAGGCACACGCCAGCCAGCAGGACACGGATCATATATTGTCTTATTCGACTGCCATCTTGTGTAATCCACATTGGACGAGCCTGTATATAACCAATCCTGATTGTATGATCCCATCGAGATGAAGGTTGTCGGATGTTGCACTGCGTATTCAATGGTACCGGTATCATAGCCGGAAGGGACTGAGGAAGGCCATTCAATCGTAGACAGCGCTTCCGCTGCATAAAACCTCGAGGACGAGCCAAGGAATGGATCCTTGCGGCCCCACTGATAGAGCAGGCCAAGCGAATCATCCCCGCCACCACCCCAGGTCGCCCCGAGATTCCTGTCCATCATCGTACCTGCATTATTTGCATACTCCTGTTCCCCCGGCTGGC
Source organism: Bacteroidales bacterium (assembly GCA_017505605.1). Classification (GTDB taxonomy): domain Bacteria; phylum Bacteroidota; class Bacteroidia; order Bacteroidales; family UBA932; genus Cryptobacteroides. The sequence goes on from JAFVOX010000033.1 coordinate 1,185, forward strand.
CTGTCAGCCATATATGCCAAGACCAGAGAATTTCCCCTGAGGCATCTTTGGCTGCAATAACTGCATTTCCACTCGAATAGTACACAAGGTCGGAGGTCTTGAAATATATCTTGGTATCTCCCCACAAGTCTGTCTGATATGAAACACCTTTGATAAGGTCACCCTTATCTGGTTCCGAATTCGAACCGAACGACTCCCAAAGTACTTCCACTTTCGCTACCGAACCCACTGAATCCCAGCTATTTCCTTTATATGCCGGGAAGCTGTAGGTACCAGCCTGCGACACTATGTAGCAGTTTGCTGTACCTGCATCGGCCAGATTTATCGCATTGTCTGTCGGAAAGTCGTGCTCATACGAATCGTCCTGTTCATCATCAGTTCCAGGGACCTGGCCCGGCTGCATAAAGTAGGCGACGGTGCCTTCTGAGTCTATGTATATGTCGTAAGTTCCGGCAGGGACGCTTATGTTAGCTCCTCCGGCCTGCAAGGCCATAGCCTGATTCACGCCAACCCATTTGCCGCCACGGTCGCGGCCGTCGCTCCAATCCGCTCCGCAGAACTTGAGTTCCCCACCGCTGGAAAGGAATCTTTCATACACTTCCCACTCTCCCTTGACGGTAAGACGATAGACCGGGTCTCCTGTCTTCCAACCATTGAAAGATCCTGTGATATAGAATTCTCCATCGCCTTCCGGACGAGGTTCCTCGACATCACCTGAGCCAGATCCGTTTCCGCCGCCTGTGCCTTCCTTCTGGCAGCGGACTGGGAATCCGTCTGCCTTACATTCATAGGAATGGACCGGATTTATGGTTCCGCTTGGGTAGAACATCATAAATCTGGCTTCAGTACCTTCAGGAGCCAATGTCCATAAGTTGCCTCGATCTCCCGCATTGACAAGGTCAAAGTCTTCCTTCTCAAGCCATCCGGTGGCAGGATACCACGCAGTGAAGTCATAGCCTATAAAACTCATTCCGTAATTAGAGCCATCGTATTGGACTGAGGTACCTGCTGTCTGCCAGAAGTCCTTGCCTTCGCCACCGTCAGGAACACGCCATCCCGGAGGACAAGGATCGTACTTTGTTTTTTCCGAACTCCACAGGTTGTTGTCATTCGTTTTCATCCAATTACCGCTCAAGTATGTATCCTGCAGGAAGAAGGTTGTCGGATACTTGACAGTGTACTCCGGCTCAACACCTGTTTTCGGTTGCACTGCCTCCGGCCAATCAAGAGTAGATTCCGCCTTGTAGTATGTTGTTATGATCGCACTGGCTCCAAGGAACGGATCCTTGCGTCCCCACTGGTACATAAGGCCTAGAGCTGCAACATCACCAGGGGTTGCAGAAGTGGCACCGAGATTACGGTCCATCAAAGTACCGGCATTGTTCGGATAGTCGTGTTCGGCCGGCTGGTCTGTCAGCCATATATGCCAAGACCACAGGATGCGTCCATCGACTGCCTTTGCGGCAACGACGGCATTTCCTTCGCGGTAATTTGCGGCTGTGCTTATATATACGGTGTTATCCTCAAGGAATGCCCCTTCGAGAAGAGCTCCGGCTGTCGGCTTTTCGGCTGTTCCGAACGACTCCCAAAGCACCTCGACGGTGTCGAGAGAGTCGATGGCCTCGCTGCTGTTTCCCTTCACAGCAGGGAAACTATATGAACCGAACTCACTGATTATGTAGCTGTTGGCTGTTCCTTCAGCCGCGAGATTTATTGCATCAGTCGACTGTGCATATGTCTTAAACGAACTGACCTGTCCATAGCCGGTTCCGGCTGAGTTGGTTGCAAACGGCTGCACAAAGTACTCTGTGTCAACAGTCAGGTCATTCAGTCTGAACGAGAATGAATCACCTTCGTAATCTGCAGTTACCTTGTCTGCTGTTGACGGGTCAAGATCAGATGAGGTTCCGTACAGGAATCCCACTTTAGATATGGCCTCACCTCCGTTGCTGAGTACTTTTCCGTAGATGAGGACAGAGCTGTTGTTCAATCTTGACTGGCTGACGAACTCTACAACAGGGACACCGACTGCCGTTGTAAAGGTTATTGTCTCGCCGTATGATGTGCCTAATGAATTGACCGCATAGGCCCTGTATGAGTAAATCTGCTTCGGATCAAGGTCATAAAGAGTCACTGAGAATGCGCCTTCTCCGCCAAGTACCGCCAGTTTCTCGTTTGAGGTGGTCGGCGTACCGGTACCCTTCTTCCAGAGGAAGCCCCTGTCGGTGACAGGTTCGCCATTGCAAGTCACGACTTCTCCGGAGAGCAATGCACTTGAAGGTGTGATCTCAGATGCCTCGGTTGTGATTACAGTCGGAGAAGATGATATAGTCTTGAATGTAGCCACATCGTTCATATATTCTCCTGTACCATTCTTTGCAAATGCCCTGACATAGTACTGTGTGCCCACTTCGAGGTCTCTTACATCGAGACTGAAGTTGTCTGTACTGTATGGGGTGCTCACCTTCATCGATGAAGCATCCACTGACTCGGAAGTGCTGTAGTAGAATCCCACCTCAGTGACAGTAGAACCTCCGTGGCTTGTGACTGCGCAAGAGAGCTTTGCCGAGCCCACTGTGATGTTGGATATGCTGGTGACAGAAAGGGTCGGGAGGCCGGCAACTGTAGTGAACATCATCAGTTCACCGTAGGCTGTGCCTTTCGAGTTGGTTGCATAGGCGCGGAAAGAGTACTTCTTATTCGGATCCAGGCCTGTGAGTTCAGCAGAATACTCTCCCATATCACCATCTGCCCTGAGTTTATGAGAAGACTCCACAGTCGGAGTCGAATCACCCTGGAGCCATACAAATCCCCTCTCGGTAACCTGGGAACCATTATCTGAGACTACAGCGCCGTAAAGAATCGCGCTTGTGGAGGTCACATCAGAGAAATCTACAGTCTTTACAGACGGTCTTGAAACGGCCGTGCTGAAGTCAGCAATGTCGCTATAGGCGGTTCCTACCGAGTTTCTCGCATATGACTTCACGTAGTACTTCGTGTTTACCTGAAGGTCAGTGACATCCGCTGAGAATGAGTCCTTTGAATATGGCTGATTCACCTTCAAAGCAGTCTCCACCGGCACCTGAGGATCGGTACTGTAGTAGAAGCCTACTTCTGAAACGGTCTCTCCACCGTGGCTCTTGACCGTACTCGAGAATTTCGCTGATGTGGAAGCGACTGAGGATACCACAGCCGATGAAACTACAGGCATACCGAGTGCAGTCGTAAAGGACTTGACAGCACCGTAGTAGGTACCCGTAGGATTGATCACATATGCAGCATATGAATAGGTTACCTTTGCCTCAAGGCCTGTCAGTTCAACTGTATATTCCCCTATATCTCCTTCTGCTACAACCCTCTGCGTCATATCCGACGGACTTCCCTCGCCCTTCATCCACACAAATCCCCTCTCCTGGATGTCCGCTCCCTTCTGCACCTGTGCCGAAAGTACGGCACTCTCCGAGGTCACATCCTCTGCGTCGAAGGTCTGCACCACCGGAATTGCCGGCACCAGAAAGTCCGTAGTCGGTCCATATGCCGTATAATCACCATCCTTGATGTACGGACGTATATAATATTTGACGTCGTCAACGATATTTTCCAACACCACACCGAACTTGCCCTCAGCCTGCAGTGTTCCCACCTGCTGCTGTCCGCTGAGGATCTGCGATTCATCCTCAGAACAATACACGCCCACTTCACTTACCTGCACTCCAGCATAGACCTCCGTGCCGACGGTGATTTCCATCTGCTTTGATGCCATATCATATGAAGACATAGCCGGAGCTGCAAATTCCACATATTCCTCCAGCTCCTGAAGCGCAAAGCTTGCTACATCCGACCGAATCTCTGTCTCTCGTCCGTTAGTGACATAGGCACTGACATAATAAGTCGTACCATAGGCACGCTGCGGAAGATCTGCCCTGAATGTATTTGCAGTGAGTTTCCCTTCCAGCTGGCGCGCATCCGCCATCTCCTTTGAAGTTCCAAGATAGAAACCACAGTCATAGATCAGTGTCTCCGAACCGGACGGCACGGAAGAGCTCAACTTGAAAGTCGACTCGGAACAATCCACCTTCGCAAGCGAAGGGACAAGGAATTCTTCCGGCGAACGTTCTTCCTGAATGCAAGAACAGAAAACAGCCACGAATGAAAGCGCAGCAAGACATCTGAGAAGTGTTTTCATAGGCGGGAACAATTTGATGGAGACACAATCAATCCTGAAACCCAAAGTTACTCAATATAAATGGAATACGAGTGAAATCTTATGAAATAATTTGAATATATGTCACCTTCGTGTATCCCAAGGCTTGGACCCAGCGAAGTTTATGCTCCGCAACCCCATAAGGCTCAATCACTTGCATCTTATGCCTGCTGCATCCCGACAGCAGGCATTTTGCCTATCTTGTTGAGTATCAAGGATATAGATGAATATCATTCTTATAATTTCTGCCAAGAATGCTGGATTTATATTAGCAATCTCCTGTAAAAGTCACTATGTAGTGTCTGGAGGCAGGATGGGCGAGTCTTTAGGCCGAGCTCGCACGACTTGTTTTGAGTGGTCGGATGCTCCACTGCATATGCTATCGTGCCATTCGATGAATCCGAAGATTCTGGCGATGGCCAGGTGAGGGAGGATTTAGCCTTAGTCGATCCTGAAAATCCTGTCAATCTATGACACTCGGGTTTTTAAGCGCCGACTGGATCGCGTCATCTATCGGGATGTAATAGCGGTGGAAGGCTTCGTCGCCGAGCTTCGAGAAGCGGCCGACGAGGGCCTTGAGCTGCGGCATCATATATTCCGCCGACTTCTCCCATTCTCCTTTCTCCGGCTTGATTCCATCTACCCTTGCGGCATAATCAAGGAATTGTGAGGCCAGGTCAATGTCATCAAGATAAGTGTCAAGCACAGCAAAATCATTTATTGAGGACAAGGCCCCACGGTACTTGTCGAACATAGTCTGAGCAAACCTGACTGATGTTGCCTTCCGGTTGCAATTTATATAGAAGTCTGTAGCTTTGGTTGTGTCCATCGGCACGAATATGTCAGGTATGATTCCTCCACCGCCGTACACGTGACGACCTTTGAGGGTGTAGTAGACAGATGAGGTGTCGATCTTCATACTGTCTGCCGAGGTCATCTCACCGTGAGCATATCTTTCATAGATGTCGTAATCGTAATTCCCGTCATATGGCTTCTGGATGCAGCGTCCGGAAGGAGTGTAGAATCTTGCTACAGTAATTCGGATTCCTGATCCATCGGTGAAGTTCACCGGCTCCTGAACGAGGCCTTTGCCGAATGAACGGCGGCCGACAATGACTCCCCTGTCATTGTCCTGTATTGCACCGGCGAAGATTTCGCTTGATGAAGCGCTGCCTTCGTTGATGAGCACTGACAATTCTATATCCTGAAGTTTTCCCCTTCCGTCTGCGTCGAACTCATCACGAGGGCGGTTGCGTCCTTCCATATAGACGACAAGCTGACCTCTTCCGAGGAATTCGTTGGCAAGTCTCCAAGATTGGTCAAAGTAGCCTCCTGTGTTGTCTCTAAGGTCGAAGATAAGGCGTTTCATTCCCTGCTCCATCAGCTTGCCAGCAGCCTCAGTAAACTCCTTATAAGTGGTTCTGGTGAACTTGGAAAGTTTGATGTAGCCTGTAGTTTCATCAATCATAAACGCTGCATCAATGCAGTGCACAGGAATCTTGTCACGCACGATATCGAACGGGATGAGGACTCCGTCACGGTTTACTGTAATCTTGACTTTTGTGCCCTTAGGACCTTTCATAAGTCTGATCATACTGTCCTGAGGTGTCTTGTTGCCGGCAATCGTACGGTCATCTACCTTGATGATTCTGTCTCCCTGAAGCAGACCGGCCTTTTCAGAAGGTCCACCCTGCACGGGACTAAGTACGACAGCTGTGTCGTTCGGGACATTGAATGTAATACCGATACCCTCAAAATTACCCGAGAGTTCCTCCTCTGATTCAGTAAGTTCCACTGGCGGGAGATAGACCGAGTGCGGATCCAGCTCGGCCAGCGCAGCAGTCACAGCTGCGTCTGTCATTGCCTTCATCTTGATGGTGTCCACATAGTTCTTCTCCACCTCCTGAAGGATGAGGTTCAGTTTTCTCCAGCGGTTGTAGTCGCCGTCGAACTTCTTTTTGGACTCAATCCCCTTGTTCACTGTAAGTGTAGCAAGCACTCCCAGGAGGATTCCAAGGAGTGCCACTGCTACTGTATTGTCAAATCTTCTCATAGTCTAATCTACCTGTTCGACTTCCACACCGGCCTTACGAAGAAGGTCCACACCATCCGTCAGACGGTAGGCATCTCTGTACACTACCCTTTTTATGCCGGCCTGAATGATCAGTTTCGCACATTCCACACAAGGTGCTGCAGTAACGTACAAGGTTGCATCCTTGCTGTTGTTTCCTGACTTTGCGACCTTTGTGATGGCATTTGCTTCAGCGTGAAGGACATAAGGCTTTGTGACTCCGTTCTCGTCCTCGCAGACATTCTCGAATCCTGCAGGAGTGCCGTTGTAGCCGTCCGAGATGATCATCCTGTCCTTGACAAGAAGTGCGCCCACCTGACGGCGCTTGCAATAGGAGTTGCGGGCCCATACGCCTGCCATCTCTATGTAACTCTGATCAAACTTTTCCATTTCGGGGAGTGTTTAAAAGTGTTTAGCTTCTCTGATAAAGGTATCTCTTGATGCTCTTCTTAGGAGTCCTTTCGAAGTCCTCGGTCATCACCACGATTTTCTTGAGGCGTGCATAATTCGGAAGTTCCTTATTCAGTTCCGGAAGCATATTCTCGACGAATGAAGCGAACGCCTTCTGGTTCATACCTTCCTTGAGGCCCTGAGGGAAGTCAGGATAGATGAGGGCTGTAAGGCCTCCGTTATCCTCAACCACGAGTGAGTCAACCACATATGGCTGGCTGTTGATAACCACCTCCACCTCTTCAGGATAGATGTTCTGTCCGCTTGGACCGAGGATCATACACTTCGAACGACCCTTGATAAAGAGGCAACCGTCCTGGTCGATCACACCCATATCACCTGTGCGGAACCAGCCGTCCTCGGTGAAGACTTCCTTAGTAGCCTCTTCATTCTTGAAATAGCCGAGGAACACATTTGCACCCTTGACGCGAATCTCACCGGGGATGTTCTGCGGATCTGGTGAAGCGATCATAATCTCCATATTAGGAACTGTCTTTCCGCAAGAGTAGAGTTTCTCCACTGCCCAGTCATCGTAAGTGATGATAGGGGCACACTCGGTCATTCCATAACCCACTGTGATAGGGAATCCTATCCGCTTGAAGAACGACTCTACCTCCTTGTTGAATGCGGCTCCACCTACGATAACCTCATAGAATTCACCGCCGAAGGCATTTATAAGCTCAGTCCTGATCTTGTTCATCACCACCTGGTTAAGGCCAGGGAGCTTCATCAGGAACTTGATTCCTTCTTTCTCAAGAACCGGCTTCACCTTGCTCTTGTAGATCTTCTCAATCACCAGAGGAACTGCAATCACGACATAAGGCTTCACCTCTGCAAGGGCCTGCATAATGATCTTAGGGCTCGGAACTCTTGAAAGGAAATGCACGTGTGCACCTACAGAGAGTTCATAAAGAAGCTCGAACATAAGTCCGTACATATGTGCGGAAGGGAGCATAGAGACAACGCTCTTCGTGTTGTCAAGGCCTGGAAGAACCTTCTGGCCGAACTCAAGGTTTGACTTGATGGCACGGTAAGGGATCATAACGCCCTTAGAGAATCCTGATGTACCCGAAGTGTAGTTGATGACCGCAAGCTCCTCAGCCGAATCTTCATAGTAATTGAGATCGTTCTGGGTAAATTCTTCAGGATACCTTCTTCCGAACAGTTCGTTCAGGTGCTCTTTTGTGTTGACGATCTTCTCATCCCTTGCGTAAAGCAGCTTGAATGTGTTTACTTGGATGATAGCCTGTACATCAGGCATTTCACTCTCTGAAAGTCCTTCCCAGATGATGTCATCTACAAAGAGGATCTTTGCCTCGGAGTGATTTACAAGATGGTGTATGTTACTTGACTTGAATTCGTGAAGAAGTGGCACCGGAACGGCTCCATAGGTGAGAGCCGAGAGAAATGCCACAGCCCAGTTTGCCTGGTTTCTTGAACACAAAGCCACCTTGTCTCCTCTTTCGAGACCGCACTCTTCAAACATAATGTGCATCTTTGCGACTCTTCTTGCAACATCGCGGTAGTGAAGGGTCACTCCCTGATAGTTGGAGATCGCAGGTCTGTCCCAGTTCTTCTTGAAAGATTCCTGAAAGATCTTGTTAACTGATGTAAATTCCATAATGATTCTAAGTTAAAATCTAAACGTCAGGTTCAGTTAAAGTACGACGTTTTCTTAAGTACACTTTTATTTAAGCACTACTGTGCGTTTCTGTCCGTCATAGCACTCCACACTCACTGAAGTTCCGTCCACCACCGTCACCTCGCTCTTTGGAAGAACCATCTTGTCGCCGGTGAAGGTAGTCAGCGGGCTGCCGCCGTAGAACGGATATATCAGCGTCTGGATAGAAGTCCTGACCACCCAGTAGGTGCTGCCACCCACTTTCAGAGGCTCAGGGAGCTCCTTTATCCTCTCAGGAGCCACAATTCCCTTCCAGGAATCAGGTTTCTTACCCTTGAGGTTGTACATATCGACGGTAAAGTCCTTGTGAAGGACCATTATATTATATGCTTTCTTCTTGTTGAAGTCATAGACGTCAGGTCCGAGAAGAATCTCCTTGCCCAAATCGATAGGGAAACCGTTCACATAGTTTCCCAGACGGTCTATGATATATACCTTGCTGCCTGCGGCGAACACGAACTGTATCTTGCCGTTGGCATAATAATCAACTTCCCCGACTGCTCCGCACATCTTCTCCTTGAAAGGCACTCCCCAAAGTCCCTTTCCATCCTCTTCCTTGAGGCAGATCGCGCCGTGCTCGTTCTGATACAGAAGGTTGGTCCTGCCTGTAGCGCAGTTCTTTACCTTGAACGGTCCCTGAGGGATCACAACAGTCGTATCTCTCTCTACCTGAGGAGCTTTCGACTTCATCATCTCAAGACGCGGAATCCTGAGACGTCCTGTCAGGCCGTCCTTACCCTTTGAAACAGCAAGCACCGCAGGGCAGTAGTCACATCCCTGATAAAGAGGCTTCAAAGCCTCTGCAACAGGGTTCGTAAATATATCCTTATGTCCTGCAGGATACTCTCCGAGGGAGAAATATGCGACCAGCGAAGCTTCGCTCGCGAGAAGATCCTTCTGACCGGCATTCGCCATATATTCGGTAAGATTGTAGTCGAGGACCTTGTCCTTTACGTACATTTCAACGGCCGCCATACTTCCTGAGATGATCCATCCGTTGATATATGTAAAGCAGGACTCGTCCTTGAGCTGGAAGATGTCGCCGAAGACTGAAGCGGCGAACGAAGCATACGGCCACGCGTGGGTCGCAGGGACATAATGCTTGAATGATTTGTTCTCAGTGCCTACGAATATAAGGGTGTCCTCCTTTCCTATCCTCATCAGGTTGACCTCGGCAAGCGACTTTCCAAGAAGGAACGAAGCTTTAGCCATCTCCTTGATGTCCAATCTCTTGACAAAATCCTCCGGAGACAGGCCTGCTCTTGCGGTCAGGTCTCGCTGCTTCTTGCGATAGCTCTGAAGGGACTGCTTTGAGTCCATAAATGACTGATAGGCGTCGATATATGGCTCTGCGCTCTTCATAGGAAGAGAGATGGCAGACACTGCAAAAGAAGGCAGGATCTGCGAAAGTTTCGAGACTGCTGGCTGGGACTTCTCCAGCACAGTCATATAGTCTGAAGCGTCCTGGTCATAGACTGATGAGATGGCAGCATATGCACCGGTCGCATCTGTTTTTTCGATTTCGATTACAGTCCACTGGGCAAGATTTGCAATGAAAGGACTGCTGATGTTGGAACGCGCCTTTGCCAATGCCACAGGCATAAGCGTCTTTGCACTATGATTTGCTATGAACACCAGATCCTTGCCACCTGCCAACTGAGATGCATCGGCAAATCCTCCGGCATACATAACTGAAATAGGTTCTGCGAGATGTCTGGTTGCAGACTTCACAAGTGTCTCTGTGTCAGAGACAAGCACTACAGAATGTTTCGCGATGGAACGAGTGCCGTCTGAAGCCTTGGAACAGTCCACAAACTGCGCGCACAGACCCTGGGCAGTGGCAAAAGACATCAGGGCCGAAGCATCTTCGGATGGCTCCGAAGCCGCCTGGCCGGCATCAAAGACATACAGCGGATTCATCTTGCCGCCATAATGAAGGGAGACGACCATTGAGGCCGAAGAGAAAGACGGGAAAGAGCCTGCAGCGAGTTCTGCGGCAAGGGCATCCGGGAAACGGAATCCGCGGAGGGGTCCGTTCACGGCATCTTCCACATCTGAGAGACAGGCTACAAGCGCAGCGTCCGCAGGAACGGCCGGCAGGAGCAGATAACGCTCCTGATCCGGCACGAAACTTCCTTTGCGGGTCTGCGCGCTGTCAACACCGGAATACAACACGGCGACAGCAACACCGACTCCCACAATCATAACGGCCAGTACGGCCAGACAGATTATGATGGATCTTCTGCTCATTCAGAGCCTATGACTATTTTACAGCAATAGCCTCGATCTCCACCTTCACGCCAAGCGGAAGGGCAGCAGCCTGATAGCAAGCTCTTGCAGGCTTGTCACCTGTGAAGTACTCAGCGTAAACCTCGTTAACTGCCTTGAAGTCAGCGATGTCAGCGAGAAGAACAGTAGTCTTCACCACATTGTCATAAGTCATACCAGCCTCCTTGAGGATAGCACCGATGTTCTTGAGCGACTGATGTGCTGCAGCAACGATGTCCTCCTGAACCTTTCCGTCAGCAGGATTTACAGGGATCTGACCTGAAATGTAGAGTGTTCCGTTAACCTCGATAGCCTGTGAATACGGGCCCACAGCCTTAGGTGCATCAGGAGTAGCAATTACTTTCTTCATATCTTCAATTTTTAGTATTGGTAAAACATACAAAGATAATAAATATTTGGGATATATGGACTTGGCTAAGAAAAAAGGTGTGTCACGGACATATGAAAGCAAGCCACAGGGCATACGGAGTACCGTACGCCCACACACCTTGACAAAGAAATGGCCGATTATTCGTCAAGGTCCCCCGGAAATCACACCAAACATCACAAAACCGGCACACCTTGACAAAAATCGCAGGATTCTTTGCTAAGGTAGCACAAGGGGACCCAAGGTGGCACAAGGTGTCGTAAAAGCAAAACTCGCAAACCACTAAATACTAGCGATTTGCGAGCTTCGTAGCCCCGAGCAGAATCGAACTGCTATCTAAAGTTTAGGAAACTTCCATTCTATCCGTTGAACTACAGGGCCGGATAAAAAAGGAGACTGATTACTCAGCCTTCTTCTCGATGATCTGACGACCTCTGTAGTAGCCGCACTCAGGGCATACTCTGTGGTACATAATAGTTGCGCCGCAGTTTGAACAAGTTGCGAGAGTAGGAACTACAGCAACGTCGTGTGTTCTTCTTTTGTCACGTCTCTGCTTAGAGACTCTGTGTTTTGGATGTGCCATTTTACTATATTTTTAATTATTAATATTCTTCTTTCAAAACATTCCCTTCAGCGCTGCGAAAGGATTGTATGAATCCTCCTTGACGTCTTCTTCCTCCGCGCCCTCTCCAGTAAGATACTTCATTGCATCCGGATCACACTCACCTTCTGCGTGGAAACGCTGCATCGGAAGTGAAAGGCAGACATAGTCATATATGATCTGCTTCATATCGAGCACCGCGTCATCCTGCGGAAGATAGATCACTTCCCTTTCGGAGTCGTCAGTCTCCTCGGATGTGCCTTCCTCACCGAACTTCACGCTCAGCAGGATCTCTTCATCCACCGGCATCTTCAAGTCACCAAGGCACCTGTCACACTCGACAGTAACCGTTCCGACAACCTCACAATCGACACCGATATACCTGCCTGACTTCTCCACTGAAACCGACGCATCTAACTGTGCATCAAGGATTTCGGAGTTTTCAAACGTCTCAAAGAACTCCTTCGAGGCCTGCCATCGGAACTCGTTCTTTCCGGCAGACAATCCATTTAAAGGTATTACAAATTCTTCACCCATCACGACCCGTAAATAGATTTGAGCCCGCAAAGGTAACAAAAACTTTTATTATTAGCAATTTATATCCGAACTTTTTCTTTTTCGCTCGATTTCGTTGAGAATTATCTTCCTAAGTCTCATCGACTTTGGAGTCACCTCGACGAGTTCGTCCTCCTGGATGTACTCGAGGGCCTCCTCGAGAGAGAAAACGATAGGTGGCGGAAGCATAACCTTGTCGTCGCTTCCGGACGCACGCATATTTGTAAGCTTCTTGGTCTTGCAGATGTTGATGTTCAGGTCGCGCTCTCTTGTGTGCTCACCCACTACCTGACCTTCGTATATATCCACACCCGGCTCGATGAAGAAACGTCCTCTGTCCTGGAGCTTGTCCATAGAGTAAGCCACTGAAACGCCTGTCTCGAGAGACACGAGTGAACCGTTGGTACGGCGTTCGATGTCACCCTTGTACGGCTCGTAGCCTTTCAGACGGTGTGCCACCACGGCCTCGCCCTGAGTGGCTGTAAGGAGGTTGCTTCTGAGTCCCATAAGTCCACGTGAAGGAATGTCAAACTCAAGATGAGTCCTGTCTCCCCTACCTTCCATCTGGATGAGGGCACCCTTACGGCGTGTCACCATCTCGATGGCTCTTCCTACAAACTCCTCAGGAAGATCGATTGTAAGGTTCTCGATAGGCTCACAGCGCTGGCCGCCGATCATCTTGTCAAGGACCTTAGGCTGGCCCACCTGAAGCTCGAAGCCCTCGCGGCGCATTGTCTCGATAAGGACAGAAAGATGGAGGACACCACGTCCGTACACCACAAATGAGTCTGCATTAGGACCCGGCTTCACCCTAAGTGCGAGGTTCTTCTCAAGTTCCTTCTCAAGACGCTCCTTCAAGTGTCTTGAAGTCACGAACTTACCCTCTTTTCCGAAGAATGGGGAGTTGTTGATGCAGAAGAGCATACTCATTGTAGGCTCATCCACTTCGATAGGAGGAAGCGCCTCCGGATTCTCGAAGTCAGCCACTGTGTCTCCGATCTCGAAGCCCTCCAGACCCACTACAGCACAGATGTCACCGCACTGGACAGAGTCCACCTTCGACTTTCCGAGACCGTCGAAGATCATAAGTTCCTTGATCTTCTGCTTCTGCATTATGTCGTATCTCTTGCAGAGAGTGATGTTCATTCCAGCCTGCAGCGTGCCTCTTGTCACACGTCCGACAGCGATACGTCCCACATAAGGAGAATATTCAAGTGAAGAGATAAGCATCTGAGGGGTTCCTTCCATCACCTGTGGAGCAGGAATCTCCTCAAGGATAGTGTCAAGAAGCGCAGTGATGTCCTCTGTAGGCTGTTTCCAGTCATATGACATCCAACCCTGCTTTGCGCTACCGTAGATTGTGCGGAAATCAAGCTGGTCCTCAGTTGCTCCAAGAGAGAACATCAGGTCGAACACCTCCTCCTGCACCTCGTCAGGTCGGCAGTTCTGCTTGTCCACCTTGTTGATCACAAGGACAGGCTTCTTGCCCATCTCGATGGCCTTCTGAAGCACGAAACGTGTCTGAGGCATACATCCCTCGAACGCATCCACGAGAAGGATCACACCGTCAGCCATATTGAGCACACGCTCCACCTCTCCACCGAAGTCGCTATGGCCCGGAGTGTCGATTACATTGATTTTTACACCTTTATATATAACTGATACATTCTTTGCGAGAATTGTGATACCTCTCTCTCTTTCAAGGTCATTATTGTCGAGAATAAGCTCTCCGAGTTTCTCCTGTTCCCTCGCCTGACGAGCCTGGTAGATCATCCTGTCAACGATGGTAGTCTTTCCGTGGTCGACGTGGGCGATGATCGCAATGTTTCTGATTTCCTGCATAATAATCAATCTTTTACAGCATAACACTACTCGACCGGAAAACCCGGCCGAAAAAGATTTGCAAAATTAGATATAATTATGATTTTTTATACATTTTTCAAAACACTTTTTTATTTTTGCGTGCGAAAAATAATTTAATAAGTATATGAAACAGGACCTGATCGTAATTCTCGATCTCGGCAGCCACGAAAACACTGTGGTTGCTAGAGCAATCCGTGCATTGGGTGTGTACAGTGAGATCCACCCACACGATATCACAGCTGAAGAGCTCAAGGCTCTTCCTAATGTAAAAGGTATCATCATCAATGGTGGTCCGAACAATGTAATCGACGGAGTCGCGATCGATGTTCTCCCCGAAATATACGAGGCTGGCATCCCGGTAATGGCGGCAGGCCACGACAAGGCCCTCTGCGAAGTAAAGCTTGCACAGTTCGGAAATGACGAAGAAGCCATCAAGAACGCTATCAAGTCATTCGTATTCGACACCTGCAAGGCAGAGGCAAACTGGAATATGAAGAACTTCGTTGCTGACCAGGTGGAGCTCATCCGCCAGCAGGTAGGCGACAAGAAGGTGCTCCTCGCCCTCTCAGGCGGAGTGGACAGCTCAGTCCTTGCAGCCCTTCTCCTCAAGGCAATCGGCGACAGACTCTACTGTGTGCACGTAAACCACGGCCTTATGCGTAAGGGCGAGTCAGAGAATGTTGTGGAAGTGTTCAGAAACCAGCTTTCCGCTAACCTTATATATGTAGACGCTACTGACCGTTTCCTCGGTCTCCTCGAAGGCGTTGCAGATCCAGAGCAGAAGAGAAAGATCATCGGCGGCGAGTTCATCCGAGTATTTGAAGAGGAAGCACGCAAGCTTGACGGCATCGATTTCCTCGGACAGGGAACAATCTACCCTGACATCGCAGAGAGTGGCACAAAGACAGCAAAGGTAGTGAAGTCACATCACAATGTAGGCGGTCTTCCTGACGACCTCAAGTTCGAACTCGTAGAGCCTCTCAAGCAGCTCTTCAAGGATGAGGTACGTGCTTGCGGTGTAGAGCTCGGCCTTCCTTACGATATGGTGTACCGCCAGCCGTTCCCAGGACCAGGACTCGGCGTACGCTGCCTCGGAGCAATCACACGCGACCGTCTTGAGGCACTCCGTGAGGCTGACGCAATCCTCCGCGAGGAGTTTGCAAAGGCAGGTCTCGACAAGAAGGTATGGCAGTACTTCACAGTGGTTCCTGACTTCAAGTCAGTAGGTGTACGCGACAACGCACGTTCATACGACTGGCCGGTAATCATCCGCGCCGTGAACACCGTAGACGCGATGACAGCTACAATCGAGCAGATCGAATGGCCTGTACTCCTCAAGATCACAGACCGTATCCTTGCTGAAGTACCTACAGTAAACCGCGTTTGCTACGACCTCTCACCGAAGCCATCAGCAACAATCGAGTGGGAGTAATCACTCCCTCATCCAGATAAAGAGCCGTCCCTGAAGCGATATGACTTTCGGGACGGTTCTTTTTTGGATATATATAAAAACACCCGGCTGCCAAAAGCCGGGTGCGTCATATATACTGATTGAATATATACTTAGTTGAAGTAGAGATTCATACCCCAGATCACGACACGTGGATCGTATGTGTTTCCAGCATTGTCTTTTGCAACAGTCTTGAGAGTTACTGCAATCTGAGCATTTCTCACCTCAGGCATAAGCTGTTCGATGATAGGAATAAAGCTTTCAACCTCAGACACGTCTACACCCATAGACTCAAGTACAGGGAGGAGAGTGTCTTCAAGAGACTCCTCACCATTGATGATAGCTCTGAGATCGTCTACAGTGAGACCTGTTGCAGCAACCATAGAGTTGATTTCGTCCTCGGTGATTCCGTAGTAGTGAACCTCTTCATCAAGAATTGTAAGGGTGTGGCTTGTCTCACCGTCTTTAAATGTACCAGCAGCAACTGGCTTGAACATCAGCTTATCCAGATCAACCTCCTGTCCTGCCTGCTCTGCAAGAAGCGCAGCGATCTCCTCTGCTGTCATAACAACACTTTCGCCGAGAAGAGCAGCGATCATACCTGCAGGGAACTGTACAGCCACCTGATCGATTGCAAGTGCACCCTGCTTTCCTGTCCAAGAAGCCGCAAAGAAGCCGAGCTCATTCATATTTACGAAGTCTGAGATAGATCCCTTAAGAACGACCTTACCTGTCTCATTCTCTGTTCCTATCACTACAACGTTGTTCGCCTTGACTCCGTTGATAGTAGCACTATGGAATGGATCTGTGTTGTCTCCAGCCTCGAAGTGCTTTGCCTGAATGTCTTCAGATGTCTTGAGAGAGTTCTTCATTTTCACAACAGGGACATTGATAGTCTTGATCTTACCAGCCTCGAACTCTGTTGTCTCAGGGATAGTGATAGTCTTCTGGCTGCCGTTCACATAGACTGTGAGTCTCGAACCTGCCTCAGCTGTGAAAGGCTTCACAGCAATGTAGAACTTTGCAGATGAACCTGCTGCGATGTCCTCGCCGCCAACGACCTCAAGGTTTGCAGTATTTGAAACATACTGGTCTCCTGAAGGAGTGTAGACAACCTCCTCACCTGTGAAGTCCATATAATAAGTACCTACAAGTGACTCGCTGGCTCTGATGCCTGCTGAAACCACTGTCATAGGCTTTGAGGTCTTGTTCTGTACATTGATTGCAACGAGAGCAGTCATATGCTTCATCTCGCCTGCAGGAGTCTCTTCTGCCGCCACATTCTTTACCACAGCACACATAGGATAGTTTTCGCCAGCGATGTGAGCCATATTGCTGTTACCCTTCTGAGTCTGGGTCTTTCCAGCGAGAGTAACAACTGCGTCACCTGCAGGGGTCTTCATACCTATTGTATAAGGGTAGAAGAAGTACCAATCGTAAGCAGATGCTGTAAGAGGCTGCTTGAGTGCACCAAGGAAAAGTCCGTCAGCAAGATTCTGCTTATAAATCGCGAAAACGCCATCGTTTACATACGAAGCTGCACCAGCCTCAGCGTGGAACACATTGATCTGGTCATTCTCAACCCACACTGTAGACATACCGTCGTTAGCGGTCTTTGTCTGAAGGGCTGAAGCATAAATTTCGAACGGAACTACACCGACTGCCTGATCAGTTTCAGGAGTCTCTATCTGCTGTACAAATTCCTTTGAACAGTTTGTAAGGGCGAATGCCGATGCCAGCATAAGGCCCATCATAATTATTTTCTTCATAATGCTAATCCTCAAATTTTAGAAATCCAAAGAACCGTCTTCTTCCCAATCACCGACGCCGAGTCCGGCACCACTCTGACAAAGGACACCCTCGCTCTGGATGTCGATCACAGTTACTTCAGGAGCTACATAAGCTGCCTCGAAATTCATAATCTTCTTCATTGATATAAATTTATTTGTTAAACTTTCACACACAATCAATCCATTTATTGATTGAATCAGTCTGCAAAATTAATGATTAATTGTTAATTAACAAGTAATTGTATTACAGCAATCATCAAAAATTATCTCACCCTGATCTTTCGACCTATGCGCAAAGTGGTGTTTCGGGTGATGCCATTCAGTCGGCAAAGTTCGCTTACAGTCGTATTGTTATTGATTGCAATCCTGCCCAGAGTGTCACCTGACTTTATCGTATAGTACCTCTTGGCAGCTTCCTCAGCGTCTTCCTTCTGGTCTTCCTCGTGGTTCTTCATCTCATCCTCGAAGTCCTGCTCATAGTTGCTGTATATATTGAAATACTTCTTCTTCAGCACGAAAAGACGATGACGGAGAATGCCATTTTCAAAGTCGATAAGCCACTGCGGGTCAAATGCATATCCATTATAGCGTGTCTCATAATGGAGGTGGGGTCCGGTAGAGCGTCCTGTCGATCCTCCCAGACCGATCACATCTCCTGCATTGACCCAGTCACCGACCTCAACATTCCTCTTTGAAAGATGGGCGTAGAAAGTTTCCAGTCCGTTGTCGTGACGTATGATCACAAGATTTCCGAATGCTCCCCAGTACTTGGACACCCTGACCTTACCGGTAAATGTCGCATAGACCGGATCACCGACCTTCAGAGGAAGGTCCACTCCCTGATGACGGCGTCCTCTCCTCGGACCGAACTTGCCCCTGTGATAGACTTTAGCCTGATAAGGACAGTGATACTGGTCAAGACTGTCCACAAGCCAGATCGACCACTGGGCTGGAAGATCCTGGAGCTGAAGGTCGTAAGGGTTTGTGTCGGAATCATTCCAGTTTGAATCATACACCCCTGTAACCTGCTGGAAACCTGGAGTCTTGTAGTACTGCCAGGTGTTGTCTCCGTAAAGAATGACCTTTATATGCTCATTGGCCGTGTCCAGTGTGTCCACGGGATCTGATGCGGTACGGATAAGTGATTTCAGCGGTTCAAGCGCAGGGCGAGGAATCAGCAGACTTGTCTTGGTAGTGTCAAGTCTTGAGACATTCTGCGCCAAAAGGCCACAAGTGACGAAAAAACACATTGTGGCCATAAGGATATATTTCAGACTTCCTCTCATTATTCCGCCCCGAACTGACTCGTGAGGATCTCTCTCACCTTTGCGACCTTCTCATCCAGAAGTTCCTTCGACGTCGCCTCGCAGAGAAAACGAAGATAAGGCTCTGTGTTAGAAGGTCTTATATTAAACCACCACTGAGGGAACTCAACTCTGTAACCATCGAAATCCATATATGCAGTCGCCTTTTCCGCCTGCATAAAGTAATCACGTACGGCATTCATCGCTCCGAGCTTGTCCTCAACACGGAAGTTGATCTCGCCTGAGTTCTGGTACTTCTCTATGCGCGAAATCAACTGGCTGAGACTGACGCCCTGAGACTTCATCTTAGCGACCACATTCAGAATGAGGATGGCAGCAAGAAGTCCGCTGTCCGAATAGAAGAAATCGCGGAAATAGTAGTGACCTGCAAGTTCTCCGCCGTAAACTCCGTCGATCTCGCGGAGCTTGAGGGCTGCGTAAGCACGTCCCACTCTCCAGGTGTTCATCACACCTCCCATAGGAGCAAGGTACTCACCTACTGCCTTAGAACTTCTGATGTCCTGATGGATATAACCTTTTTCACCCCTTTCCTCAAGGAAATAATGACCGAGCACAGCGATCATAAGGTCAGGAGAGATGAACCTGCTATTTTCATCCACGAACATAACACGGTCAGCGTCACCGTCAAAGATCACTCCTATGTCGGACCCAGTCTCAGAAACAAGTTTCTGAAGATCCACGATATTCTTGAGATTCAGAGGGTTAGGCTCGTGATTAGGGAAACGTCCATCGAGCTCTTCATATATATATGACGGCTGGTCGCCGAAAATATCGCGCACGAAGAGCGACGCCATTCCATTTGAAACGTCCATCGCAATCTTCAGGTTGGGCCAGTCACCTTTATATTTAAGAAGGAATGCAAGGTAGTCGGCACGTATATCCATATCGTGCACCTGGCCTTTCTTCTCTGCAGGAACGCACTCGCGACCTGACTCCACCCACTCCTTGATCTGACCGAGACCTGTATCCAGACCTACCGGAAGGGCGTTTTCACGCGACACCTTCATTCCGTTGTATTCAGCAGGATTGTGCGAGGCCGTGATCTGAACCGACGCTTTGAATCCGTAGTGGGCTGTACCGAAGTACACCATAGGAGTCGTGCTGAGTCCGATGTCGTACACATCAGCTCCCGCATCTGTAAGTCCTTTGAGAAGATACTCGTGAATCTCCGGCGAAGAAACTCTGCCGTCGCGTCCGACAAGGACCTTGTCTGCGGAAAGAAGCTCAGGAAGGAAATAACCTACCTTGTAGGCCACCTCCTTGTCAAAGTCCACATTGTAGACTCCCCTGATGTCGTAAGCGTGAAATGCTCCCATTATCTTTTTGATTTGTATCTTGTCTGTACTGTTCCTTTAGAGATCGCCTGAAGCTTGCGGAGAATCATCTTGCGACGGATAGGCGACACATTGTCCACAAAAAGATTGCCCTCAAGGTGAGAAAGCTCGTGCTGCACCATACGGCAGGCAAAGCGGTCGAACTCCTCAACCACCTTTTCAAGGTCCTCATTGTAGTACTCCACCTTTATCTTCGATGGGCGTGTAACCTCTGCATATATGCCCGGAACGCTCAGACAGCCCTCCGAAAACTCACAGGTCTCCTCGCTTTCCTCGATGACAACAGGGTTGATCATAGTCCTGCGGAAATCCTTGAGATAGTCATAAGTGTCGGAAAGATCCGTTCCGTCAACAATCACCACGCGAAGGTTCACACCCACCTGAGGGGCGGCAAGGCCGCAGCCGTCAGCCACCTTCAAGGTCTCCTTCATATCAGCGATAAGCTTCGCGAGACCTTCCTTATCCTGGAGATCCGCTTCCATATTTTCAGCGCGGAGTTTCTCCGAGCCATATAAATATATAGGTAAAATCATATGTATATATATTATCTTCTTTTCTTTTTTGTCACCTTCGAGGACAGGGAATCCGGCACGAGCGACGGGTCAAATGCAAATGACGGGCCTGCGGCCTTCTTGTCAATATAGCTCTGAAGGATGATGGCTGCGCTTATCTTGTCGACCGACTCCTTGTCCTTGCGGTCCTTCGCTTTCATTCCTCCATCGATCATCGCCCTATGCGCCAGCACCGAGGTGAACCTCTCGTCTTCGAGGGTTACGGGCACCTGCGGGAAGGCCTTGGCGAGTTGTTTCAGGAACACGTCCACATCCTTTGCCGCCTCCGAAGGAGCGCCGTCCATATTCACGGGATAGCCTACCACAAAGCGCACTACATTCTCATTTTCAGCGTATTTTTTGAGATATTCTATTATCTTTGCAGATTGTACCGTTTCAAGGGCGGAGGCGAAGATTCCGAGTGGATCGCTCACTGCGACCCCCACACGTTTTCTTCCGTAATCTATGCCTATGATTCTGTCCATTTGGGCACAAAGTTAAGAAAAATATGAGCAAAATCAATAAAAGCACCAGGCCGACCAAATTCCGAATAGCTCTGATAGACCATTACACACATCAGCAGCTGGCTTCAGTGAAAGTAAGCAAGACAGGATTAATCATCGCGATTGTAACCACAATCGTGGCGTTCACTGCGCTGATCTATTCTATCATAGCTTTCACTCCGGTAAGAGAGTTCATTCCGGGCTACCCTGACGCTCATTCCAAGAGAGCTGCCTTGCACAACGCTATGCGTATCGACTCACTTGAAAGCGTCATATACAGATGGGAACTCTATTCAGAGAACCTGAGGCGAGTAGTCGAGGGACAGGAGCCTCTTAAGATCGACAGTCTCATCAGTTCCAGACAGAGAAGCGGAGTCAGCGATGAAGATCTTGCAGACCTTGCCCTGAAGGACTCGCTTTTGAGACAGCAGGTCAGGGAAGAGGAACAGTTCGACATCTCCGAAAGGGACAAACGCAACCTTCCAATAGACGGACTTCTTTTCTTCACTCCTATCAAGGGAGTCATTTCACAGTCTTATGACCCGACAATACACCCGTACGTAGACATCACAGCTCCGTCCGGATCTGTAGTCAAGGCCACTCTTGACGGCACGGTGATCTACGACGGCTGGAGTGACGAGGATGGCTACACCATTCAACTTCAGCACGACGGAGACATCGTTTCCATATACAAACATAACGAGAAGCTTCTGAAGAAGACCGGAGACAAGGTCTCTGCGGGAATGCCTATCGCCCTGGTCGGCAACACAGGCGAGCTTTCAACAGGAGACCATCTGCATTTCGAGCTCTGGCACAAGGGCGAGACAGTGGATCCGACCAAGTACATCAGCTTCTAACCTCGGGACGCAAGGAAAGAGATGGAAAAGAGACATATTGCCATATTGGGATCCACCGGATCCATCGGCCGACAGGCCCTCGATGTGATCAGGCAGCATCGCGACCTGTTCGAGGTCGAACTGCTGACAGCCAACAACAGCACTGATCTGCTCATACAGCAGGCCATTGAATTTGACGCAAACACTGTCGTCATCTGCAACGAGGACAAGTACCGCGAAGTGGCTGACGCGTTGCAGCCCCATTATATAAAGGTATTCGCAGGTATGCAGTCGGTCTGCGATCTTGTGGCAGGAGACAACATAGACATCGTGCTCACCTCGATGGTGGGTTTCAGCGGTCTTTCTTCCACAGTGGCCGCAGTCAAGGCAGGCAAGACCATCGCGCTTGCCAACAAGGAAACTCTGGTGGCGGCAGGTGCCATCGTTATGGATCTTGCACAGAAGCACAACGCAAGGATCCTTCCTGTCGACTCAGAGCACTCTGCCATCTTCCAGTGCCTGATGGGATCCGCAGGAGCACCTATAGAAAAAATACATCTGACAGCATCAGGAGGCCCGTTCCGCACCTGGAGCCGCGAGCAGATCGCACAGGCGACGCCTGCGCAGGCGCTCAACCACCCCAACTGGAGTATGGGCAGCAAGATCACGATAGATTCTGCCACTATGATGAACAAGGGGCTCGAAATCATTGAGGCCCGCTGGCTCTTCGGTACGGAAGGAGACAGGATAAATGTAGTGGTACACCCGGAATCCATCATTCATTCTATGATTGAATATGCCGACGGCTCCGTAATAGCCCAGATGGGCCATCCGGATATGCGGGAGGCAATACAGTTTGCCTTCAGCTACCCTTTCAGGCTGCCGCTTGACAACAAGAAGCTCGACTTCGCCCAGCTGGGAGGACTTTCATTCTTCGCTCCGGATCCTGAGAAATTCCCGGCCCTCGGCCTTGCTTACGAGTCATTGAAAAAGGGAGGAAATATGGCCTGCATAATGAACGCAGCCAATGAAGCTGCAGTTGCAGCCTTCCTTCAGGGAAAGATCGGGTTCTACGACATCACGGACATCGTGCAGGAATGTATGGCTGGTGCGGAATTTGTAGCATCGCCCGACCTGGAAACAATATTCAGAACCAACGATGCCGCCTACGCAAAAGCTGCAGAGCTTGCAGCGAAAGGGCGGAAATCCTTCTAGCATACAACGGAACAGATGATTCAGACACTACAACTGATTATAGCGATATCGTTACTCGTGCTGATCCACGAGCTCGGCCACTTCTTTTTTGCCAGACTATTCGGCATAAGGGTGGACAAATTCTACCTCTTCTTTGACTTTGGAGACACGAAACTGCTCAGCACAAAGACAGGCTGGTTCAGCAGGCTGTTCCCGAAGGCAAAGGAATGGGAGACGGAGTACGGCATAGGCTGGCTCCCGCTCGGAGGTTACTGCAAGATTGCAGGAATGATCGACGAGTCTATGGACACCGAGCATCTTAAGAACGAGCCGCAACCGTGGGAGTTCAGGACTAAACCGGCCTGGCAGAGACTTCTGGTAATGGCAGGCGGAGTCCTCTTCAACTTTGTTCTGGCCATCCTGACATATTCTTTGATTCTTGGAATATGGGGCGAAAGCTATGTGCCTAACAAAGGCAATAAGATCTACGTCAACGATCTCGCCTATGAAATGGGATTCCGAAACGGCGACGAGATCCTCAGATACGACGATTATGTCCCTGAAAATTTCGGTATGCTTCAGGCAGACCTTGCCAGACAGACAGCAAGGAAGGCGACAGTTCTTCGCGGAGAAGACACAGTAGACCTATATATAGATCATAATATGATCGGACAGGTCCTGAACACTCCAGGAATGTTCGACATAGCGGTTCCGTTCAGGATAAAGGAAGTGGCTGAGGGTTCGCCTAATTCCGGAGTCGGACTTCAGAGCGGAGACAGGGTCTGCGCCATCTGCGGCACACCGACAGAGTTCGTCCAGGACGCCTGGGAAGTACTGGAAGCACACAAGGGAGAAGAGATCCCGGTCACAATAATAAGGGACACCGACACACTTGAACTGACTATGGCGGTAGACACTGCAGGCCGTCTTGGAGTACACCTTCTGCCCCTGGATCTGCAGAGCAAGAGATACACGCTTCTCTCAGCCATCCCTGCCGGATTCAGAAAGGCATTCTCCACTACAGGAGGGTATCTCAAGGACCTGAAGCTCGTAGCCACTCCAAGTACAGAGGCCTACAAGTCAGTCGGCAGCTTCATCGCATTGGGACAGGTGTTCCCCAAGAGCTGGGACTGGCACAACTTCCTGAACATTCTCGCCCTCCTTTCCATAATGCTGGGAGTGATGAACCTGCTTCCTATCCCCGCACTTGACGGAGGACACATAGTATTCACCATTTACGAAATGATCACAGGCAGGAAACCGAGCGACGCCTTCCTCTATGTAGCCCAGATGATAGGCCTGCTTCTGCTGTTTGCCCTGATGACACTCGCCTTTGGAAATGACATTATAAGATTATTCAGATAAAATTGATCATATGAAACGTTTTTTGACCTATCTGGTACTGGCTGCAGCGGCAGTCCTTACCATTGCTTCCTGCAGTGAGGAGAAAAGAAGGAAGGCTCTTCTTCCTAACATCAGCGGAAAGGCCGGCGAGGTGATTGTCGTAATCGACAAGAACGCCTGGGAAGGCGCCGTGGGTATAACTCTGCGCGACACCCTTGCAGCCGACTGCCCTTACCTGCCACAGCCAGAGCCTCTCTACACCCTTGTGGATGTAATTCCTAACGGCTTCAACAATATGTTCCAGCTCCACAGGAACATCATCACAGTCAACATCAGCAGCAGTGTGACTGAACCTGGCGTAACCCTCAGACAGAATGTATGGGCTGCACCTCAGTGCGTGATCGGCATCAACGCTCCTGACAGCGAGACAGCAGTGGAGGTAATCAAGGAGAACAGTCAGAAGATCATCACCACCCTCGAGCAGGCTGAAAGGGACAGAGTGATCCGCAACGCAAAGAAATACGAAGAACTTGCGATTGCACCTGCAGTGACTGAAGTCCTCGGTGGATCGCCTCACTATCCGTCAGGCTACAGGCTCAAGATGAAGACAAACGATTTCACTTGGGTTACCTACGAGCCTCAGTACACCCAGCAGAGCATCCTCGGATTCAAGTACCCTGTGGTACCTGGCGAAGATATGATGAGCCGCGAGAGCCTCATCAGCAACATCAACGCGATGCTCGAAAAGAACGTACCGGGAATGTTCGAGAACACATATATGACCATAGCTGCCAGCATCCCACCTTCAGTGAAATATATGAACTACAAGGGACACGCCTTTGCAGAGATCAGAGGTCTTTGGGATGTTCACAACGATTATATGGGAGGCCCGTTTGTAGCACACGCATTCTACAGCGAGGACGGTCAGGACATCATCGTACTGCTTGCATTCGTTTACGCACCAAAATACGATAAGAGACACTATCTCAGGCAAGTAGAGTCAGTTCTCTACTCGTTCGAGTGGGCACAGCCAAAAAATAATGAGGGAAAAGAATAAAAATATTTTGGTGATTCCGAAATATTTTATACCTTTGCACTCCCATTTGTAAAAAATGGCTTGTTCGGTCGGTTCGTCTATCGGTTAGGACTCGAGATTTTCATTCTCGCAAGAGGGGTTCGATTCCCCTACCGACTACCAGAAATATAAAAAATAAAAATAATGGCAAACCACGCATCAGCAGACAAGCGCTATCGCCAGAGCGAGAGGCGCAGGT
Organism: Bacteroidales bacterium; assembly: GCA_017505605.1. GTDB lineage: Bacteria > Bacteroidota > Bacteroidia > Bacteroidales > UBA932 > Cryptobacteroides. Next base: position 26,867 of record JAFVOX010000033.1, read on the forward strand.
TGCATAACAAGTATTATGCAAAGACTACAAGAAACGCGATCCGCGCGATCAGAAAGACATCAGACAAGGCAGCAGCAGAGGCTAACGCTCCTAAGGTTTACGCAATGATTGACAAGCTCGCTAAGATCGGCGTAATCCACAAGAACAAAGCTGCAAACCTCAAGAGCGGTATCGCAGTTTACATCAACAAACTTTCATAAGGTATCTTACCTTTCTAAGGTTTTCCAATAGCTAAAAAAAGAACTGGTCATCTGACCGGTTCTTTTTTGTTGTACCCCATATAAAAATTGGTGGGCCAACCGACCCACCAATCAAAGTTCATATGCGTATTTATTACATCATACCGCCCATTCCGCCTGCAGCCGGCATTGCCGGAGCTACTGGCTCCGGTATGTCTACGATTGCACATTCTGTAGTAAGGAACATTCCTGCTACTGAAGCTGCATTCTCGAGAGCTACACGTGACACCTTTGTAGGGTCGATCACGCCTTCCTCGTACATATTCACGTACTCGCCCGTGCGTGCGTTGTAACCGAAGTCAGCCTTGCCTTCGCGGATCTTGTTGATGATCACGCTTCCCTCCACACCTGCATTTGCAGCAATCTGACGGAGCGGCTCTTCGATTGCGCGTGCTACGATACGGATACCTGTTGTCTCGTCCTCATTGTCTCCCTTGAGATCCTTGATTGCCTCAGATGCACGGATGTAAGCTACTCCACCACCTGGCACGATACCTTCCTCAACTGCAGCTCTTGTAGCTGAGAGAGCGTCCTCAACCCTATCTTTCTTCTCCTTCATCTCCACTTCTGTAGCTGCACCGACATAAAGGACAGCAACACCGCCAGCGAGTTTTCCGAGACGCTCGAGAAGCTTCTCGCGGTCGTAGTCTGAAGTGGTAGTCTCGATCTGCTTGCGGATAAGGTCAGCCCTTTCCTGGATAGCGTCAGCAGAGCCTGCACCATTTACAACTGTGGTGCTGTCTTTGGTAACAACTATCTTCTCCGCCTTGCCGAGCATATCAGGAGTCATATTCTCGAGAGTGAAGCCGCGCTCCTCTGAAACCACCATACCTCCTGTGAGGATAGCGATGTCCTGAAGCATCTCCTTACGACGGTCTCCGAAACCCGGAGCTTTCACTGCAGCGATCTTGAGTGTTCCTCGGAGTTTGTTTACAACAAGGGTTGTAAGAGCCTCGCCATCAATATCTTCCGCAATAATAAGGAGTGCCTTTCCTTCGCGTGCTATAGGCTCGAGCACAGGAAGAAGGTCCTTCATTGTGGAGATTTTCTTGTCAGTGATGAGGATGTAAGGAGTGTCAAGGACAGCTTCCATCTTGTCACCGTTGGTCATAAAGTATGGAGATATGTAACCTCTGTCGAACTGCATACCCTCTACGACCTTCACTTCAGTCTCAGTACCCTTGGCCTCCTCGACTGTAATCACACCGTCCTTCTTCACCTTTGACATTGCGTCAGCGATGAGCTTTCCGATGTAGCTGTCGTTGTTTGCAGAGATGGTTCCGACCTGCTCGATCTTGGCATAGTCTTCTCCAACTTCCTGGCTCTGGGCACGGAGGCTCTCAACTACAGCGGCTACCGCCTTGTCGATACCTCTCTTGAGATCCATAGGATTTGCTCCTGCTGTAACATTCTTGAGACCGACATTGATGATGGCCTGCGCAAGAACTGTAGCAGTGGTTGTACCGTCTCCGGCCTGCTCATTGGTCTTTGATGCTACTTCCTTCACCATCTGGGCACCCATATTTGCGATCCTGTCTTCGAGCTCGATTTCCTTTGCTACTGTCACGCCGTCCTTTGTCACTTGCGGAGCTCCGAACTTCTTCTCGATCACCACATTACGGCCTTTGGGACCGAGGGTTACCTTCACTGCATCAGCCAATGCATCTGCACCTTCCTTCATTCTGGAACGTGCATCCATATTGAATTTTATATCTTTTGCCATATATCTTCTTATTTACAGATCCCCGATCAGGTCGGGGATGACGTTGGTATATTACTATAGTATTGCCAGTATGTCAGACTGCTTCATTATGAGGTAGTCCTTTCCCTCTACAGACACCTCTGTGCCTGCATATTTTCCATATATCACCACATCGCCTACCTTCACTTCCATAGGCTCGTCCTTCTTTCCTGGACCTGCGGCCACTACTGTGCCCTGCTGTGGTTTCTCCTTTGCTGTGTCAGGGATATAAAGACCTGACGCTGTCTGAGTCTCGGCCGCCTTCGGCTCGATCACGACTCTGTCTGCTAATGGTTTGATCATAAGATATGTTATTATTAATTATTCACGCTACACCGCCCCATCTCGGGCGGCAGGCATCCTTCGACAAAAGGAGTGCCAGCACAAAAATACTGACAATTTGTCAGATTTTCATATTACGTATGATTTTATTATATTTCCTCTATAAATCCAGATCACATACTATCTATGCACTGTGAGTGGCGTTATGACTTCTCAGAAGTGCATGAGCTGGCGCCACTACCAATGATAGCGGTGAAGATATGATATAATAATTTCCTCTGCGAACTAAG
>JAFVOX010000034.1:0-4167 GCA_017505605.1 Bacteroidales bacterium
TACTTCAACCAGAAGCTCACCGCTCACGGAGAGCAGGTAGCAGAGGACGTTGCACAGGACTTCAACAAGATCCCTGCAACTCCTGTACGTGACGAGAACGGAAACTGGATGACAATCAGCGTTGCTTTCCCTGGACGTAACCTCAATGCACGTCTCTGGAGAGTGGATGTAGGCCGTACAGAGCTCTATCTCCTCGATACAGACATTCCTGAGAACCTTCCTGAGGACAGGTCCATCACCTACAACCTCTACGGTGGTGACTGGGAAAACCGTCTCAAGCAGGAGCTTCTCCTCGGTGTCGGCGGTATCCGTGCCCTCCGTAAGCTCGGCTTCGCTCCGCAGGTATATCACTGCAACGAGGGACACGCAGCATTCATCGGTCTGGAGCGTCTCCGTGAGCTCATTTCAGAGCAGAATCTCGAGTTCCAGGAGGCTCTCGAAGTGGTAAGGGCATCATCCCTCTTCACTACGCACACACCTGTGCCAGCAGGTCACGACGCATTCGACGAAGGCCTTCTCCGCAAGTACATCGGACATTATCCTCAGCGTCTGAAGATCGACTGGGAGACTATGATGGGTCTCGGAAAGAACGATGGCGCCAATGTTAACGAGAAGTTCTCTATGTCAATCCTCGCAGCCAACATCTCTCAGGAGGTGAACGGAGTGTCCTGGCTCCACGGTGAAGTGAGCCGCGACATCCTCGGACATATGTGGCCGGGATACCTTCCAGAGGAACTCCACGTAAGCTATGTGACCAACGGTGTGCACTATCCTACCTGGACAGCTCCGGAGTGGAAGGAAGTACACGCGAAGGTATTCGGTGAGGAATTCAAGACACACCACTATGACAAGTCTTGCTTCGACGGCATATATAAGGTGTCAGACGAGGAAGTATGGAACATCCGCACTTCACTTCGCAAGAATCTCATCGAAGAGGTGAAGAGAAGACTCTCAGACCCTTCAGCAGCAAGCCACTATTCACCAAAGCAGGTTGTGACAATCAAGGAGACTCTCCGCGACGACGTACTTACAATCGGTTTTGCACGCCGTTTCGCTACATACAAGAGAGCACACCTCCTTTTCCGTGACCTCGACCGTCTCGCTGAGATCGTGAACGATCCTAAGCAGCCAGTACAGTTCCTCTTCGCAGGAAAGGCTCACCCTGCAGACAAGGCAGGACAGGATCTCATCAAGATGATCGTGGACATCTCCAAGCAGCCACGCTTCATCGGCAAGATCGTATTCGTGCCTAACTACGATATCACGGTAGCGAAGTACCTCGTACAGGGAGTCGACGTATGGATGAACAACCCTACACGTCCTCTTGAGGCTTCCGGTACATCAGGCGAGAAGGCTGCGATGAACGGTGTAATGCATTTCTCAGTACTCGACGGATGGTGGGTTGAGGGCTATAAGAAGGGTGCCGGCTGGGCTCTTCCTATGGAGCGCACTTACGACGATCAGAACTATCAGGACGAACTTGATGCAGCTACAATCTACAACATCATCGAGAACGAGATCGCTCCTACATTCTACAACAAGAGCCTTTCGACAGGCCGCTCATCAGACTGGATCGAGTATATCAAGAACTGTGTGGCTCAGGTGGCCTGCAACTTCACAACCAACCGTATGCTCACCGACTACATCAACCAGTACTATGTTCCTCAGGCAGCACGTGTTGACGGCATCGTAGCTGACGACTATGCAGAGGCTCGTGAGATCGCGGCTTGGAAGAAGAGACTCCGCCGTGAGTGGAAGAACGTAGAGGTGGTGTCAGTGACTGCTCCGGACAGCAACAGCGACTCGCTTGCTATCGGAAACGAGTTCAATGCCGAGATCGTCCTCAACATCGGTGACCTCAATGCTGAGGAAATCGGAGTGGAACTTCTCTTCGCTACATTCGACAAGAAGGGCAGGCTTCATATTCAGGAGAAGTACGACTTCTCTCCGGTAGAGTCTGCTGACGGTACAGCAAAGTATGCCGCTGCCATCAACCCTGACAGATCAGGTCTCTATCAGGTAGCGGGACGTATCTATGCCAAGAACGCCAAACTTCCTCACAGACAGGATTTCGAACTTGTAAGATGGTTGTAGCAACCGGATTTTTCGACGGTGTCCACGTCGGACACCGTCTTGTAATACAGCAGCTTGTAGAGGCTGCAGCAGTACGCGGGGATGAAAGTATGGTCGTTACATTCTGGCCACATCCCCGTAATGTGCTGCAAAAGGAAGCCCGTTCGCTCAGGCTTCTTACCACTCTTGCGGAAAAGAAGGCAATGCTTCACGCGCTGGGGGTGGACAAGGTTGAGGTGCTTCAGTTCACGAAGGACTTCAGCACATTGACTACGGAGGATTATCTTCGTATGTTGATGGATGAATATGGAGCAAAAGCTGTCCTGATAGGCTATGACAACAGGATGGGCAGTGATGCTTCCGGTGCGGATGAGGTGGCAAGAACCGCCGAAGTCCTTGGCCTTGAGGTCATAAGGACGGATATGGTGCCATCTGAAAAGGGATATGCCGTGAGTTCCACCAAGATCCGCGAACGGCTTGAGGAGGGGGATGTGAGCGAAGCTGCTTCGATGCTCGGGTATCGCTATCAGCTCCACGGTGTTGTCGTTGCAGGCAACAGGCTCGGACGTACGATAGGCTTCCCGACAGCAAATATGCAGCTGTACGAACCATTGAAGCTCATACCGGGCAACGGGGTTTATTTCGTGAAGGTGAAGACTTTGGGAAGAGACCTCTACGGTATGTGCAACATCGGGTGCAGACCTACTGTCGGCCTTGGCAACGCGAGGACGATAGAGACGAACATATTCGGATTTGACGAGGATATATACGGACTCGATCTGGAACTTACGTTTATGGAAAGGATCAGGGAAGAACACCGTTTCGGTTCTCTGGAGGATCTGAAGAAACAGTTGGAAAAGGACAGGGATGCCTGTCTGACGATTTTACAATGTCATCCCGAGCAAAGTCGAGGGATCTGAATAAGATTTTATGGAAACGATCATTGGTCTTTTATTCATTCTGCTTCCTGTCATATTCAAACTGATCGGGAAAAAGCTTGAGCAGTCAGCCCATACCGGTCAGGCAGAGACTATCCGTAAGATAGCCGAGGCATTGGGAGACGATGCTGAAGCTGAATATGACGAGGAAGGGCAGATAGTCCATCTTCCGGAGCAGCCTTCTGCGAAACCGTCGGTACAGCCTCAGCCGGTCGTGCCGGTGCGTGTAGTGCAGGAGGAAGGCAAACAGGGGATAATCAGAAAAACTCTTCTGGTTGAAGAGAAGGATGAAGTCGAAAAGGAGAAGATCGATCCGAAGAAGCTCGTGATTTATTCCGAGATAATGAAACCGAAATTTTAATTTTTTTAAACATACTAATAATTATGGCACTTCAATATATGACCCAGGAGGGTCTTGATAAACTGAAGAAGGAGCTTGCTGAGGCAATAGCCCAGCGCCCTGTGATATCTGCGGCCATCGCAGAGGCCAGGGATAAGGGTGACCTTTCGGAAAATGCTGAGTATGAGGCTGCTAGAGAGGCTCAGGGCCTGCTTGAGCTCAATATTTCCAAGCTCCAGAATCTCGTGGCGAACGCCAGAGTCATCGACGAATCGCAGATAGGTACCGAGAAGGTGCAGATGCTCAACAAGGTGAAGGTGAAGAATCTTACCACCAATCAGATTATGACTTTCACTCTTGTGGGTGAGAACGAGGCGGACTTTATGGCAGGTAAGCTTGCAGTGCAGACACCTATCGGAAAGGCCTTGCTCGGGCATACTGTCGGTGAAGTGGTCGAGGCAAAGGTTCCGGCCGGTATAATCAAGTTTGAAATTCTCGATATCACGCTTTAGTAATGTCAACGGTTTTTACGAAAATAGCCCACGGTGATATACCATCGTATAAAGTGGCTGAGAATGAGGAGTATTACGCATTTCTGGATATAGCTCCTCTTGCCAAGGGACACACTCTTGTCATTCCAAAGAATGTCGAGGATGATTACATCTTCAATCTTGATGACAGGACATATGCCGGTCTTTGGGAGTTTGCAAAGAAGGTGGCTGAGGCACTCAAGGCTGCCGTTCCTTGCAAGAGGGTAGGAGTGGCAGTGCTCGGAATGGAGGTTCCGCACACCCACATACACCTCGTGCCGCTTCA
>JAFVOX010000035.1:0-115725 GCA_017505605.1 Bacteroidales bacterium
ACAGATACTACCAATATCAAAGACCTCTTTGCAAAACCTAACTACAATATTGTCAATGAACTTGGTGGTTCTACCGAACCAAGTTTGTTTTAATTGTTAAACTTTATAATAATCGTCCGGAACTTTTACCGGACAGCAATGTCTTCGCGAATATAATAAAAAAAACGGAGGCGACAAGCGCCTCCGATAATCAAGAGTGTCAGTTATGTTCTTTAGAAGGTGAACACCACTGCTCTGTCAAGCTGCGGATCCGCTGTCGCCTTCACAACTTCTGACTTCACCACAAGTCGGTCGGCTGGGATGCCGTATTTTCCTGTAAGCATATCTGCAATATATTTTCCTCGTGCTGCACTGAGGGTCTGATTGCGCTTCTGACCGCCTGTATTGCTGTCGGCACTGCCCATCACTGTGATATATACCTTGCCCTGCTCGCTCACTTTAGAAAGGATGTGCTTTGCGATGTAATCGAGGTGCTGCATTTCGTCAGTTGCGAGAACGGTCTGGCCGATATTGAAATAGACAGTTGCAGGAGAATAGCTGGAAAGGTCAGCTGCTGCTTCCAGGGCTACTTCCTCCTTCTGCAACGAGGCAATCTGGTTATTAAGACTGGTATTCTGTTTCTGAAGCTGGGCATTGTCCTGTGCGAGGGCCACATTTGCTGCCTCAAGGGCTACGGCTGCTGCTTCAAGGGCTGCAATTTCACCTGCTGTGGCACTCTCCACTGCAGCGAGCACTGTAGATGTCCTCAAGAAGCCTGGCCAGCCGAGGTTGACTGCAAGTCCCATAGTGACAGAAGAAAGCATTGCGACTCCGTCTGCATTGTGCACTCTGCCGTTCACGAATGTAGTCTTCATATCGATTGTCATTGCCAGTCTCTCTGTAAGACGAAGGCTGTGGAGGGTTCCGAAGCCCATTGCAAGCTCATTGTTGGAGAAATCTACGCCATCAAGACCATAAGTACGGAAGAAACCCGCGTGTGCATAAGGGATCACACTCCAGAATCTGGTTTCCTTATATCCTCCGATTGCATTTGACGAATTCCAAAGGAAATCACCGTGGATGTACATATAGCCGAATTTCTGCAGGTACAGATCCTTGTCCGGATCCAATGTCCTGCCAAGTTCAGATGGAGTGTCAGCCCAGGAGTTTGCATTTACTCCGGAGTATCCGATCCTCATTCCGACTGAAGGTGTAAACCATTTTCCGACATTGGCATCCAGATCAAGGCCAACCTTGGTCTTGTAACCTTTGTTCATAAACAGGTCTACTCCACCTCCGGCACTTACGAACCAGTTGTCGACAAATCTGTTTGTTTCATAAGGACCGCGAACGATCTTACCGTTCTCATCCCTGTTTCCATTCTCCTGTGCAAAAGCTACAGGAGAGGCTGTCAAAGCGACAGCAGCAAGAGCCGCAGCTCCAATAAAAAATTTAAGACGTTTCATAACCACTATTTTAAATGTGTCTGAAACGTCTTATACAAATTTGGTGTACAAACCGGCTTTTGAAGCAGATTTTTTTTTAAAATGTACTACTTCATTTTCCTGATTGCCTCAGCCTTGACCTTGAAAAAATTGTTGTTTCCTTTGTCCATAAGGCGGTATTCCCCGTGGCTGCTCCACGACGCCGGTCTGTCCTTTATCTCCATATCCTCGCCTGTATCATTCGGCACAAATTCACGGACCTTTGCCTGCCAAGCCTCGATTCGTGCGACACTTGCATCCACATCGAAGAGGCCATTGGCCGGATCGATGAGCTCCAGAAGGGCATTCTTATATATATCCCTGAACTCCTGATGCATCATAAGTCTCTTCATCAGAACTCCCTTGTCACCCCAGTTGTACGGATCGTGACGGCCTGCATCATTCTGTACACCGCAGTTGAGAGTAGTTCCCAGAGAGTTGTCGTAATCGTAAGGAATGAGGAAGAACTTGTAGTTGTACTTGTCATAGGAGTTGAAGTACATATAGAAGTTGTTTCCATTATTCCAGTGGTCGTCCCACATTCCGACAGCTACATTCACAGCATAAGTCTTGAGGAGGAATTCCACGTCGCAGACTTCTTTGATCCAATTATAGAAGCTCTCGTCGCTCTTGCCGTTGAGCTTAAGGATAAAGTCCTTGAGCTGGTCTACAGCTGCATCATAGTTCTCTTCATCACCCTTATATTCATATGTAAAGTTCTCACCTGTGTCCTCGTCGAGGCCGAAATTGGCGTCCACCGAATCCAGGAAGGCTCCTTTGTTGGACCATCCGCATTTCCATAGGTTGCCTTCCTCGCTTCCGAACATATTGTCCACTCGTTTTTCAACGAATTTGTCATCCACCGGCTCAATCATCTCATACACACCGTAATACGCCGGCTGGGAATCTCCTTCCACGTGTATCCAGAGACGACAGTAAACGTCGTAAGCTGCTGTCCAGATGCCGTAACGGCGATAAAGGTCATAGCAGTAAAGTTCCCTCACATAACAAGGGTCATCCTTGAACCACTTGAGGTTTACCTTACGGATACCGTTGATTGTGTGAGCGTCATCCTTATGGAACTTACGGAAATTGATTCCGAAATGGCAGTGCTGCCAGTCAGTCTTGTTGGTCTGATGCATCTGACCTTTCTTTCCTTCGGGGCGACGTCTTGAAGTGTTTCCGCGAAGTCTCAATCCACCGTCCTCAATGAAGAACACATCATCACCCTTCTTATAGGTGAAGTCAGCGTGGAAATAGTCCACATTGTGGTCGAACTCGTCATAACGCTTGAGAAGGGCATTCCACTCATCTTTTTTGATGTGGACGGTAATCTCAGGGATGACACTCTCGTCCCACACGTACATAAGTCCGGGATGATTGATCTGCGTGATTGCCGGAGTCTCATCCACAGGTGGTTCATCAACTGGTGGTTGTTCCTCCACAGGAGGTTCCGGATTGGGAAGAAGGCCACCAGGAGGCTCAGTGCGTTCGCAGCTCACAATCAGTGCGATACATAGGAATATGTTAAAGAGGTATTTCATAATATTTTAGGTATATATTAAGGCGGCCGTTGGGCCGCCCTATGTTATTTGACAGGAATGTTCTCCAGAACAGCCTTCAGGAAGTCCCAGCACTTCGCTACTGAAGGGATGTTTGCACGCTCGTCAGGTGAGTGAGGACTCATAAGAGTAGGTCCGCACGACACCATATCCCAATGTGGATATGCGCCGCTGAGGATACCGCACTCCAGACCTGCGTGGATAGCCATAACTGCAGGCTCCTTGCCATAGAGGTCATTGTAGACCTTCTTCATAGTAGCGAGAATAGCCGAATCCGGATTTGGAGCCCAGCCCGAGTAACCCCCTGCGAATGAAGTCTGGATGCCTGCGAGAGAGAAGATCGACTCGAACTTCTGCGCGAGAGCATCCTTTGCAGTGTCGACAGAACTTCTCATAAGAGTCTTCACTGAGAACTCGCCAAGCTCGATCTTCACCATTGCAAGGTTGTTTGAAGTCTCTACAAGACCTGCCATCTCGCTGCTCATACGCTCAACTCCGTCAGGACAGGCGAGGATCGCGCGGATGAAACGGATTGCATCCGCCTCCGGAACATACTTGCACTCCTCACCGTGGCTGCAGCACTCGCCCTCAGCGCACTCATATGGCTTGAAGATGAACTCAGAATCAGGATCTGTTCCGGCATACTCAGCTTTGATCTCAGCTGCAACCCTATCGAACACCTTCTGCGCGAGCTCTACCTTGTCAGCAGGTACATACACTGTAGCGAACGCCTCACGCGGGATAGCGTTGCGGAGTGTACCGCCCTCAAGATCAAGGAGTTTAACATCAGCCTCAGTCATCAGCGCATAAAGGATACGGGCTGCGATCTTGTTTGCATTACCTCTGTAAAGGATAATGTCCATACCTGAGTGACCGCCCTTGAAGCCCTTCACTGCGAGTGAATAGCAAAGCCAGCCTTCCTGAGGCTCAGCAGCGGTGTAAGTTGCATAAGCAGAAGCGTCGAGACCACCTGCACAACCCACATAAAGTTCACCCTCTGTCTCTGAATCGAGGTTGATGAGGATGTCACCCTGAAGAAGACCCGGCTTGAGAGCGTTTGCTCCTGTCATACCTGTCTCCTCGTCTACGGTAATGAGAAGCTCTACCGGACCGTGCTTGAGGTCATCTGACTCAAGTACAGCCATACCCATTGCCACTCCCAGACCGTTGTCAGCTCCGAGTGTTGTACCTTTGGCCTTCACCCAGTCACCGTCGATATAAGTCTGGATCGGGTCCTTCTCGAAATCGTGCACAGTGTCGGCGTTCTTCTGAGGTACCATATCGATGTGGCCCTGGAGGATCACCCCCTTGAGATTCTCAAGGCCAGGGGTAGCAGGCTTGCGGATAACGATGTTTCCGACCTCGTCCTTGATTGTCTCAAGGCCGTGCGCCTTACCCCAATTATACATATACTCAACCGCAAGAGCCTCCTTCTTTGAAGGACGCGGAATCTGAGTCAGTTCATAAAAGTTTTTCCACACGATCTGTGGATCAAGATTCTTAATGCTCATAATTATCAATGTTTATGTGTTTATTTCAATGCTGTCTTAAGTGGAACGGAAGATTCCTGGCCAAGCTGGTAGACCGGTATGCGGGTCTGGAACAGAAGTTCGGTACCCTCCTTGATCTTCACAGTACAAGTGGCTGGTATTCTGTAATATATTGACGGAACCTCCTTTACAGGCTTTGGCTTGGGTGCCTTCTTTCCTTTGGCCTTGGCCTTTTCTGCAGCCGCCTGCTCGGCGAGCTGTTCTGGTGTGAGCACCTGAGCAATCTGAGGCACGTCGATTTCCATAACTACAGGCCTTCCGTTCATCTCTTCCGGCGGAAGAAGTCCTGCCTTATCAGAAACACGGAATGCCACATACATCTGATTCTGACGGTCAGCCTGAGGGATGATCTCAAACTTCATAGTCTGGGTCTGGAAGTCAGAGTAGCCTGTAAACAGTGTCATATACTCGTTCTCAAGACGAGTGAGTTCTGCTACTGCCGTGCCCATTGCTTCACCGCTGTAAGTCGCGTCGGTGTCGCCTGTCACAATCTGAAGACGCTGCTTACGCAGGTCAAGGATTGTGGCAGCCGCCTCACGCGCCTTCTGCTCGAGAGACTTCTCCACTACCATATTCTGCTGAACTGCGACTCTGTTGTATGCGGACTCCTTATTGTCCTTCTTATAAAGGACTGCTGACTCCGATGTAAGGTTCGAAGAAATGCCCTTGCCTGAGAAATCAGGCTCCACATCCACAGGGAATCTCCAGATGGACTCATCTGCAAAAGCCGCGTCGGTCATAGTCACAAGACCTGCAGCAGTGAGTTTCAGAAGATTTGATGCCACTGTTGTGCCTGCAACCAGCGGATACCTCCTTGCAAGATCAGCCTCAACGTACGGAACTACAGAGATCTCAGAGAGCTGGACAGTAGTCTCGTCCTTCATACGAGGGACAATACCGAGGAATTTCTCAGCATATTTTGCATACGGACCGGCGTGGAACACCTCCTGAACCGCCTCGACCTCAAGAGCTATGGTAGTCGAAGGAAGGGAATAGGTAATATACCCTGAAGGATCTGACGCCATCTGTGCAGATGCTGTTAACGAGATCGCAAGAGTCGCGATTGCAACGATTGTCTTTTTCATATTTATTTCCATCTTTTGTGACTCCAGAGCCAGTTGTGTGGAGTCTCGTTAATTTCCATTTCAAGCAGATCATAGTACCTTCTGATCAGGTCCTCCGGAGCGTGCTCAGAGGCATTCTCACACACAGGCACGAAGGTCATCTCGTACTTTCCTCTTGCTACGTGCTTCATCTTCAGGTACACCACGCTGTGGCCGAGTTTGTTGGCAAGTCCCACGCTGCCGAGCATAGCATTTGTCGGCTGATGGAGGAACTCCCCTACCGGATGTTTGCCGGTGCCTTTATATGGCGCCTGATCGGCTATGTAGATATATATCTTCTTTTCCTGGCGGTGCTTGATGGCATACCTGAGGATGTTGGAAGACTCGATCTCGCAGGATGTGCCTACCTTTTCCAAAGCCGCTGCGCGGTTACGCTTGAAGAACTCATCGGAGAACTTGCTTGTGAGCTGCTTGTAGACCACTGTGATCTGCTCCTCCTCGAGGTCCACCTTCTCTCCTGTCTGCGTCCTGTAGCCCAGGAAACCTCCAAGAAGTTCCCAGTTGCCGCAGTGCGAGTAAAGGACTGTCATACTTGGTGCAGCTGCAAAGAGTTCATTGAAGACCTCCGGGTTGGTTACTGTCACAAGGCCGCTTTTGTACAATCTCTTATAGTTGCAGCCTCCGAACCAGATGGCCTCGACAAAGATCTCTCCAAGGTGACGGTAGAAGTCTGACGCTATCATTTCAAGTTCACGGTACTTTTTCTCCGGGAATGACCTGGCAAGGTTTATCATCACCGTGCCGTAGCGGTACCTCATCACATCTTTCAGCAGCCACGAAAGAATCCTGCCCATAAAATAATGGAAGCCCAGCGGCAGCTTGGACAGCAGGACCACAATACACCTTGTTATATTTACAAATAACTTTCTCATTTTCAAACACATATAACCAGCACGACCCTTACCTTTCTCCCATCGTACCCGCCTACAGGTATGCACAAAATACAAATATACCTATTTTCCTTGTCATTTCCGCTATTTTCCCTTCTAAATTATTTTACTATATTTGCCCGATTTAATGACAAAAATCAATATCAATCAATAAATTCAAGTAATTATGTTCAAAGGTCAACCAAAAGGACTATTTGCCCTTGCGCTTGCAAACACTGGTGAGCGTTTCGGCTACTACACAATGCTGGCCATCTTCCTCCTGTTCATCCAGGCTAAGTTCGGCTTCAGCGCGGCAGCTGCCACTCAGATTTACTCCATTTTCCTTGCCGGAGTTTACTTTATGCCTTTCTTCGGAGGTATCCTCGCCGACAAGATCGGTTACGGAAAGTGCGTGACAATCGGTATCGGAGTAATGTTTGCAGGTTATCTCTGCCTCGCAATCCCTACCGCACCGGATCTCGCAGGTAAGATTATGATGTTCGGCGCCCTCACTCTCATCGCCGTCGGTACAGGTCTGTTCAAGGGTAACCTCCAGGTTATGGTAGGTAATCTCTACGACGACCCTAAGTACGCTTCAAAGAGAGACGCGGCATTCAGCCTCTTCTATATGGCCATCAACCTCGGTTCGATGTTCGCTCCATCAATGGCAAAGGCAATGACAAACTGGTCACTCAACAAGTACGACCTCTTCTACAACGCAAATGTTCCTGCACTTGCACACCAGATGATGGACGGCACCATCTCAGCTGAGAACCTCGCCAACCTTCAGGGCATCGCTGCAACAATGCCAGGCGCTGCAGGTATGGATATGGCGACATTCGCTCCTTACTACATCGAGAGACTTTCAGTAGCTTACAACGGCGGTTTCGCTGTAGCTTGCGTGTCACTCATCCTTTCTGTAGCTATCTACTACGGCTGCCGTTCTTGGTTCAAGCACGCTGACGTCAACGCCAAGCAGGCTCAGGCTGCCAACCCTGCAGCTGAGGTCGAGCTCACTCCAGAGCAGACAAAGAGCCGTATCGGCGCTCTCGTGTTCGTATTCGCTGTAGTTATCTTCTTCTGGATGGCCTTCCACCAGAATGGTGCTACAATGACATTCTTTGCACGTGACTACACAGCAAGCAGCGTTACAGGCGGCCTCAAGATCGGATTCAACATCTGGTGCCTCGTAAGTATCGCAGCGTCTGTGTACACACTCTTCAGCGTGTTCCAGTCAGAGACAAAGAAGGCTAAGATCACTTCTGCAATCGCTACCCTCGGTCTTTGGGGAGTTGCAGCTGCACTCTACTTCAAGATGCCGCAGGTTGTAAACATCCAGCCTTCTGACTTCCAGCAGTTCAACCCATTCTACGTTGTAGCCCTCACTCCGGTGTCACTCGCTATCTTCGGCGCACTCGCAAAGAAGGGCAAGGAGCCTTCAGCACCACGCAAGATCGGACTCGGTATGTTCGTGGCTGCAGCCGGCTTCCTCATCCTCACTCTCGGCTCAATGGGTCTTGCATCTCCTAAGGCTCTCGGCGGTACAGTAAGCCCTGACCTCGTGTCACCAAGCTGGCTCATCAGCACCTACCTCGTACTCACATTCGCTGAGCTCCTCCTTTCACCGATGGGTATCTCATTCGTGTCTAAGGTTGCTCCTCCTAAGTACAAGGGTATGATGATGGGTGGATGGTTCGCCGCTACAGCGATCGGAAACTACCTCGTGTCTGTACCGGGTCTCCTCTGGATGAGAATTCCACTCTGGGCTATCTGGGTAGTACTCACAATCATCTGCGTAGTTGCAGGAGTCTTTATGTTCGCAAATATGAAGCGCATCGAGTCAGCAACTAACTAAGACATAGCTCAAGCATCATAAAAAGGTCGGTTACACGCACGTAGCCGACCTTTTTTTATTATATTTGTACTCTTATGGACATCGCATTGAAAGACACCCTCATCGGATGGGCACAGGAGTACAACGACCCGAAGTATTTCCAGGAAGACCCCATCGCATTCCCTACCGGTTTCGCACGTAAATATGAAGCCGGTGAAGCTTCTCTTGCAGACGTCGAGATCTCGGCGCTGCTTTCAGCGCACCTTGCCTGGGGAAGGCGTGCGATGATAGTGCGCGACTGCGGCAGGATGTTTGACGAAATGTGCTGGAAGCCATATGACTACGTAATGGCGGGAGACTACCGCGACGAAAACGCAAGCCTGCACCGTACGGTCAAATGGAGCGAATTCGCAGCCATATGTTCAAGGTTGAAAGGAATATACGAAAAGACCGGCAGCATCGAGGGGCTCAGCGACGCTCAGATCAGGACTGAAATATTCGGACAGAAGGAGGACCGCAGGGCTCCCAACAAGAAGATCAGTATGATGCGCAGGTGGCTTGTGCGCGACGACGGCAAGGTGGACCTGGGAGTGTGGAAGAAGAGCGAAAAGTCGGCGCTGATTGTGCCGCTCGATGTCCACGTATATGAGCAGGCGACGGCACTGGGACTGACCTGCCGCAGGCAGAAGGACCTGGCCACAGCCGTGGAGATCACTGAAGCGTTCAAGGAAATATGGCCGGAAGACCCTTGCAAGGGCGACTTCGCCCTCTTCGGTTACGGTGTAACCAGACAAGACCTGCCGGCTGTCATATCGACTGAACGAAGCGAATGAAGAGATCTGTAACATATTAATGATTATACGATATAAGCACATATGCCTACATTTTATATAATATCAGGATGCAACGGAGCGGGTAAGACCACCGCCTCCTATTCTCTGCTGCCCGAAATGCTCGACTGCAGGGAGTTTGTGAATTCCGACGAATTCGCCAAAGGCCTCTCCCCTTTCAATCCTGAGAAGGCTTCGATCCAGGCCAGCAGGTATATGCTGCTGAAGATCCGCTACCTCCTCAAAAGGCAGCAGGACTTCGCCATCGAAACCACCCTCGCCACAAGGACGCTCATCAAGACAGCCAAAATGGCGCAGGAGGCAGGCTACAACGTGACGTTGCTATATTTCTGGCTCAAGTCCCCGGAACTGGCCATCGAGCGTGTGCGTGCGAGGGTCGAAGCGGGAGGTCACAATATCCCTGAAGAGACCATCCGGCGACGCTACAGCGTGGGCATATATTACTTCTTCAAGTACTATGCGCCTATGTGCGAGCGATGGATCCTTGCCGACAATTCCCAGATTCCTTTCCGCGTCATAGCCGAGGGATCAAAGAATGACGTGATAAACATCAGGGACGAGGAGACCTACAAGGCCATCCGGGCGATGGCACAGGAGAAGGAAAAGATTGAAGAAGAGACGGGAGAGATCCTGTCACTATAGACATAGATGATGAAGAACAAGTATCTGGATATATTCAAAGTAACCGAGAACCAGCTGCAGACGCTGGTCTCGACAGCACTTTCACACGGAGGCGACTACAGCGACCTCTATTTCGAACACACGACCTATTTCAACCTTATGCTCAAGGACGGCGTCGTTTCCTCCGGAGGATTCCACACTGACTATGGAGTGGGAATCCGCGTGCTCAAAGGTGAGAAGACAGGCTATGCCTACTCCGAAAACACCGATATGGAAGATATGCTCTGCGCGGCGAAGGCGGCTTCTGCAATAGCCCGAGGCACAGTTGCTGCACCTGTAGCATACTGCGGAGTGAAGGACAGAAGACTGGACCTCTACCCTATGCAGCAGAACTGGAGAGAAAAGGGAGCGGACGCCTTCCTGCCTTTCCTGCAGGAACTTGAAAAGAAGATATTCTCACGCGACAACAGGATAGTAAAGGTAGTGATCAGACTTTCAGACTCAGTAACCGACGTGGTGATGTACAATTCCCTCGGCGAGCTGACCTGCGACACGAGACCAGTAGCAAGCATAAGCGCGACAGCCGTGTTCCAACAGGACGGAAAGACCGAGAACAAGAGTGCCGCAAGAAGTTTCCGAACCGGGGCTGAGCTCATAGGACCTGCACTGATGGACGAAATCGTCGACGACATCACATCAGGAATCGACCAGCGTTTCGAAGCGACAAGACCCAAAGGCGGACAGATGAGTGTAGTTATGGGAGCGGGAGCCTCAGGCATCCTCCTTCACGAGGCTATGGGCCACGCATTCGAGGCCGACTTCAACAGGAAGGGCCAGTCCATCTTCTCAGACAAGCTCGGCAAGAGAGTATGCCCGGAAGGAGTCAACGTAGTGGATGACGGCACACTCGCAATGAACAGAGGCGCAGGCAATTACGACGACGAAGGAGTACCGGGCGAAAAGACATATATGGTAAAGGACGGCATCCTCTGCTCGTACCTCCACGACAGGATAAGCGCAGCGTGGTACGGTGTGACACCGACCGGAAATGGCCGCAGGGAGAACTTCCGCTACAACCCTATCCCTCGAATGAGGGCGACATATATGGAAAGCGGCGACTCCAATCCTTCCGACATCATCGCTTCTGTAACCAATGGTATATATGTGGACGAATTCTCGAATGGCCAGGTTAAGATCGGAGAGGGCGACTTCACATTCTTTGTAAAGAGCGGATATATGATAGAAAACGGACGCCTGACGGCTCCTGTCAAGGATATAAATATAATAGGAAACGGCCCGCAGGCTCTCGCGGACATCAAGGCGGTCGGCAACGACCTCAAGATCGACAACGGCACCTGGACCTGCGGCAAGGAGCAGAGCGTTGCAGTGTCGTGCGGAATGCCGACAGTGCTGATCGGAAGTCTTACAGTAGGAGGAGAACAGTAATGATCAAAGGATATGAAATGGAACTCGCGAAGAAGTGCATAAGCTTCGCCGCCCAGGCGGGAGCGGATGCTGCGCGAGTGACTTTAGGAAAATGCGTGACTGACGCATACACGCTGCTGAACGGCCAGCTGGACAAGGCCACCCATTCGGCTGACAGGTCGGTGTACATCTACCTTTTTGTCGACGGAAGGTACGGTACATTCTCAACCAACAGACTGGAAGAAAATGAGTTGCAGGACTTCATACGCAAAGCTGTGGAGATGGTGAGAATGCTTGGCGAAGACAAGGCCAGGACACTTCCGGCTATAGAAAGGACTGCCAAAGACGCTGTCACAGGCAATGAGTTGGGCTTGTTCGATGAGACATACTACAGCTTTGACAGTGACAAGGCCCTCACTGACGCCTACCTTATGAGCCGATATGAGAAGTACGTTCAGCAAACCGGCCAACCATACAGGATCATCTCAGAGGAATGCGAATTCTCCTGCACAGCTGACGACAGCTACACAGTGGATTCACAGGGCTTCGAGGGCCGTCACAAGGAGACGTCCTACGGCACATTCGCCGAAGTGACCATTGAAGACACAGAAGGCTGCAAGTACAGCGGCTACTGGTGGCAGACGACTCACAAGGCAGATGAAATCGACTTTACCTCTGTCAGTGAAAAGGCTCTGGAAAGGGCTGCAAGGCAGATAAACCCACGCAAACGCAAGAGCGGCAGGTACAGGATGGTATTGGAGAACACAGTTGCTTCAAGAGTGGTGACTCCTCTTATTAATGCCTTGAACGCTTCTGCAATCCAGCAAAAGATGTCCTTCCTGGAGGACAGCATAGGAAAACAGGTCTTCTCAGAGGGTCTGACCCTTATGGACCTTCCGAGGACTCCGGGCAAGAACGGATCGAGGCTGTTCGACACCGAAGGTGTAGCGACAGCCGACGCTCCGGTCATCCTTAACGGAGTCGTGCAGAGGTATTTTGTCAACACTTACCTCTCCAACAAGATGGGCATAGAGCCGACTGTAGAGGATGTTTCAAGACCTTGCCTGATGCCGTACATCAAGGGACAGGCCTTGTCATCAGAAGAAAAAGAATTATCTTTGGAGGATATATTGAAGCTGAGCGGCAACGGAATACTCGTTACCGGCTTCAACGGAGGTAACTGCAACCCGGTTACCGGCGATTTCTCGTTCGGTGTGGAGGGATTTGCCTTCAGCAAGGGCAAGCTCACCCACCCTGTACGCGAAATGCTTATCACGGGCAACATCCTGGAGCTGTGGAACAGTCTCATAGCGGCAGGATCCGACGCCCGCCCGAGCTCACGCTGGCAGATCCCGACCCTTGCCTTCGAAGAAGTCTCCTTCTCAGCATAACATCGCAGTTCACATTATTCACTACGATGAAAAAGAGTTGAATTAAATACAGTTGAATAAATAATATAACTTTAAAAATATGAAAATAACAGCAAACGCAGTAGTAGAATTCAGCTACGACCTCGAAGTTGAAGGTCAGATCGTTGACCGCACGACAAAAGAAAGACCACTTGACTATATACACGCCACCGGCAGCCTCCTTCCAAAGCTCGAAGCAGCAATAGAAGGAATGGAGCCTGGCGACAAGTTCGATGTAACCCTCGCTGCAGCAGACGCTTACGGCGAAGTGGACCCAAGCAGAATCATCGATCTTCCTAAGGCAGCCTTCGAAGTGAACGGCGAGATCCGCGAAGACCTTCTCGTGCCGGGAAACACCATCCCTATGATGAACAGTATGGGCGGAGTGATCCCTGGTGTAGTTCTCGAAGTCACAGAGGACAGCGTAAAGATGGACCTCAACCACCAGATGGCAGGCAAGACCCTCCACTTTACCGGAGAGATCATTTCAGTACGCGAAGCGACAGAGAAAGAGCTCACAGAGGGCCTTCACGGAGAATATGTCCACACCAACGGCTGCGGCGGATGCCACGGTGGCGGATGCAGCGGCGGCTGTCACGGCGATGACTGCGGATGCGGCGACAGTGACTGCGGATGTGGCTGCCATTAAAATAGATCTCTGACATTGAAGACCGCAGTTGTCATACTTAACTGGAACACGGAAGGATTTCTCAAGGAATTCCTTCCGGGCCTTCTGCGCTCTGTCGAAAAGGTTGAAGGTGCGGAAGTGATCGTGGCCGACAACGCATCCACAGACGGATCGCTTATGGTTATGTCAGAGATGTTCCCTCAAGTAAGAACAATTGCATTCGATAAGAACCACGGCTTCACAGGAGGCTACAACAAGGCTTTCGAGCAGATAGATTCTGACCTTTTTGTCCTCATAAACTCAGACATAGAAGTGACCCCGGACTGGCTCACACCTATAGTCAGCTGGATGGAGGAACACCCCGAGTGCGGAGCCTGCGCTCCGAAGCTGCACAGCTGGCAGGAGCGCGACAGGTTCGAGTATGCCGGAGCGGCAGGCGGATATATTGACCGCTATGGCTACCCTCTCTGCCGAGGCCGCGTCCTGAAGCGCCTTGAGACAGATAATGGCCAGTATGACTCCCCAGCTGACGTATTCTGGGCGACCGGAGCCTGCCTTGCGGTAAGAAGCGAAGTCTACCGCAGGCTTGGAGGCCTGGACGACAGGTTCTTCGCACATATGGAAGAGATAGACCTGTGCTGGAGGATGCAGCTGGAAGGCTGGAAGGTGACAGTGGTGCCGGAATCGGTTGTGTACCACGTCGGAGGAG
Organism: Bacteroidales bacterium; assembly: GCA_017505605.1. Lineage (GTDB taxonomy): Bacteria > Bacteroidota > Bacteroidia > Bacteroidales > UBA932 > Cryptobacteroides. The sequence goes on from JAFVOX010000035.1 coordinate 14,046, forward strand.
GAACCCTCCCTGCGACCTCACCCTTCAAGCTGTACCTGAACTTCAGAAACAACAGGCTTATGCTCTCAAACAACTTGAGCAAGACCTTCGCATTGGAGTTTCTGAAGACTGGCCTGCCAGAACACAAAGCCGCACTCAAAGGCCACAGAAAAGCAAATAGAGTGCTGACATTCAGACAGTTGCTTGATGCAGCATCAGCAGCAGTCTATCTTCTGACATTCAAGGCTGACTGCTTCAAAGCGGTCCTGAAGGCCTACAAGGACAGCACAAAACTGATGAGGAAACCTGCCAAGTCAGAGGTCGAGGATTACCTCCGAAGCAGGCCGGCAACGGCACAGGTCAGAGGGATCTACCCTAAATGGATCATTCTCCAGTCCATACTAAAAGGAGATAAAGTATTCGAAAGCATCCGAAACACGATGCAGCTGAAATAAACTGAATATATTATGAAAATCATCATCGCAGGAGCAGGTGAAGTAGGATCACACCTTGCAAAGATGCTCAGCAATGAGGCAAATGACATCACCGTGATTGACCAGGTTCCGGAAAGACTGGAAGCCCTCTCGGCCAATGCGGATGTCGTGACCGTAGAAGGTAATCCTTCAGCAATCGAAGTGCTTCAGAGGGCCGGTGCAGAACACGCCGACCTCTTCATTGCAGTAAATCCGTCAGCCTCACAGGACGTGAACATCGTCAGCGCGATGCTCGCCAAGAAGCTCGGAAGCAAGAAGGTGACAGCCCGTATCAACAACGAGGAGTACCTCTCATATGAGAACAGGTACCTCTTCACCGAGATGGGTATCGACCTGATGTTCTACCCTGAGAAGATCGCGGCAGGAGAGATTGCAGAACTCCTGAAAAGGACAGCATCAAGCGAGTCTATGGACTTTGCAAGAGGAAAGCTCCAGATCGGAGTGTTCAAGCTCGATGAGGACTCCCCTCTCATAGGTATGAATATGGCGGAGTTCAGTGCGGCCGCAGCTGAAGACGGACAGAAGTTCAGAGTCGTAGCCATCGCACGAGGTGACAAGACCATCATCCCTAAGTTCGATACGAAGTTCAAGTACCACGACCTGGTGTTCATCGTGTCAAAGAGAGAAGGAATGGATATGCTGATGACCTACATCGGCAAGCGCAACATCGAAGTCAACAGCGTGATGATCCTCGGCGGAAGCCCGACAGGAGAGATTCTGGCAAGGCAGATGGCCAAACAGATCGAGTCAGTGAAGCTCATCGAGATGAACAGGGAGAAATGCCTCGAGCTCTCTGACAAGCTACCGAACAATGTGGTGGTGGTAAACGGCGACGGACGAAACTCCGATATGCTCCTGGAAGAATCGATCAAGGAATATGACGCCTTCGTCGCGGTGACCAACAATTCGGAGACCAACATCCTTGCGAGCGTAGCGGCCAAGAGCCTCGGCGTAGCGAGGACAATCGCAGAGGTCGAGAACATCGAATATATCCGCCTTGCGGAGAGTATGGGAGTGGACGCGGTTATTAACAAGAAGCTCATCACGGCGGGAAGGATCTTCAAGTTCACGCTCAGCGACAAGGTAAGGTTCATTAAATATATGAGCGGAACCAACGCAGAGGTGCTTGAATATATCGTTTCGCCGGATACGGCTATAACGAAAAAGCCTCTCAAGGATATGGATTTCCCGAAGAATGCCATCATCGGAGGTATCATCCGTGGCAATGAGTCCTACATCGCTGTCGGCGACACCCACATCCAGGCCTACGACCGGGTAGCCGTCTTCGCCCTCCCCGAAACAGTAAAAGAAGTCGACAAATTCTTCAGATAATCAGATGGCGTAGTGTGGAGAAGACATGCCACCCACGGCTAGGGGGTGCCTGAGCGCCATAAGGCGCGAGGCGGGGGTCTTCGGAACACTACGTCATCTGATTAAGAACAATATATATGGCAAGTTATCTACAGATTGAAAATATATCGAAGAGTTATGGACCGAAGGTCCTGTTCGAGAAGATCGGATTCAACATCAATGAGGGCGACAAGATCGCTCTCATTGCTCCTAACGGCACCGGCAAGACCTCTCTTATGAGGATTCTTGCTGGTAAGGACAAGTCTGATTCAGGCGGAAAGATAATGTTCCTCAAGGACATCAAGATCGCCTTCCTGGAGCAGGAGTATGACTTCGATCCTGAGAAGAGCATCTTCACACAGATAATGGACTCCAGTACGGCCTTCACCAAAGACCTCGACCAGGAGCACCTCTGGGAATACGAAAGACGAGTCCTCAAACTCCTCACCAATTTCAATCTCCCTGACCCGGAACAGAAGATGAAGGAGCTCTCAGGAGGTGAAGTGAAGAGAGTAGCCATCACTCAGATGCTAGCTACAGAGGCCGAATTCCTGATAATGGACGAGCCGACCAACCACCTTGACATCGACGCCATCGAGTTCCTCGAAGGCTATCTCAAGCGTTCGCGTTGCACCCTGTTTATGGTGACCCACGACCGTTATTTCCTCGACAGAGTGTGCAACACCGTAATGGAAATGGATCACGGAGCAGTCTACACCTATAAGGGTGATTATCAGAACTTTCTGGAGAAACGCGAAGAGAGGATAGCCAACTACAATGCCGAGACGGACAAGGTAAGAAACATCCTCCGCAGAGAGCTCGAGTGGATACGCAGCACTCCGTGCGCCCGCACAGGCAAGGCCCGCTACCGTATAAATGCCTTCTATGACCTCAAGGACCGTGCATCTCAGGTCTACTCGCAGAAACAGGTCAATATGGATCCTATAAAAGGTTCCACAAGACTCGGTACAAAGATCATCAACTGCAAGGACCTCAGCTTCTACTATGGCGATGACTGCTACCTGGACAAGTTCACCTACAACTTCCAGCGTTATGAGAAAGTCGGCATTGTCGGCCGCAACGGAGCTGGAAAGTCCACTTTCCTCAACATCCTGACAGGCAGATTCTTTGAAGACGACCCAGGCATTCTGACCGGTACAATTGAGCGTGGAGAGTCTCTCAAGATAGGCTACTATCACCAGAGCGGAATGTCGTTCAATCCGCAGGACACCGTCCTTGACATAGTCAACGACACCTGGCTCCTGAACAGGTTCCTCTTCCCTCACGAAATGCTCAACAACAAGATCGAAAAGCTCAGCGGAGGCGAGAGACGCCGTCTCTATCTGCTCACGATCCTTATGCAGCAGCCTAATCTCCTCATCCTCGACGAGCCGACCAACGACCTGGACATCGTGACCCTCAACATCCTCGAAGAATACCTCAAGGAGTTCAACGGTTCACTGATCATCGTATCCCACGACCGCCACTTCCTCGACAAGCTCGTGGATCACCTCTTCATATTCTGCGGAGACGGCATAGTGAAGGACTTCATCGGAAGCTACAGCGAGTACAGGGAATATATAAAGGAGTATGAGGCAGAGCAGAAATCTGCCGCACGTGCTGAAGAGAAAGCTGCAAAGGAAAAGGCTGCAAAGGAAGCCGCAAAAGCCACACCTCAGGAAGCACCGGCCAAAAAGAAGAAGCTCACATTCAAGGAGCAGAGGGAGTTCGAACAGCTTGAAAAAGACCTCGAATCACTTGCTGCAGAAAAAGCCGACCTCGAAGCCAAACTCAGCAGCGGCACCCTCCCATTCGACCAGCTCCAGACAGCCTCCGAAAGAGTCGGTCAGCTCATCGACCTCATAGACGAAAAAGAGCTCCGCTGGCTTGAACTCTCCGAAAACCTATAAAGAGAAAAGGAGATGACCATTATCAGTCATCTCCTTTTAAGTTTTATTACTGGTGCCAAGGGATTGTGTAGCCTCTTGTCTGCATAAGGACTCTGTCTGGGTAGTTCGAGATGATTGCATCTACTTTGAGGTCGATCATTCTCTTGATGTCTTCCGGCTTGTCCACTGTCCAAGGGACTATCTTCATACCCATCTCGTGGCATTTCTTGACAAGAGTCTCATCAGTGATTGTGTGATGAGGGCTGAGCCACTGTGGAGTAAAGTTGAGCATAGCCATATACTTTTCAAACTCCGGAGCCTTTGCGTCCACGAGGTACGAAAGGATGAGCTCAGGATACTTCTCGTGCATATAGTTGAGTGCCCTTGTGTCGAAGCTCTGGACTACGAGTCTGTCACCGAGCTGCTTTGAAATGAGGAACTTGCAGCACTCTGTCGCGAAGTGGTCATAAGTCGGCCAGTCTGTTCCCTCACCCTTTGCATTCTTTGACTTCACCTCGATGTTGTAGCGTACAGGCGAAAGTCCGTTCTCCTTAGTGTATGTCTCAACAAAGTCAATAAGGTCTTCAGCAAGCGGCTTCACAGTCTCGAGGCAAGCCTTCTCCGGCCACACTTCGCTTGGACGCTTACCTACATCGTACTTCACGACTTCGCTGTACGGCATAGTGTAGATGTACTCCTTAGGATCGTCCTTTGTTATGACTGTTCCGTCAGGTCGTGTAGCATAGCGATGGTGGAAATATGGGTCGTGCGAAACCACGATCTGGCCGTCCTGGCTGATCTGGAGGTCAAGTTCGAGGGTGTTGACTCCCATATCCAAAGCGTGCTTCATCGCCTCGATGGTGTTCTCCGGCATAAGGCCGGCGCCACCTCTGTGTGCCTGGACGTCGATATATTCAGACATATTCACATCGTACACCCAAGTCTGGCCGAAACGGCTTGTCACTGCCACTGTCACTATCTTTGCGTACTGGCTTGGAGTAGCTGCGAAATGATGACCTGTCACCTTTGAAGTCTTCCAAGAAGAAGGAGTCTTTCCGAGGGCATCGTACTTTGTCTTGAGCTCCATAATATGGATTGGAGAAGTTTCCCTGATCATTTCCATCGGGCCCATAGCCTTTCCGTCCTCGAACCACTCGACCTTCCACTCAGGATCCCAGTCCCAAACGTTGGCTACAACGCTGTTCGGATGTCTCCAGGTCTGACCAGGCTTGTGAATCTCCACCTGGAAGTCCTTGTCGTGGCCAACTGACTTGTAGTACCAGGTAAGCTTGCCGTTCTTCTTGGTGAACACCTTGTAACCTCTTGGTGTTCCGTCAGAACAGTGGTACGACTCCCATACATCTCCTGAAAGAGCCGGGATGTTGAACTCAACAATGTTATTGCCGTAAGTGTAGCTCTTGCTCTGGTGGTTATGTCCTGAAAGGAACACAGCCTTGTGACCCTTGAGCAGATCGAACATCTTGTCCTTGTTGATGATTGTCTTGCCCACATCGCGGCCAGCGATTGGAGAATGCTGAGCGACATAGACTCCTGCTGTCTCAGGTACATACTTCATCACGCCCTTCACGAATGCAAGCACGTGGTCTGCATATCCTTCCTCATAGCCCTTGTCGGCGCTGAAGATGATGTTGTCTACAGAGAAGAAAATGTCATTGCCGATGAAGAAGGCGTAGTTCTCAGGGCACATTCTGTTTCTGTACTCAGCTGAGCTCTGGTAGTCTCCACCCTGCTTGCCCACGTGGTCGTGGTTGCCGATTGCAGGATAGAAAGGGATGCCGGTGCGCACGATCTGGCGTTTCCAGTTCTCGAGAAGGACAGGATTGTCCCAGCTGATGTCACCAAGTGCGATACCTATTGCCTGAAGGCCGAGAGCGTTAGTAGTCTTGCTCAGATCAGCAAGCGGCTCGCCCTCAAACATCTTTGAATGCTCTTCTGTATTCGGCTGAGGGTCAGCAACAGCAACAATCTGATAATCAGAGCTTCCAGTCTGAGTCTTTACAAGATCGAACTCAAACTTCGAGCAGCCTTCCGCCTTCTTGAAGAAGGCTGGAACACCTGCCGACCAGTCGCCTGCATATCCTGCAGGAGTGACGATGTACACAAAGTCTGCATCGTCCTTTATGTCGAACGAGAACTTTCCGTTCTTCTTGGTCTGAGTGAAATTAGTTCCGTCGGTCACGATAACTCCCGAGAGTTTTTCCTCTCCGGAGACTACGCTTCCCTTCACTTTTCTCGCGTCAGCGGCAACAGAGACCGCTCCGAATGCGAGAAGGATCAATAACAATCTTTTCATATATCCTTAAATTAAAATATTCCTGAATCCTTGAGGATCTGCACTGCGTTCTCAGGTATCTGCTCCGGCCATATATTCTCAAACTGGCTGTCGGCATATTTCGTCATATCCACCTCGCATTCCCACTGCTGGCCGAAGCGGCTTGTCACTACCACCTTCACGGTCTTCGCGTCCTTTCCTGGCTTTGCTGCGAAATAGTGCCAGTTGTGACGCGGCTTCTTGTAGTTAGGGATTGTCTTGCCCTCGAATGCCCTGTTGATGTCGGCGATATAGTTAGGGGAAAGATCGAATGTAGGATCGAGGACGCCGATATATTTTCCGTCCTGATACCACTCGACTTTCCACTCCGGATCCCAGTCCCATACATTTGCGACAACGCACTCTGCGTGATGTGGGGTCTCTCCTGGCATAAAGAACTCCACCTGGTAGTCCTTGTCCTTGCCCAGTGACTTGTAGTACCACTCGAGTTCACCGTCCTTGCAGGTGAAGACCTTGTAGCCGCTCGGTGTTCCGTCTGTGCAGTAGTAGGTGTCCCACCACGAAGCACAGATGGCTGCGACGTTGTGCTCGACCACATTTTCACCATATATCATATTGTTGGCTATATGGGTGTGGCCTGATATGAAGCTCACTTTACGGTCTTTAAGGATATCGAGGAACTCCTTTGTTGCAACCACCCATCTCTCCTTCTCAAACCATCTGTAAGTGGTTCCGTGCTGCACGACATAGATGTGCGCATCTTCCGGAAGAAGCTGCTCGAGGCCCTGGACAAAAGCCAGGACGTGAGGTGCGTAACCTTCCTCATATTTCTTCTGTGTCTCGTAGATGATGTTGTCCAAAGCGATCACGACATCCTTTCCTAGGAAGAAGGCGTAATTCTCGGGACCCATAATCGCCCTGTATTTTGCTGTGGTCTGAATGTCGCCTTCTGCTTCCAGCTCGTGGTCGTGGTTGCCCACAACAGGGTAGAACGGAATGCCTGCACGGACGATTTCCGCCTTGTAGTCCTCGAGAAGTTCGAGCGAATCCCAGCAGATGTCTCCGAGAATGATTCCTGCCACTGCTCCTTCGAGATCAGCTGCAGCTTCGCAGAGTTCTGCCATAGGTTCTGCAGCAAACTGAGAAAAGTGCTTCTTGGTCTTTGTCTGAGGGTCACTCACAGCGATTATTGAGTAGTCACCCGAGTTGTCTGTCTTGAGGAGGTCGAAGACAAAATTGTCCTTTCCTTCAGCGCTCTGATAGAACGCAGGGACTCCCGTAGACCAGTCTGCAGCATAACCTGCAGGTGTCACGATGTACACGAACTCCGCATCGTTCTTTATGTCGAACGAGAACTTTCCGTTCTTCTTTGTCTGTGTGAAGGTGGTTCCGTCTGTCACGATGACTCCTGAAAGTTTCTCGCCTCCCGAAACGACTTTTCCAGTCACTTTTCTTGCCTGAGCGGTTGTATTCAATGCAACCGCCGCAAGAAGGATCATCAATATCTTCTTCATATTACTCGACTCCTGCTGTCTTTATCTCTGAAACGTACTTGATAGGATAGTCAAGCCTGTCCGGATCAAGTACAAACACCTGGTACTCCTTACCGCCTTCATAGACGCGCACCACGATGTGGCCCCAAGGCTTGAAGTGGTTCCAGAGTTCCTCGCTGAGTTTCTCACGAGCCTTGTCCACTGTGATGTAGAACTCTCCCTGATCAGGCCATACGAGCTTGTCAGTCATTCTTGTCATTGTAGAAGGAACAGGATGGTTGTTGCTTCGTGCATCCACAACCACAACCTCTGGAGAGAGGGTGTTCATAAAGAAGCCGTTGCAGGTGTCATAGTAGCCGTGATGGTTTGCCTTGATGACATCTACATTACCGCAGACCTTGGCTACCGGAGTCTCCATATCTCTTTCGTCTGACTTGTATGACGGCCAGTTTCCACCGCTGAGGTCACCGCCGTTGAAGTACCTGAAGTTACCGTAAGTGATCACGAGCGCAGTAGAGTTCACGTTCTCGTCAAAAAGTTTTGGATCACCTGTGTACTGCTTTGCAGACTCTGTTCCTTTTCCTGTCCAGACCTCACCATTGGCTGCAAGATTGCGGATCTCAAAGATGTTCTTGTACTTCTTAGGGTTGTTGAGCATCTTGATCTGGTTAAGGCCACCGACGTCGAAACGCTCCATCTTCATTCCCTGAGCCTTCTTGTACTCGATGAACTTGAAGTACTCCGGCATAAATCCCTTGTTGGCTCCTTCGATCTTCTTTCTTGAAGGGAAGTTGTAGTCAGGATAGTCTCTGTCGATGAGAGTGCCGAAGTCCACGAACTCACCAACGAGAGTAATTCCAGAAAGGCCATAACCGTTCTTTCCAGGAAGCATCTGAAGGACAGCACCCATATGGTCATCGTGGAAGTGAGTGATCAAAGCATAATCCACCTTTGTCTTGCTTGGAAGGTCTTCCATAACCTTCTTCATATATATGGCCTGCCACTCGCCCGCCCTCTTTGTTGTGTCTGGATGCTGCGGGTCTTTGATTTTACCATTATCACCGGCATCAATCATCAATGTAGTACCGTCAGGCATAACCACGAAAGTCGCATCGCCTCTACCGGTAGCGATAGTGTGGATGTCCATATATCCCTCCTGCCACTTAGGAAGGTAATCCTGAGCTGCAGAAATCTGGAAAAACGCAGCCATAGCTGCCAATGTAAGAATTAAAGGTCTCATAAATATGTGTTATTAAATAAATTCATATATGAACTTGAAGAGAACTTCCTTATAGCCGTTGGTGCAGACACCCGGCTCTATCTGGAATCCTATCATCCTGTGCGTTTTGAGAAGCCATCTCACTCCTAGCTGACAGCCTCCATAGGGCTGCATAGTCTTGGCATAACCTGGTATGTAAGCGGGGCCGAACTCAACACCGACATAAGGACTGAACTTATCCTTGCAGAAGTGATATCTGCCATTGAGAAGAATACGGAGAGCGAAGGTCTCATCATAGACTCTCTCACCGGCATAAATATACCCGGCATAATAGGAATTGTATGTACAGACCGCAGAAATTCCCCCAAACCACCTCTCATCGAAATGCCTTCCGAGAAGATATGAAGCCGAATACACCGGGCGGTTATGATAGCCGTCATTATAAAGTCCTCCACCTACTGAAAACTCGTGGACCGTGAAGCCGACTCTGTTTCCGGTCGACTGAGCTGAAAGACGACAAGCGGGCACAAGTAAAAGAATTGTAATGATAATGATTCCGTACTTTCTCATAACTTCAAGTGCAAAAATTTAATCCTATAAAGATAATTATAATTCTTGACGTAGCTACCGGTTGGGGAAGGTATTTATATAAAAAAGTCGCCGCAACCAAGGCTGCGGCGACTGGATATATGTCAGCAAGGAATTACTTTGTAGTTACCTTGATGTTGTCGAGGTACCATCTGTTCTGGCTTCTTGCAGCGTTCTGAATAGATGGGTCTGCGTTTGTAGGACGGATAGTGAGGACAGTCTCTGCTGTAGCACCGTTGAGCTCGAGAGTAACGTGCTGCCAAGCGAGCTCGCTGAGGTCGCCCTCAGTTGGCTGTGCAGACTCGATGTCGAGGCTTGTGCCTGCTCCCGATGTAGGGAACTGACCAACAGTTGCGTCAACGCTTACTGTCATAAGGTCTGGCTTCATACCACCTGTCAAGTGCCAGCACCAGTCGAACTCGATAACTACATCAGCTGTACCCTCGATTGCTGAGAGAGCCGGGAGAACGAGAGCTCCGTTGTAGCTTGACTGACCGAACTTGAGGTAGTTAGACTGAAGGTAGAGAGAGCCCTCTTTACCAACACCTGAGTTAGGCTCCTGTGCAGGACCTGCAGCAAACTCAGTAGCACCTACTGTTCCGTAGAGGTACTGATAACCTCTCTCGTTGAATCTTGCGAAGAAGTCAGCGCTTGAGTTCATCTTCCAAACGTTTGGAGCTGTTGTACCTGGATCGTTTGTTCCTACAGCATCACCTGCTCCTTCTGTTGTTGCAAGGTCTGCGAACCACTCGAAGTCATCTGAGTAAACAGTCTTTCCGCCAGCGCCTGGGCCTGGTACTGGAGCCTCACCTTCACCCTGAACGATCTTGATGTTGTCGAGGTACCATCTGTAGTATCCTGAAGAAACCTCACCTACGAATGTAGTAGGCTTGAGGACAATGCGAGAGTTGTCATCGATACCGCTGATAGTAACAGTCTCAGTCTGCCATACCCACTCACCGGCAGTGTGTGTGAATGTTTCTCTATCAACTGCACCGTTACCCTCGATCTCAATCATAAGCTCAGTCTCATCCTGTCCGCCTGAACCAACGTGTACACCCCAATCAAATGTGAGGACTACATTGGTAGTTCCACCGTAAGCCACAGCTGGGAATCTGATACCGTTTACGTTGCTTCCCTTAGAGAACTTGAGGTAGTTCTTCTGAAGGTAAATTGTCTTAGAGCTTGGGAAGAGGTCCTCATAACCCTGTGAAGCAAGAAGTTCTGCAAAGCCCTCAACTGATGTATACGCATTCTTAGCGCTGTCGTCACCGTCAACACCCATTGAGTCACCTGCACCAGCAGCGTCTGCAAGCTCTGCAACCCAGTCAAAGTTATCTGTGAAGTAGATGATCTCATTTACACCAAGGTCCTCGATCTCAACTGGGATGATGTTGACGAGAGAAGCTGTAGCACCGAAGCTGAATCCTCTAACGATCAGATTATGTCCGTTGAGAGCAGCAAGATCAACTGATGAATGAGCAAGAAGAGCTCCTACCTTTGTCGCACCCTCAACCAATACATTCACACCGTCAAGAGAACCTGCAAGCTCAACATACTCGAGCTTTGATGGAGCATATGTATCAATTGTTGCTGTGATGTCATTTACCAATGGATAAACAACAGCGAAATTGCGCTCGATCTTGAGATCATCACAGATTGTAACAGCCGGAACGCCGTTCATTGTACCCTTAGATCCCCGTACATCCACGCAGTCACCTACTGTAACAGGCTCTGTGCATGATACGAATACACTCTCATTTCCGTCGTTTACAACGAAACCATCAGAAGAAAGAGCAACAACTGCTACGTCGTCAAGAACAACGACTTCTTCATCCTTCATGCTGAGGACCTCAGAAATAGTCGCAGGAACAACATCGCGGTACTTGTCACCATCCTGACTTACGATAACGTAAGCTGTAGCAAGAAGGTTGTAACCCTTGAAAACGATAGTGTCCTTCTTAGGGTTGTCAAGTGCGCCATCACGAAGGTTGTCACCTACTGAAACGGTAACATCCATAGTACGGGTACCGTTGACAACATCAACTGTAACCCACTCAGGTGCCTCAACTGTCCAGTCAGCATCTGAATAGACAGTGATTGTCTGAGGCTCAGCGCCAGTCGCATCGAACTGAAGTCCGGAAACGCTGGTCATAATCGCTCTTGCGAGCGGTGACTCCTCCGGCTGGCAGCTGGCGAGAGCAAGCACACCAGCTACAGCAACCAAGGCTGATCTATATAGATTCTTAAAAAATCTCATAATCACTTCATTTGTTTAATTGTTAGAAATCAAGACCGTCGTCCCATCCCTCATTCTGAGCGAGATTAGGGTTGAGTGAACGCTCGTCGCTTGGAATCGGATAGTAGTAGTCTCTGTTCTCGTTGAATGAACGAGCTGTTTCACCCTTATGCGGCTCAACATATCCGTTGTTTCCGTTGCTGAGAAGAATCTCAGAACCGATCTTAAGGATTGATGTTGCCTTAGAGCTAGGCTTAACGTCACCCTCGTAGAGGCAGTAGTCAAGCTTGCCGTCCTCGTTGATGTCATACTCGCCCGGACCTGGGAAGTAGAGACCCTGGAATGGCTGCTCGATACACTTACCCTCTCTCCAACGAACGAGGTCGTACCAGCGGTTACCCTCCTGTGCCATCTCGACTGCTCTTTCACGACGGATCTCAAGGATGAGTGCGAGCTGTGAAGAAGCGAGAAGCTTAGAGTTGGTATAACCTGTTGCAGGGTTAGTCATATATGGGTCAGCGTCAACATCCATAGTAAGGCTTGGCATACCTACTCTCTTGCGGAGGAGGTTGATAGAGTTGTTGAGGTCATCCTGATTGAGGGTACCGAGCTCTGCCTTAGCCTCTGCATAGATGAGGAGGATCTCACCAAGACGATATACAGGGAGGTCGCTTGTCGAACGGTCAACACGGTCAGAGTCACCACCGTTAGCCTTTGCAGACATTACCCACTTGATAGTCTGGTAACCTGTACAGCTAGATGAAAGGTCAGGTGCAAGAATGTCTGTTCCGTCGATACGCTTGTAACCTACTGTACGGAATGACTGTGCAAGACGTGGGTCACGGTCAGCAACCTGCTGCGCGAACTGCATTGACTCGTAACCTGGCTTTGCAGTGAAACGAGAACCGTCCTTCATAAGGTAGCTGTCGATGAACTTACGTGTAGCACCGATACGTCCCTGTGATGGGAGAAGACCGTATGCAGTACCGTTATGGAAGATAGCCAGACCGTAGTCAAACTTGATAGCGAAGATGTACTCCTTGTTGCCCTCGCAATCCTCGAGTACGAACATATCGCGGTAGTCCTCGTTTGGCTTGCCTGTAGAATAGAGAGAGTACTTGCCGCTGTCCATAATCTGCTTTGCAGCGTCAGCTGCCTGCTCAAGGTAGAATGTATAGTCAGCAGCGTCAGCAGGGAGAGTCTTGAGTGTCGACTCACCGGCGTGATACTTTCTGAATGTACCCTCGAAGAGACAGAACTGAGCCTTGAGAGCAAGAGCTGTGTACTTGTTTACTCGGAACTGTGATGTAGGTGCAGGAAGGTTCTCGATAGCATAGTTGATGTCCTCGAGCATATGCTGCATAACAACCTCACGGTTGTCTCTTGGGTTGAAGAGAGCCTCATCAGCAGAGCCGAGCTCAACGTCGATCCAAGGAACGTCTCCGAATCTCTTCACTTTCTCAAAGTAGAAGTAAGCGCGGAAGAACTTTGTGAGAGCAGTGTACTCCTTAACTGCATCCTCATCGTTACAGTTGTCGATGTACGCAAGAAGGGTGTTCATCTTTCTGAGGTCACCCCAAGACCAGCCGCTTCCTGAGTTAGGAACGATACGGTAAGTACCGCCGTGAAGCTCGTCAGACATTGTCTGCTTTACATAGTGGTCACTCTGATAGCCGTAAGGTGACTTCGGAAGAAGGTTGTTGTAGAATGTATTAGAGAAGAGCTGAAGGTCCTGCTCAGTCTTGAAGTAAGACTCAGGAGACATTTCAGACAAAGGCGCCTTGTCAAGTAAATCACAAGAAACGAAGGCGAGCGCTGCTGCAGCGATAATTATCAAATATTTTTTCATCTTCAAAATTCTTTAATGATTACACTTGATTAGAAAGTAATGTCAACACCGAACATCATAGTCTTCTGCCAAGGGTAGAATGCGTTGTTGTAACGAGTAGTTGAGCCACTGCTGTCTCTTCTATCAAAAGCTGCTTCTGGATCGATATACTTGCTGTGCTTCTTGAATGGAGACCAGTAGTAAAGGTTCTCACCTGAGAAGTAAACGCGGATCTTCTCGACACCGATCTTCTTTGTAACCACCTGTGGCACAGTGTAACCTACAGTGAGGTTCTTGAATCTGAGATATCTGATGTTCTGGAGATAACGGTCATTTACATTTGCAAGATAAGCTCCTGAAGTAAATGCTGAGTAAGCACGTGGACGTGGGAAGTATGCATCAGGATTGTCCTCTGCCCATACGTTATCAAGGAAATCATCGGCGATGAATGAGCAGTAAGGACGTGAGTAAGGTCCCCAGAATGCCATTGACTCGTCGTTTGGATACCAGTAATGGTTACCTGTACCCTGGAAGAATGCTGAAACGTCGAAGCCCATATAGTCGAATCCGACAGTCACACCGTACTGGAAAGTAGCGTTTGCGTTTCCAAGGATCTTACGGTCACCAGGCTTGTCTACTGTGTCAGAGCCGAGGCTGAGCTTTCCGTCACCGTCAAGGTCAACATACTTGAGGTCACCGGCAAGCCAACCACCTGTAAGACGCTTTGTGATGTAGCTGAGGTCAACTTCCTGTGCATAAGCCTGTGCCTCAGCGTCAGTCTTGAAGAGACCGTCAGTAACGAAGCCCCAGATCTCACCGAGCTCCATACCCTCATAGTAGTCCTTAGCAAAAGTTCTCTCAGGGTTGTCGTACTTGGTGATGATGGTCTTGTTGTCACTGAGGTTAGCAGAGATGCTGTAGCCGAATGGCTTTCCACCGAGGTCGATCTGATCTCTCCAGCTGAATGAGATTTCGTAACCAGATGTACGGAGGTCAGCACTGTTCATAAGTGGTGAGTTTGCACCGTAAACGCCTGGAAGAGCAACTCCCTGCTGGAGCATACCCTTGGTGTCACGGATGAAGCCCTCGACTGTGAACATCAGCTTGTCATTGAAGAGACCTGCGTCAATACCAGTGTTGTACTGAGTTGAAGTCTCCCAAGTAAGGTCAGATGCGTTAGGAGCTGAGATGGTTGCGTAACGGCCCATTGCTGCACCGTCGAATGAATAACCTGCAAAGTTGTCGAAAGTGATCTTTCTCATCCACGCATTGTTTGTAACCTTCTGGTTACCGAGGCTACCGAATGAAGCACGTACCTTGAGGTTGTTTACAATGTCCTTTGCAGGTGCGAACCAAGGCTCCTCAGAAACACGCCAACCTGCTGATGCAGATGGGAAGAAACCGAAGCGGTGGCCCTCAGCAAAACGTGAAGTTCCGTCATAACGTCCTGAAACCTCGAGGAGGTATCTGCCCTTATAGTCGTAGTTGATACGGCCGAAGAAACCTGCAAGAGCGTAGATTGTCTGTCCACCACCAAGAACCGGCTGTCTTGTAGTAGTGATGAGGTTGAAGTCAGAAAGCTCGTCAGTGATAAGGTCATAACCTGTTGCATCGATCGCCTTTCTATAGTAAGACTCATAGTTGAAACCGGCCATCGCCTTGAAGTTGTGGTTCTTGTTGAACGACTCTTCATAAGTAGCGAAGACGTTGGCTGCAAGATAGTTCATAGTCTGAACTGTCTCATAGAGGTTGTTGTCACCGGCACCAGTTGTGTAAGCTCCGAATACACCTGGATAATCAGAGTAAACCATATTGGTAGATCTGTTGGTGTTGCGGTTCTGGTGGAACCTGTAAGTGAAGTTACCTACGAGGCTGAACTGCTTGACTGGCTTGATCGTGAGCTCTGTTGTGTTAGAGAAGTCAGTCTTGCGGTCGAGGTTTGTGTTGTAACCGTTTCCGTAAACGATATGACGACCGTTGGCAACCTTATAGTTGAGGTGTGGAGTCGAGTAGATCCAAGATCCGTCAGGGTTCTGGAGCGGGAAGTTTGCAAGACCGTGGTTAGCGGCATAAGCAATTGCGTTCTCAACGTTACCTACACCCGGATAGTCATAAGTAGAGCTGTAGAAAGCAGTGTTGTTGCTCATTCTTGCATACTTGTTGATCTGGAAGTCTATCTTTGAACGGAGATTGTACTTTGTGAACACGTCAGGATTTGCCTTTACGATACCTGTCTGCTTGTCAAACGCACCTGAGAGGTAATACTTGACTGCCTTGTTACCGCCGCTGAGGGAAATCTGATGCTGCTGTACAGGATGCTGGTCAACGAAGAGCTCGTGCCACCAGTCTGTATTGGCGTAGTACATATAAGTGTCCTTACCGTTTCTGTTTTCAATTACTGTCCAAGGACGGTCAGGATGCTCGGTCTTATCGTTTACACGGAGAAGGAGCTGCTGGAAGTCATAGTCAGTGTACTGGATGTACTTAGAGTTGGCGTTGTCAGCCTTCCAGAACATATTGTGGATGTAAGCTGACCAGTAACCAGTTGTCTCATAGTCAGTTGAAGTGGTAGGCTCCTCCCAACCGAAACGTCCGCTATAGCGTACTGTAGCCTTATCAGACTTGTCATCTCCACCCTTAGTTGTGATGAGGATCACACCGAATGCACCACGGGCACCGTAAACGGCTGCTGCAGATGCGTCCTTGATGACTGAGATAGAAGCAACGTCGGCAGGGTTAACTCGGTCAATCTCACCCTCCACACCGTCGATGAGCACGAGAGGTGTAGTGTCAGAACCTGAACCGATAGATCCCACACCACGGATGTTCAGGCTTCCTGAGCTACCTGGGCTACCTGCTGAAGTCGAGATGTTAAGACCTGGTACAGAACCCTGGAGCATTGCGCTGAGGTTGTGAGAAGTTCTGTCCTCGAGCTGCTTGCTGTCAACAACTCCGACAGCACCGGTGAGGTTCACCTTCTTCTGTGTACCGTAACCGACAACGACGGTCTCTTCGATCATCATATTGTCTTCTGAAAGATAGATTGTGAGCTTATCCTGATTTGCAGGAACAGTCACAAGCTTGGTTTCATAACCAAGCGATGACACGTTGAGAATAACTTCGGTAGCCGGAACTCTGAGAGCAAAGGCACCATTCTCATCTGTCATTGCTCCGTTTGTTGTTCCGTCAACGATGACTGCCACTCCGATAAGAGGGAAATCGGTCGCGTCCAGTACAACACCGGAGATTTCTCTGGTCTGTGCAAAAGCACTGAAGCTTGCGAGAAGCAAAGCCAAAGAAGCTGCGAAAGATTTAAATAATCTCATAGATAATTTGTGTTAGTTAGTATGTTATTTGGTTTTAAGAACTTACTTGTTGTAAGCAGCAATCGAGAATGCCTTAGGGCGCTTCATACTCTCAGTCGAGACATTGCCGAAACGGTCGGTAATCTTGAACTCGATTGTAGAAGTTGCAGATGACGCCTGGACACGGAACATATGCGAATCGATCGTATATGCCTTGAAGCTCGATGTCGGATTTGCATTGGCATTGTATCTCATAGCCTCATATGCTGCAAGATGCAGAGGATCCTTGATCTTCACCTTCTCATACTTGAGCTGTTTACCGTTTTCTGTCACCTCGATTGTCCACGATGGGTCATAGTCGAAGACATTGAAATATACATAGTTCTTGTCATCCGGAGACACCCAGGATGATGCAGTTGACTCAAATGCAGAAGCGTTGCTTGCATTTGCCTTAGGAGCGAACTTAGCCGCTGAAAGGACTATAGAATTTCTGTCATATGTACGGAACGATTGCGAGAAGTCGCGGCTGGTAGGTTTGAATCGCCACTTGATGTCGGTTCCATTCATATTATAAACATAGTAGCCCGATGGCGATCCGTCTTTGCAGAGTCCTAATCCCGGAGTGTAAGATCCTGTCCACCACCAAGTTCCACAGATTGCGCCGCTGTTGTGATGGAATATTCCCTTGGTAGCGAGATTGTCGTTGTTCCAGATCACGTGTGTGTGGGCACTCATTACGTGTGTCTCATAGCCGCTGCAGAGTTTCTCGAGTTCTGAAGCGAAAGCCATTGATGACTTTCCGTTCTCATTGTACATCTGCGCGTGCATAGTGACAACGAGTTTCTTTGACTTGTCGACGTGCTTGAGATCGTTCGCAAGCCAGGTGAGCTGGTCCTGAGTAAGACTCGATTCATAGGTTCTGTCACCTGTACCGTTATTTGTACAAAGGATGTTATCCAGTACAATATAATGTATGTCACCTATGTTAAAGGAGTAATATGTAGGAGCCACTACGTTCTTGAAGGCAGTCACGGTGTTGAAGTCACCGGCAGAATTCATATCGTGGTCGTGGTTTCCGATAGTATGGAAGATCTGGATGCCCTTGACCTTTTCATTGATGGTAGCGATATATGAATAAAGGTCATATGCATTCGAGTACCAGTAGAGGTCCCAGGACATATCGCCTAATGTTACGGCGTACTGTCTCTTACCTTTGTTCGCCTCGATCTGCGCATTGATGTCGGCAGCAAACGAATTGAACTGATTCAGGTCATTTGTCCTGTTGGCAAGATGCATATCGCCTAATACATATAATATATGGTCTGTGTTGTCCACCTTGGTAAGGGTCCAGTCGACTCTTTCTGTTGTGGCAGGATTTCCGTCGATAACCTTGTGGATCTTCGGAACCACGCCTTCAGCGACGGTCTCATATCCGCTCGGAACTGACATAAAGACAACCCTGTTGTACTCTTCCGATTTCAGGTAATATATACCGTTCTCATCTGTCACCGCTGTCTCGATTCCGTCTGACACGACAACGCCCGGAACACCCGCTTCGTCGCAGGTTATTATACCATATATATTATATCCCTCCTTTTCAGCGACCTCGACGCGGATCTCGATGTTGAACTGAACGTCCTTCACGGCCTTTGTCACCTCGCCTCTTCTGATGCAGAAAGAGTACTTGCCGGTCTCCACCTCAGGAGAGATTTCGAACGAGAAACTGTCGGGTTCGATGGATACGATGTTACAGATAACCTCCTTTCCACTCTTCTTCAGTACGACAACGTCACCTGTCTTAGGGCCCTTTCCTGAATAGTACTTCACTGAAATGGCATCGCCGGCAGCGCCTTCGATCTTTTCAGGGAGACTGATCATCAGCTCGAGAGTCTGATTCGTTCCATTATCAGGGTCATTACCGCCGACAGGCTGCTTCTCGCACGAAGCGAAGAGCAGCACTGCAGACAGAATAATAAGATTTCTTAATATATTCTTCATTTTATTCGGATTTCTTTTCAGATTTCAGAGTAAGCGCGCAGAGCACGATACCAAGGGCTGCACCGATCACCATTGTGAGGTTAGCCATATCCCAGCTCTTGTCTGCGATACCACCGACGATAATCTTTGAAAGGAGTGAGTCACCGATAAGATAGCCTGAGAGACCTACGAAACCTGCAGCTGTACCTGCTGCATTCTTAGGAACAAGGTTAAGAGCCTGGATGCTGACGAGAGCTACAGGGCCATAGATGCAGAATCCGATAAGGATGAGGGCTACATAGACCCAAGTCTTGGCTGCGATGCCTGTAGCTGCCGCAAGAGCAGGTACCTGCCAGTAAATGAGACAGCCTATGAGCACAAGGGCCATAAAGATGATGTTCGGAGGAGCGCACTTTCCCTTGAAGAACTTTGCAGACACCCATCCGCAAACAATGGTACCCACAGCGCCTACATAGTTATGTACAGAGAAAGCGACCTTGCTCTCGGCTGCTGTCATAATGCCTGTCTCCTGGAGATAAGTAGGAGACCAGTCACCGATACCGTATCTCACCATATACACGAATGCATTTGCAAGGGCGATCATCCAGATCCACTTGTTCTTGAGCACATAGTCAAAGAGCTGGGTCTTGAATGGCACCTTCTCGCCCACCTTCTCCTTGGTCTTCACGCCTGAGTGGTCATTTCTCCAATCTGCCACTGAAGGGAGTCCGCAAGACTCAGGAGTGTCACGAAGAGCCCACCAGCAGAACACAGCAATGAGGAGGGCGAATGCTGAAGGAATGATGAAGTTAGCTCTCCAGGTCTGCTCGATACCCAGATCAGCGAATATGCCGACACCGAGAAGGGCGATCACTCCGAGCGTACCTGCGCCGACTGTGTGCGAAGTGTTCCACAGGGACATCTTGAAGCTTCGCTCATTCTGAGAGAACCAATATGCCATAATACGTCCGCAAGGAGGCCATCCCATTCCTGAGAGGACACCCACGAAGAGCATCATAACGAAAAGCATAGTCACATTGACTGCAGGATTCACAGTAGAGAACGGAAGGAATCCCACTGCCATCATCACCAGAGACGCGATGACAAGACCGACTGTCAGGAACTTTCTTGCGTCAGAACGGTCTGACAAGGTTCCCATAACGAATTTACTGAAAGCATAGGCAATAGAGACCGCTGACGCAGCGATACCTACTCCCTGCTTGTCGATAAGGCCCTCAGCAATCATATCAGGAGCTGCGAGGGAAAGGTTCTTGCGCACAAGATAATAACCGGCATAACCGAGGAATGAACCAAGGAACACCTTAAATCTCATTGACTTAAACACCTTGTCGATCTTCTCTTTCGGAAGAAGCGGCTTCGCCTGCGGCGGAGTAAAGAAATTAGCCATTAATTATCGGGTTAAAAAGTTATTCTTATAAATCGCACAAAGGTAATCAAAATTTACGAATTCCCTAAGTTTTAATTATAAATTAACACTCAGAAATAGGGGCCAGACAGCATTCTCTTAGGCATCGGCTGACCGACTGACAGACAGATATGACATAATGTCAGTAATTTTCATATGGCAGATTATTTGTTATCTTTGCCGCGGATTTTTGAAATTTTAAGAATATGTCAGATAAAAACGAGAAGGACATCGAACAGATTGTTCCGGAGGAAAATAAAGAGGCGGCAGCACAGGAAACTGCACAGGAGGCTGTTCAGGAGCCAGCTGAAGAGGCTCAGACAACGTCGGGAAAAGAGGCTGCTCCCAAAGGAAAGGGTTTCCTGAAGAAGGACAAGAACAAGATCAGGATAGAAGAGCTCGAGAAGAAGGTCGAGGAGTGCGAAAACAAGATAGCCAAGGACAGAGACGACTACATCAGGCTTATGGCGGAATTCGACAACTTCCGCCGACGCACAGCTCAGGAGAAGCTGGACATCGTAAGTATGGCTTCTACCGAGACAATCAAGGGTCTTCTGCCGGTTCTTGACGACTGCGAAAGAGCCCTTGAAGTGCTCAGGAAGTCAGAGGACAGCGAAGCTGCAAAGGAAGGAACAGAGCTCATATATCACAAGCTCCTGTCATACCTCCAGGGCAAGGGCCTCGCAGTGATCGAAGCGAAGGGCCAGCCTTTCGACACAGACCTGCACGAGGCAGTGGCACAGTTCCCGGTTCAGGAAGAAGATCAGAAGGGCAAGGTGTTCGACGTAGCACAGACCGGCTACACACTCAACGGCAAGGTCATAAGATTCGCTAAAGTGGTTGTAGGAATATAAGAAAGCACCCTCGCATAAGAATATATCCCAATGGCAAAAAGAGACTATTACGAAGTGCTGGGCGTGGACAAGAACGCATCGGCAGACGAAATAAAGAAGGCATATAGAAAACTGGCTGTCAAGTACCATCCGGACAAGAATCCCGGCGACAAAGAGGCCGAGGAGAAGTTCAAGGAGGCGGCTGAGGCCTACTCCGTACTGAGCGATGCCGACAAGAAGGCGAAATACGACCAGTTCGGCCACGCCGGAGTAGATGGTTCTGCACCAGACTTCAGCGGAGGCTTCGGCAACCTCAACGACATCCTCAACGACCTTTTTGGAGGAGGATTCGGTGGTTTTGGCGGCTTTGGAGGCGGTTTTGGCGGAGGTTTTGGCGGAGGCCGCGGAGGTCAGCGCCAGCAGAAGGTATACAGAGGACGCGACATCAGAGTGAGAGTAAAGCTCACACTTGAAGAGATAGCTAAAGGCGTAGAAAAGGAGATCAGTATCGAAAGAAGTGTACCTTGCAAGGACTGTGGAGGAAAGGGTGCAAAGAACTCGTCTGACATCAAGACCTGCTCTGCTTGTAATGGCACAGGCCAGGTACAGCGCGTTGTAAACACACTCCTCGGACAGACCGTGACATATTCTACCTGTCAGCAGTGCGGCGGAGAGGGTAAGGTAATCAGCAATCCGTGCCGCAGCTGCGGCGGAACCGGACTCGTGCGTAAGCGCGAGACCATAAAGGTGAAGATACCGGCTGGTGTCGAGGCCGGAATGCAGATGAACATCTCCGGAGAGGGACACGCAGCAAAGAACAACGGAGTGAACGGAGACCTTCTCGTAGTGATCGAGGAGCAGGAGCATCCAAACCTCAAGCGTGAAGGCAACAACCTCTACTGCACAAAGATCGTATCACTTCCTGACGCAATCCTCGGAGGAGAAGTCGAAGTTCCGGGAATTGACGGCAGCCACAAGATCAAGGTGGAGCCTGGCACACAGTCCGGCACAGTGATAAGACTCCGTGGCCGCGGCCTCCCTACCGTGAACGGCTACGGCGGAACCGGTGACCTCTACGTCAAGATTGCAGTGTGGATCCCTAAGAAACTTGAAAAGGACGACAAGGCAGTGATCGAGTCTTTGAGAAACAAGGAATCGTTCAAACCCAACCCTACAAAGGAGGACAAGAGCTTCTTCGACAAGCTGAAAGACCTGTTTGACTAAAGGATTTTGAAGAAAATTGAGCTTTTTTCGAATTTTTTTTTGCAAAAAAGTTTGGAGGTAATGAAAAAATGCCTACCTTTGCAATCCCAAAATCAAAGCAACCTCTTGTGATGGGTGAAAAGAAACGCAATGTTGCCACAAAAATTTAAGTTAGTACAGAAATGGATCTTATTAAAGTAGTAGAGCAGGCATTCGCAAACGAGAAAGTAGCCAGCTACCCAAAATTCAAAGCCGGTGACACAATCACCGTTACATACAGAATCAAGGAGGGAGATAAGGAGAGACTCCAGAAGTTCAGAGGAACAGTTATCCAGCTCCGTGGAGCTTCAGCTGCAACAAGAACTTTCACTATCCGCAAGGTATCAAGCGGCGTAGGTGTAGAGAGAATCTTCCCATTTGAGTCACCATTCATTGAGTCAATCGAGGTTAACAAGTATGGTAAAGTGCGCAGAGCACGTATCTTCTACCTCAGAGAGCTCGCTGGTAAGAAGGCTCGCATCAAGGAGAGAAAGGTTGCTGCTCCAAAGGCAGAGTAACAAAGAGATAGCAGCTTAGCTGCAAATCGGCTCCGTAGCTCAACTGAATAGAGCATCTGACTACGGATCAGAAGGTTACAGGTTTGAATCCTGTCGGAGTCACCAGAAAACGCTAGACGAAAGTCCGGCGTTCTTTTTTTGTATAGTTGTCTACAGATAGCTGCCCAAAAGTCTACTCTTTATGTCTGAATGGAGCAGGAATCAGGAAAAGGTTCAAAGTTTGCATAGCAAGAAATCGCTATGCCACTGATTACATTGAATGAACTGGAGAAGGCAACGCCTTTGTTTCGCGGAAAGTGTGGAAACGCTTTCTGCAGGGGGCTTATGCGGATGCTGTGCATTGACAAGGTGAACGATCTGTATGACAGGAATGCATTTATAAAAGGGCCGGACTTTGCTGGAGCGATTCTAAAGGATATCGGAGTGCAATATGAGGTCCTCAATTCCGAAGTGCTGAAGGCTCTTCCTGACGGGCCGTTCATCACCATCAGCAATCATCCGTACGGCCATCTGGACGGAGTGATGCTGGTGGATCTGTTTGGTCACATAAGGCCGGATTTCAAGGTAATGGTGAACAAGTTCCTCGGCAGGATAAAGACATTGGATGAAAACTTCATCTGTGTCACCCCGACAGGAAACGAACGTACTGTTCCCACACGAGACAGCATACAAGGCGTAAAAGATGCTGTAGCTCACATCAGAGGCGGAGGTGCTCTGGGACTGTTTCCTGCCGGAGCGGTATCTGACCTGAGCATAAAGGACGGCTGCATCAGGGACAGGCAGTGGCAGGAACCTGTCATAAGACTTATCAAGAAGCTGAACGTACCTGTTATTCCTGTTCATTTCATAGACAGAAACTCAAATTTCTATTATTCTCTCGGACTTATAGACTGGAAGGTAAGATTGTTGCGCCTTGTAGCAGAGGTTTTCAATAAGAAAGGAAAACCGACAAGGATCGCAATAGGAGAAATCATCTCACCTGACCAGCTGTCCGAGTTCAATGACATTAAAGAGTTCAGTGATTTTTTGAGGAATAAGGTTTATAATCAATACTGAAATGGTGAACACTAAAGCAGATGCGGTAAGGATTCAGACATCTGTTCTGAACGCGCTTGAAAAGAAGGTGCTGGTCTGGCTCGCTGAACGTCAGCCCAGATGGATCACCTCTGACATTCTGACATATATCGGCACATTCGGAGCGGCTGTCGTCGCTGCCGGCTACATCCTGTCAGCACGGAATATCAACTTCCTATGGCTCAGCTCATTGGGTTTCATCATCAACTGGTACGGGGACTCGCTTGACGGCACTTTGGCCAGGGTAAGAAAATGCCAGCGCCCGATATATGGGTATTACCTTGACCATACGATAGACGCCATCAACGAAGTGATGATATTCGTAGGTGTCGGCCTTTCCGGACTTATGCACCTGGAAATCGCCCTGCTTGCCTTGGTGATGTACTTTCTTATAACCATAAATGTGAGTATCAATGCCCATCTTAAGAAGGAATTCAAGCTGACCTATGTCAGTATGGGGCCGACCGAGTTCAGGATATTGATGATCATCATAAACACCTTGTTTGCCACAATCAGTCCACTGAGAGATTTCTCCCATAGTATGGTGATATGCGGCAACGAGCTCACTTTCAAGGCTCTGGACTATATAGGAGCAGTCATAATCCTGATTCTGGCTCTTATCCACTTCACCACAGTCCGCAAGGACATCAAGGATTACGCGGAGATGGACCCTATGCCGGAAAGGGATTAGGATATGGCGAAATTTCTGATAAGATATGCCAAGTTTGCGGGCACAAGCCTCATCGGCTCGGTGGTGGACACTCTTGTGCTCTGGCTTATGTCAGACCTGGTCTTTACCAGAGGATATTGGGGAGAATACATCATATCCCCTATGATTTCGTTCCAATGCGCAGTTGCCGTCAATTATACGATTTCCTACTTCTATGTGTGGAAAGACAGGACCAGAAAACGGTCGGACGCCTCCGTCAGGAGATTCTTCAGGCTCTATGCCGCATATAACCTTTCAAACTCGATGGTATTCCTGTTCCGACTGGGAGTACTTCTGCTTATAGAACGTTTCTCAGGCTGGGACGTGGTATTTTGCAACCTCACAGCTATGTGCTTTTCGGGCATAATCAACTTTACAATCAACAATCTTCTGATATTCAAGAAGAAAAAGACTTGCATCTGATTATTTTTTTTAATTTTGTAAGGACCTGGACTATACAGCCTAAAGCACTTGACATATGAAACATCTTCTTACTATCTTGCTGACAGGGCTCTGGTGCCTGTCGGCTGCGGCACAAAGTGCTGACACAACATCTGCAGACGGTTTACAAAAACTCGAATATACATTCAGAGTCAACACTGTAATATTCGACGTATCCGGCAACATTACCGGTGGCATCCGTACCAATGAAAACAATGTGGTAGGTGCTGGAGCAGGATGGGGTGTAATGCCTGTTATATCAGACAGGTACGAACGCATATCCCTATATCTTTACCATCGTCTGAATATTCCACTTGACAAAAAGCAGAGATTCTCTATTATCAGCGATATAATGGGCGGAGGAATGTTCATATACAAGGCTGAAGTATATGAACATCC
This sequence comes from Bacteroidales bacterium, assembly GCA_017505605.1. Taxonomy (GTDB): domain Bacteria; phylum Bacteroidota; class Bacteroidia; order Bacteroidales; family UBA932; genus Cryptobacteroides. The sequence continues at coordinate 39,342 of JAFVOX010000035.1, forward strand.
AGACTATGGAGGTGCAGGCCTCAAGGCAGGCCAGTGGTTATGGTACTGGTCCTGGGAACCAGGCATCGCTGTCAGACTGCGTGGCAAATCCAATATATTCCTAGGTCCAAGCATAGGCCCTACCATCGGTTTCCACGTCGGATTCACAATATAAATCCCGATTACTATCCTGACAAACATCTTTTTTGTTAAATTTGCGTGATGCCCCGATGGGCACGGCGAATATTAACCGAAAAGATATGAAGACAACAGCAGGAATCTGCCTTTTGGCAACAGCACTCTTTGCACAGGCTTGTGCATTTTCAGGAGAAAAGGATATGGCGATCGACGCACTTGGCGTCAAGGTCACCCCGGAAGAAAACCGAGAGTACTCCTACACAGACAAGAAATCAGGCTACTGGTACGGCACAACCCATCAGGAGACCCCGGAATGGTGGTCAGGATGGAATATGGCAAAGAAGAGAATCCTTGCCGACTATGCCATCGGTATTGACGATGAGGCTATAGGCATCGACCATATGCTCAACAGGAAGGATGCAGGCGAATGTGTAGTCTTCCCTGACAGGATCGAGCGCCATTGGGGCCACACCAAGGAAATATTCCGAATGTTCGACAACGTGCCTGTACTTTACGTGGAAGTCATATCTTCAGCTGATTCCATTATGCTCACGCCTGACCTTGGCCATATCGCTGAAACCAAGTACAGCAAGGACGGTCTGTTCCTTACCCCGAACGAAGCTCCTGACAAGAGGATCCTCATAGCACCAGCCGGCAAGACATCATTCACTGTCTATGGCAACGGTATGAAGACAGGATCTGACTCAGAAGGATTCATCCTGACCTATGGCACTGAAGATGAATGTCTTGCGCTTGCCAACAAATTCAGAAAGGAAGGTGGGGCGATGACAAGGGAAAGAAGGGAAAGGATCAACGGCCTGATAACTGAATATAACCGCGTCAAGACCAACCTCCCGTCGCTGGACGACGCCCTGGACTGGATAACCATCACAATGGACGAGCTGATCACAGAGCAGCAGGGAAAGGGAATATATGCAGGACTCCCTTGGTTCAACGAGTACTGGGGACGAGATATGTTCATATCGATGCCAGGAGCCTGCCTGGTGACAGGACAGTTCGAGACGGCAAGGCAGATACTCAAGGACTTCGCCGAGCTCCAGGACAAGGACCCAGAATCGGAGACCTACGGCAGAATCCCTAACAGGGCAAACCTCGAGGGAATCCTTTACAACACAACTGACGGAACCCCACGCTTCGTCATCCAGGCCCTTGAAGTGGCCAAATATTCGGGGGACATAGAGTTCCTCCACGACCTCTACCCTGCCATCAAGACCAGCATCAACGCTTCAATCAAGAACTATACTGACAAGAACGGCTACCTGACTCACGCAGACGCCGACACCTGGATGGATGTCAAGAGAAACGGCATACCAGGTTCACCACGCGGCAACAGAGCCAACGACATCCAGGCCTTGTGGTACGCCCAGCTGATGGCCGGAAGTGAGATTGCAAGCCTCCTTGACGACACAGGCTCAGCAGAGGACTGGAGCGGCCTCGCCACCCTCCTTGCAAGCAACTTCGAACGCGACTACTGCAGCAAGGACGAGGCACTTATATATGACCACCTCAACCCCGACGGCACTCCGGACAAGCAGTTCCGCCCTAACCAGCTTTACTGCTTTGACCTTGTAAATGATGAGGACTTCAAGCAGAGAGTGACCCGCAGAAGCTGGGAAGAGCTCGTATATCCTTGGGGAGTGGCTTCTCTCGCACAGTGGGACAGCCAGTTCCACCCTCAGCACGAGAACTGGAACTATTATCATAAGGATGATGCCTATCACAATGGCACTATCTGGTTGTGGAACAATGGTATCGCTATGCAGAGGATGATCGAGTACGGTCAGATAGAACAGGCTTGGGAGCTTTTCAAGAATATGAACAGACAGGCACTGGCCGAGGGAGCAGTCGGCAGCCTCAGCGAGAATGCCGACGCGCATCCGCGCGAAGGTCAGTCCTGGGTAAAGCGCTCGGGCACCTTCCTTCAGGCCTGGAGCAACGCCGAGCACCTGCGTACCTGGTACCAGCACTTCCTCGGAATCCGTCCGGACCTGCTTGCAGGCAAGATCATCATCGAGCCTCGCATCCCAGCAGAGATCACATCAGTGGAAACATCAGTAAAGATAGGAGACGGCACACTCCATTACAGCTACAAGGACGGCAAGATCTCGGCAAGACTTGAAGGATGTGATGCAGAACTGGACATCAGAGAGCCGCTTGGACAGCAGGACTCCCCTATCTTCAAAGGAGTTACATTCTGCCAGCCAAACCCTCTGGAAAGCTATCCTTGCTTTGCCACTTACTACGAGACAGCGTTGACATATTAGTATATTCTCAACATATAACCGAACTGATAACCAATCTAATACCGACTTGATATGAGAAAAACAATCCTTATGGCCTGCCTCGCGGCATTCATCGTGGCGGCCTGCACTCCAAAATCGTCCCAGGAAGGCTGGGTAAAGGTACAAGGCAACAAGTTCATTGACCCTCAGGGGAATGAAATCGTGTTCAGAGGACTCTGCTTCTCTGACCCGGTGAAGCTTGTGGGCGAAGGTCAGTGGAACGAACGCTACTTTGCTGAGGCAGCCTCCTGGGGAGCAAACATAGTCAGATTTGCAGTACATCCTACCAATCTCAACTCAATGGGCTGGGATGAGACATTCGCTGCAATGGACCAGGGAATCCAGTGGGCAAAACAGCACGGAATGTACGTCATTATGGACTGGCATTCCATCGGCAACCTTAAGGATGCAAAGTACACCAATCCTATGTACGACACCGACCTTCAGGAGACTTTCAAGTTCTGGCGCACTGTAGCACAGCGCTATAAGGATGAGCCTACCGTAGCTTTGTACGAGGTGTACAATGAACCGACAGTGACAGGTCCTGACACTGGAGAATGCACTTGGGAAGAATGGAAGGGCATTCAGGAACAGATAATCGACACTATCCGCGTACACAACCCCAATGCAGTCTGCCTGTGCGCAGGATTCAACTGGGCATATGACCTGACTCCGGTTGCCTATGCACCGATCGAGCGTCCTAATGTCGCATACGTATCACACCCTTATCCAATGAAGCGCTCACAGCCGTGGGAAGAGCAGTGGGAGGCTGACTTCGGCTTCGTGGCTGACACCTACCCTGTAATCTGCACAGAGATCGGCTTCTGCCTCGAGCACGAGAAGGGAGCACACATTCCGGTGATCTCTACAGAAGAGTACGGCCACCATATCACGGAATATTTCGAAAAGAAAGGCATATCATTCACCGTATGGTGCTTCGACACATCGTGGTCCCCTACCCTGATCGACGACTGGAACTTCACCCCGTCGACCCAGGGCCGCTTCTTCAAGAACTACCTTCAGAAAAAGGCAGCAAAGTAAGACATACTTAGTAATATAAAAACAGATGCTCAGTCTCGTGGCTGAGCATCTGTTTTCATATATGTGATGGTTTTATCTTCTGCGTCTCATTGCGCCTTTCATCATATTGCCCATATTGGCTCCCATCACCGTCTTCATCATCTTGCGGGTGCCCTCGAACTGCTTGAGGAGCTTGTTTACCTCAGGAAGGGATGTGCCGGAACCGTCTGCGATTCTCTTGCGGCGGCTGCCGTTGATGCAGTCCGGGTGCTCACGCTCGTATGGAGTCATAGAGAGGATGATAGCCTCAATGCCCTTGAATGAGTCATTGTCCATATACACATCCTTGATGGCCTTGCCAAGTCCCGGAATCATTGAAGCGAGGTCCTTGATGTTACCCATCTTCTTGATCTGCTGGATCTGGTTGTAGAAGTCCCAGAGTGTGAACTGGTCCTTTGCGAGTTTCTTCTTGAGTTCGCGTGCCTGAGCCTCATCAAACTGCTCCTGGGCCTTCTCCACGAGGGAAACAACGTCTCCCATACCGAGGATACGGTCAGCGATACGTGACGGGTGGAACACGTCAAGCGCCTCCATCTTCTCACCTGTGCTGACAAACTTGATTGGCTTGCCTACAACTGCCTTGATAGAAAGGGCTGCACCACCACGGGTGTCACCGTCCATCTTGGTGAGGACAACTCCGTCGAAGTCGAGTCTCTCATTGAAAGCCTTGGCAGTCTCGACTGCATCCTGACCTGTCATAGCATCGACTACGAAGAGAGTCTCTGTCGGCTGGACTGCCTGATGGAGAGCTGAAATCTCATCCATAAGCTCCTGATCCACAGCAAGACGACCGGCGGTGTCGACAATCACTACAGAGTAGCCTTCTGCCTTTGCCTTTGCGATGGCGTTCTTTGCGATCTGGATAGGGTCCTTTACACCCTCCTCCGCATAGACTGGAACTCCTATCTGCTCTCCGAGAACCTTCAACTGGTCTATCGCTGCAGGACGGAAGTAGTCGCAGGCTGCAAGGAGGACCTTCATTCCCCTCTTGCTCTTGATGTTGAGAGCGAGCTTTCCTGAGAATGTAGTCTTACCGGAACCGTTGAGACCTGCCACGAGAACAACTGCCGGAGCTCCCTTGATGTTGATGTCGGAAGACTGGCTTCCCATAAGGGCAGCAAGCTCGTCGTGAACTATCTTCACGATCATCTGCTGAGGTTTCACTGCAGTGAGCACATTCTGTCCGATAGCCTTCTTCTTCACCTCATCGCAGAACTGCTTTGCGATCTTGTAGCTCACGTCGGCGTCCAGGAGGGCGCGGCGGATGTCCTTCATCGCCTCTGAGATGTTTACCTCGGTGATCTTGCCTTCACCTTTGAGGATTTTGAATGACCTTTCGAGTCTTTCGCTTAGATTTTCAAACATATATATTTACTTTTTTATATTTTCATATAGATCCACACGTCGCCCTGTCGGGCTTCTCAGGATGACAGCAGCACCAGCTCCTCACGTCGCCCTGTCGGGCTCCTCAGGATGACAGCAGCACCAGTTCCTCACGTCGCCCTGTCGGGCTCCTGTGTGACTACTCGAAGTAGTCGACCACCTGCGGCGCGTCATCCAGACTGTCGCTGAATACCGTCGGAGCGATGTTTTTCATATTGTAACGGCTCGCCATAACCTGGCCGTAGGCGCCCGCACTGCGGATGGCCATTAGGTCGCCGCGTACGCTCAGCGGCAGAAGTCTGCCTGCTCCCCACACGTCGCTGGATTCGCAGACCGGACCCACGATGTCGTAGGCCTGGAAGGTCGGGAAGAACGAGCGCTGTGCAGCCGAGAGGTTCTCTATCTTGTGATAGGCTCCATAAAGGGCAGGACGGATGAGGTCGTTCATACCGGCATCCATAATCAGGAAGTTCTTGGTCTCTCCGCTCTTCACAAAAAGGACACGCGAGATAAGTGATGCACACTGAGCCACAAGCGAACGTCCCGGCTCCACGTGCACCGCCTGGTCTTCACGACGGATGATGTTGGCAGATATGGCATTGAACCAGGTCTCGAAATCCGCTATTGCATTTCCATCCGGATCGTCATAGTCCACACCGAGTCCACCTCCGAGGTTGATGTTGTCGATCCTCAGACCGCGCTCCTCAAAATACTTCACTATATCGTTGACCCTGAGGCACTCGAGAGAGAAGACTTCGTTTACTCTTGTAATCTGTGAACCTATATGGAAATGAAGTCCGATGAAGTTTATATGCTCACTCTTGTGGATGAGTTCGATCAGTTTGTCGAACTCGTGGTTGGAGATGCCGAATTTGTTCTCGTATAGTCCTGTGGTGACATATTTATGAGTGTGAGCGTCGATATCAGGGTTGATTCTGACCGACACGTTGGCCTTGAGGCCGTGGACGTGCGCCATTTCGTTGATGACGAAGATCTCCTGAAGCGACTCGCAGTTGAAGGCCTCGATACCGAGCTTCATAGCCTCGTATATCTCCTTGTCACTCTTGCCGACTCCGGCATATACGATCTTCCCGGCCGGGAAACCGCAGCTGTGCGCGTGCAGGACTTCGTTGCCGCTGACACAGTCAGCGCCGAATCCTTTTCCGCTTATATATTCAAGAAGCCTGCGTTCCACATTCGCCTTCACGGCGTAATGTACCTTAATGTCGTGCTTTGCAGCAAGTTCCGCGACGTGGTCCACTGTCTTGTGAAAGAGGTCCATATCGTAGAAATAGAACGGTGTGGCTATCCTGTCAAGTTTCTCTATTGTGTTGATGTCGAACATATTACGTCAGGTTGTAATGTCTTGTACTGCCCACTCACTAAAAATCGGACAAAAACGATTGCAAAAATAGCGAAAAAAACGTTATTTTCGCAGAATTATGCGCTAAATGGTGCTAATGATCATAAATCCAGACATAGCAGTACAGATGATAGTCGGTGTGGGCTCAACAGTCCTCGCCGTCCTGCTTATGCTCATAAGGATACCACAGTCCCAGTACTACCACAAGCTTGTGAATTCCAAGCTTGCCATCATAATCAGTTTTCTCATCTGCGGATTTATGATGTTCTTTGCAGTCTCAGTCTACAACTCGCCTCGGATGCGTGACTGGGGTCTTCTGGCTATGATGGCGATCTACATCGTCGTGCACTTCTCGACCTCCATCATATCCTATTCTATGACTTCTCTTCTGAAGGCTGAGAGGTACAGATGGCTGAACCTTTTCATTCCGGGACTCTTTACGTCGGCGGTGATAGCCTTCCTTCTTGTAGACTCATATGAATCGTACGACAAGCGCTACTTCTGGTTTATGTGCGGAGCTGCCCTTCTGGCATTTATGATTCAGTCGACAAGGTATATAATCCACTTCGCCAAGGTATATAAGAAATCTCTCAAGGAGATAGAAGATTATTATGACGAGGATGAAAGCTACAGGCTGAAGTGGGTCCGCTTCTGCTATATAATAGCGATGCTGAGCAATCTCTTCATTCTGGTATATGGAGTTCTGTACGTATTCCTGGATTGCAGACTTCTGCTTGCGCAGCTCTACACGGCGTGGTATCTTGTTTATATGCTGTACCTTACCTCCAACTTCATATCCTTCATCGGCAGTCATAAGCTGATACTGGACGCAGTGGCTCGTCCCGCACTTTCAAATGCATTCAACCGCACTACAGAGGCGGAAAGAATAAGGAAGAAGGCCCAGGAGGAAGAGCTCAACGTCGACAGAGAGTTCCACAAGCTGGACAAGGCCTTGCAACAGTGGGTGGAGCAGAAGCTCTATTGTGAATATGCAAAGAGCCGTGAAGAGACCGCCAAGGAACTCAACACGACCAAGGAGATGCTTTATCACTATTTCCAGGTGAAGATGGGCATTGATTTCAAGACGTGGAGGACCCAGCTCCGCATCGAGGAGGCTAAGAGGCTTCTTCTTGAAAACAAGGATGTCTCAACGAATATAATAGGAGAGGCCGCCGGATTCAGCGACCGCTCCAACTTTCACAGACAGTTTGTCAGATTTGTGGGCTGCTCTCCGAAGCAGTGGCGCGATTCAAACGGAAGACCATAGGATCCACGATGTCCTGGACTCCGTTTTCAAATAGGATTATCGTCTCTGAGACCGGTTCGAAAAGCCCGCCGTTCTCTTCTCCGTCCACATCTTCAACCGTGATTGCCAGTGTCACAGCCTCGCGTGTTGCAGGCTGCCAGCAGTCTGTCTGGAACTGGCCGTAACTGTCGGTGTACTTGATTTCCTGATAGGTTCCGTTGTTCCAGTCGAGTGTGACCTTGATGTGTTCGATGGAATTGTCGTCAGTGTCAGTGACGTAGCCGACCAATTTGTCAGAATCTCCGGCGTCTGGAATGTGGATGTCTGAAGACGCCTCCTCCATCATACAGGAAGAAACTGACAAGACCAGAGCAGCTAATGCTGTTGCTATGCGGGACACGTTCATTACTACTCCTTTTTGAGATAAAAGTTCACGTCATTTACATAGGAGGTCCTTGTCTGGGAATTGTAGGATGTGCCGTTCCAGGACACAACCATCTCCTGAGTCGCTGACTCATAGACTCCTGACTGATCTTCTGCAGTGACCCGGCAGGTAATCTTCTGCTGGAATCCTCCTTCTGTAAGTTCGAATCTGCCACGGTTGTCAGTGTACACAGTCCTGCTCACGAGCGCGCCTTCGCCGTACTCGGTAACTTCTGCCGCATAGAGCGTAATCTTAACATTTTCAAGGGGTTCCGTAGTAGTAATATCAGCCACGGTACCGGATACGACAATAGTATATCCTGTATTTTCCGGGTCTTCAACGGGTTCCAACCCGGTGCTGCAGGACGCCATAAAGGCAGTCAGAAGGACTGCGGACAGTATGTAGACAAGTGCTTTCTTCATTCCGGTTCGTTCAAGCCGGCAAAGGTCTTAGAACGCTGCAAATTTAGATATATTTTGCGATTTTTACAAACTTGCCTATATCTCGGACCCCAGTATATTCTCCCCCGAAATGAAACGGTCGTATATATATACTGATATATCAATTAGCAATATGGTTATGAAGCCGGCGAGGCCGCTGCCTCCGTAAAGAAGGTCGTTTGCCGGAGTGACCATTATCTGGGTTATTCCGACCACGCCGTTGAATGTGCCGTGCATTATGGCAGGTACGATGACAGAGCCGCTCTTTTTGCGGAAATACATCAGCATAGGTGTAAGCAGCACGCAGAACACGACCATCATCAGGACTCCGATGACAGGATGCTGAGGGTAGTTGTGGCCATTGAGAATGATGGGTGCGTGCCATAGTCCCCAGATGGTACCGGTCAGAAGAGCAGTCGTCATAAACTTCTTGCCTTCAAAGAGCTTCAGAAGGTAACCACGCCAGGCTATCTCCTCACCGAAGGCGAAAAGTGCGTTGAGGGTGATTCCTGCATACAGTCCGCTGAGAAGGGTGATGGCCAGCATTCCCCATAGGCCGATGCCCTCCGGCATAGACTCAAGGGCTGTCCGGATGATTTCATTGTCCGGATTCCAGACAGCACCAGGCATAAGCAGGGTTACTCCAAGAACTGCCACTGCAATTACCGGCATAAGAAGCCAGCCGATGAACCACCAGCGATTGATCTTGAATGAAATGTCGAGTCCTTTCAGCACAGGTTCCTTGGTAACACACTGAGTGATGATGACTGCAATCATCGGAAAGAGCATTGCTGCCGTAGTCAGAAGTATCACTACTATAGTCTGGGCCTTATTCCCTGTCATTGGCTCCTGGCTCAAGGCGGACGGAGACCCTCCAAGCAAGTGCATCACCATTCCTGCCGCTATCATCGGCAGGAATGCGCAAAGCAGAAAAATGATGAGTTTTCTTTTGTTCATAAGATTATTTCAAGAGTTCTTCAAGTGAGATGCCAAGAAGCTCTATCTTCTTGAGTATCAACGGCCATTCACTGTCGATAAATTCCTTCTTCTGAGTCTCGAGCACGATCTTTCCGGCGTCGGGACTGATGAAATAGCCGATTCCTCTACGGTTATATATTATCCCTTCCCCGGTGAGCTTTTCGTACGAACGCATCACCGTGTTCGGGTTGACGCCGATTTCAGCACCGTACTCGCGGACGGACGGTATCCTTTCATCAGGAGCAAGCGATCCGCTGAGAATCCTCTCACAGATGGAGTCGCAGATCTGAAGGTATATGGCTTTGTTAGAGTTGAATTCCATAGCAAGTCCTAATGTTTGATGGTTTTAAGTCTCATAAATATAGCGGCTTCCATTCCAAGAAGTAATGTCACATCGAAAATCGTGTCGAATTTCATAGCGCTACTGATGAAATCCTGTGCAAAAGTGGTTACAGCCTCGATATCTCCGCTGTTGAGAGCATTCAATGTGTCCAGATCAAAGTTACCTACTAGCATAATCGCTACAGGGGTGAGGATGATGCTGAGCAGAGTTCCTATACCGAACCAGGCAAGGATGGTTTTGGTCGCTTTCTGAGACTTGAACAGGATGGCTCCCAGCAGAAAGGCCAGTATGAGAATCATCGAGTCATCTATTGCGCTGAAGATTATATTATTTTCAGTTATGAAGTTTGTAAGCAAGGCATTGACTTCTGACTCTTCAGAGGCTTTTGCAACTATGACGTCAAACAATTCCATACCGCTGCCAATGATAGTAGAGTGCAGCTGAGGGTCAATTGCAGTTATGAGCCAGTCTATTGCAAATGAGCAGAGGAAAAATGCTGAAGGAATGATTACCAGGCAGTTGATGAGCATAGACAGGAACTTCTCAACAGTTGAAACCGGAAGCATAAGCCAGTTGCTTCCGAGCTTTCTGTCTGTGATGAATCCATAGCATTTGTTAGGCATCGCGACCACAAGGATGGCGAAAGCAATCCAGAGATACAGGCTCCTTGCAAAGGCGTTGGATGAGACCCATCCTGCTCCGCTGACATAGGATATGACTCCGACAAGCAGGTAGCAGATCAGTCCGGTGAGGCTGATTACAAGGAATGAAAGGCCGAAATTGGCGATGCATCTTTTCAGATCGGACACGAGATACTTGCCGAATCTTCTGAAACTGAATATGTTATTTGTCTCCATATTGATATGTCTATTTGCTGAATACGTTCTTGATGAGTTCCTTATGCTTGTGGGCTGTGTTGAAAAGTGCTTCTATGCTGACCTTGCTCTCCTGCCCTGTAGTGTTGTTGAAGACCTGGATACAGCCTCCGGGGATAAGTTCGCTGTAAAGGGCTCCTTCCTTCACTTCGCTGCTGTAGTCGAAATAAAGCTTTTCTGAAATCTCCTGTAATGTTGCATTCAGAAGGACATCCTGCCTGTCGAGGATTATGATCGGATCGATTATATTTTCAAGGTCGCGCACCTGATGAGTAGAGATAAGTACGACAGAGTCTTCTCGTGTGTACTTGGCCAGGGCCTTCCTGAACTGGGCCTTTGATGGGATGTCAAGACCGTTGGTAGGTTCGTCCATATAAAGATAACGTGTGTTGCAGGCAAGGGCGAAGCAAATATATGTCTTCTTCAGCTGGCCTGTGGACATCCTGTCCATCATCTGGTGCGGGTCGGTCTCGAAAATCTCCATCAGTTCGAGGAACTTGCTGATTTCAAACTTTTCCCAGAACTTTCCGTAGTTCTTTGCATACTCGACAGCCTTCATATGCACCGGAGCATTGTCATCGCTCAGATAATACTGCTCGGTAAGAAGCGCAGGCTCCCTGTCAAAAGGCTTGCGTCCGTCAGTGAGCACACTTCCGGCCGACGGTTTCTTAAGTCCGCAGAGAATGGACAAAAGAGTGGTCTTACCCACACCATTCTCTCCAAGAAGGCCATAAATCCTGCCTTCTTCCAAAGTCATTGTGATGTTCTTCAGCACGAGCTTGTTGCCGTAGCTAAAACCTAAATCATTGATACTTACCATAATAATATGTTTTATGTCTATTTGTTATAGTGTATTAGTGTGTTAATACACTGCAAATATAGTGACATTTCCCACATTTCCAAAACATTCTCTGAAAATTATCGGAAACAACTCATAATTTTAATCTTCCTCTTTACACTGGAAACATAGCAAACGCCAGAAGATTCCCCTAACCTACCCGGGATTGCAGCTAGGCAAGGAATTACAGCGACGCAAGGGAATCAAGCAAAAAGCTTGCGTCGCTGGGGTAATTTGATCCTACCGTTGTGAGAGTAGGTGTGATATTTTAGTGGGGGCGGTGGTGGGAGTGGTTGAAGCGGCGGATGTTTTCTTCCAGGAGCTGGTGCTCTTCTGGAGGGAGGGCCCAGGCGAGGAAGCGTTCGCGGATGTAGTCGATTGTCTGGGATGATGGATGGCACATATCTTCTGCATAGAAGCGGTAGTCACGAAGCTCGTCCATAACGATCTCATATGCCGGGTAGTAGTCAGCAGTCACACCTGTGCCCTCTGGGCAGTTGCACAAAGCCGAAAGGTCAGACAGCACCTCCTCAATACCCAGGAGGAGAGTCGACTTGCTGATCTGGTTGCCGTGTGCCCCGTTCTTGAAATGGCGGATTGGGCTGACTGTAAAGATAAACTGTTTGGGTGCGAATCCTGGATCTTCTGCAGCGCGCGCAGCACAGAGGTCTATGATTCTCTGCAGCGCGGCAGCCGTCTCCTGCACCGTCAAGCGTTCGCGGCGGAACTCCGTCGCCGGCCGCTTGAGGCAGTTGGAGACGATGAAGTCGCGCTCCAGATGCCTGAAGCACCAACTTGTTCCGAGGGTTATTATGACCTTATTGCATCTGCGGAAATGCTCTGCAGCCTCTTCTAAAGCCATATTGGCATCCAAGAGGAAAGTCTCAGCCTCCTCACGTGCAAAAGATGTGTGGTGAGAGAAAGAGCAGAATCGTGTGTCCCCTGCCCCGATCTGAATGCAGTCTTCCAGACTGAATTGTCTGATGTCAAGCATTCTCTCCACACTGTTTAAAACGGACACCGGATTATACAGGACTCCGAACGGATTGATGCAGACATCAAAGCCGAAATTCTTCAGCTGCACACCTATATTCTCACTGAAGCAGCTTCCAAGCATCATTATCTTATCGCTGTAGGAGATGCCCACCTTGCACCTTTCATCTGTCACCGGAGTCTGAAGTCTTAGCATAATGTTATGTATTTTCTAAAGGGCAAAGTTATCAAAAATCCCCTAAAAGAATTATCTTTGGCGGACATATATCCATACGAACGACCTATGAACTCTATCCGCACCGCAATACTATATTCCCTTCTGGCAGTCATCGCCGCCATATCATCGGTGGCCCCGTCATATGCCTCAGACACCACAAAGGTTAATTTCACATATAACCTCGACTACGAGACGAGATTTGACAACAGGGAATTCTTCAGAAGTGCCTTCACCCGTTCTATGACCATCTTCGGAGCACGCCTGACCCCTTCTGTCGGAGTAGAACTCAGCCAGCCTGACAATGGGATGTCACACAGGATGATGGTCGGAATAGACATTATGAAGGACTTCGGCGCATCTCCTGTCTCAGAAGGGCTCGCAGGCGCCGGCTCCCCGGAGACATTGTCCAGGCAGCAGAATCTTGACCTTCTGCGTGAAGTCATAATGTACTACAGGCTTGAAGAGCGCACAGCGGAAACCACCCTCGGCCTCTATGCCGGAATCTTCCCACGCAGCACAGCCGAAGGCGCCTATTCAGAAGCCTTCTTCTCAGATTCACTCAGATTCTACGACAACAACCTCGAAGGAATCCTCTTCAAGGTCACCCGTCCGAAATCCTATTTCGAAGTAGGCTGCGACTGGCTTGGCAAGCAGGGAATCGCCCGCAAGGAAAAGTTTATGATCTTCTCGGCAGCAGAAAAGGCAGTCACGAAGTCATTCCAGCTCGGTTATGCCGCATATATGTACCATTTCGCCGGTTCGAAGAAGGCAAGAGGAGTGGTTGATAATATATTGATGAACCCATATGTCCGCCTCGACCTGAGCGACGTCCTTTCTCTTGACCGGTTCACCCTTCGCCTGGGCTACCTCCAGGGTATGCAGCACGACCGCGTCTTCGTAGGGCACTATGTCTTTCCTTGCGGCGGCGAGCTTGATATGGATGTAAGCAAATGGAACGTCGGCATCCGCAACAAGATCTTCTATGGAACGGATATGATGCCGTACTACAACAGCACAGACGCCGCAGGCGACAAATATGGAACAAGGTTATATATGGGAGATCCGTTCTACCGCGTCTTCGACGAAGGCCGCCCAGGTGCAGGGATATACGACCGTTTCGATATATATTACCAGCCATACACCGGCCGCAACCTCTCCATAAGGATCGAAGCCCGCTTCCACTTCAACTCATTCACCTACAGCGGCTGCCAGCAGATGGTAACAGTAAACTTCAAACTATAGCTGCTGTTCAGGAACAACGGAATACATAATGCCGCTGTGCGGGGTAAGCGGCTCATTCTTAAGCTTGAAGAGCTCTGAAACGGTTACAAAACGGTAACCCTGCTTCTTCAGTTCCGGAATAATGATGTCCAGTGCCTCAACAGTGTTGTCGTTGCCCGGCATATCGTGCAGAAGCATAATCCTTCCGTCAACCGCTGCCTCAATCTGTCTGCGCGCCCTTTCCTGAGCCGAGACCTCAGGCAGCCAGTCCTCGCAGCCGTGGCCGCATATGAATGTAAGAGGAATGGTTTCCATCATCTTCTGGTTGCAGTCGATATATGGAGGGCGGAAGAACTGCGGAGCTTCGCCAGTATATTTCTCAATGAGAGCCGAGGTGCTTTCGATCTCCTTGATGAGTTCCTCTTCGCTCAGACCGCTCATAGCCAGGTGTGAATAGGAATGATTCTCGATGTCACAACCCATATCATAGGCGCGCTTCATCACCTTCGCACTTTCTTCGTTGATATGCATTCCATTCACGAAGAATGATGCTGTGACACCGTGCTTCTCAAGCATATCCAGCATCTTTACTGTTGTGGTCACATTAGGGCCGTCGTCAAAAGTGATGGCAATGACTTTGTCCTCCTTTGCCTGGCAGCCTGCCAATATGGCCAGAGCTGCGATCATCAGCGATAGTGTTCTCATAGATATCGAATGGATTGGTTATTCTTTTACAAGTATCATCAGTCCGTTTTTGCCCGGAAGCAAAGTCAGTGTCATAGTGTTCTCAGTGTAGCCGCTGACCTCCCAGGTTCCGTCAATCACAGGACAATCAAAGGTAATGGTTTTACCCGATATTTCATACTTCATATCATAATTCTGCTTTGATGTTGTAGATGACCTTTTCTGAGAGAAGGTACCTGTTCCCGATCCGATGAACTTCAGAGTGACATCAGCCTGTTCCTTTACCATTGCCCCTTCTGTTCTTTTCCAGACTCCCTTCCAACGTGTGTTTTCAATGTTCTCTTCGTTGAATGAAATGGTGTCTTTATCTGCAGGGTCGCAAGAAATGATGGCGAATGCCGCCAGGATAATAGAAAGTATACGTTTCATTTGAAATTTATTAAATAGACGGTGCCGTATTTTCAAATAATATGCCGAATGGGCTATATAAACGAGATTCCCGGTCGAGCCGGGAATGACGTATGATCTTAGAAGTTCAGTGCGAGTGTGAATCCTGCCGTCGGCTGCGATCCCGTCGGAGTCAGGATGTGGTTGACTGAAGGATGAAGGTCTAACGAGTACATCTTCTTGTACAGGTCGCGTTCATACATATTCCTGACTTTTGCCACTCGGACAGCGTCGACTATAGAACAGATGTCTACTGTAAGCATCGATGCAAATCCTGCCAAAAAGAGAATGGTTCCTGTTTTCTCCAGATCCTCAGCATCATAATAATCACCGGAATTCATCATTGAAGCGCCGATTCCCGTAACTACGTATGCTCCCAAATGTCCTCCAACCCAGGCAATACCTCTGCCGATCTCTCCGGAGATCATCTGACCAAGACCAGGGATGAAAAACGAGGCCACTCCCATTCCACCGGGGCTGCGGCTGTCATAAATTGACGGTTCATAATCCTTATAGTCATAAATATTCTTAAGGACTTTGTACTTCATTCCAGGCACAAGCTCAACCGTTGTGTTTTCAGCTGCCTGAGCAGCAGGCTCAGTCTTCATCTGCGCAAAAGCAGAAGTCGCAGTTGCCATCGTAATGGCAATAATAATGAATAAACGTCTCATATATCTATGTTTTTAATTGTTATATAACCCAAGTTATTCCTATATATATTCCTTTGTTTCCATCTGTACTGAAGTGAGATTCGACGAAGAATCTCAAGAAACCGTCGTATTCGATTCCGCACCTCAGGGAGAGAATGGCTATCGGTGTATGCTTTAAGGAATATACAGGTACAGGGTATTCCGGATCTTCTGTATAGTCCATTCCCGTGTATGTGCGCATAATGCTTTTACCACCTCCGACTCCTACACCTGCAAATGGATGAGTCTTAAACCACCTTCTGTAGTTGTAGTCAGCGACTGCCTGTACTGTCCAATAGCCGTAGCTCATCACTTCTCCTACAGGAGTGTCTTCGTAAGCCTCATACGGTTCCATTGTGAACGGAAGAGAATAATAGAAGTTCAGTCCGACATCATAAGGTGTGTATATAAAGTTATATCTTCCTTCAAGACCGAATATAGTCTGCGCCACTTTACATATACTGTTCACACCGAATGTGTTGTAAAAACGGCCGTCAAAGTCGAATCTGTCGGGGTCAGGCCAGGCGAATGTATAGTTGTCTGGTTCAAATTCTCTCAATGCAATATTGACAGTAGTATCCTTGAACGGATATATCTCAATTTCCTTCTCTATATGTCCATTGCTGCCTGCCATCAACGATATGTCCGCAACAGGCACCTTTATGGCATAGGCACCACTGGAGTCTGCCTTGACCATACTGTCCCAATCGCCCCTTATATATATGTATGCGTCCGGCAGCACCTCCCCCGTAGCCTCATCCGATATGGCTCCGGAGACCGTAACCATCTGGTCTGCAGTCTTGAACCATAGGATGTGCTGTCCACTGACAGTCCAATGCAAGAAAAGGCTTGACAATATGAGTAAAAAACGACGCATTGTGTTATGGTTTCATATATTTTGAGAGGATGTTGCAGCAGAGGGAGATGTTGAGGGAGTATGGGTTCATTCCGTTTGAGTAGGTTGTGTGAGCCAGGTAGACCTTCAGGCGGAGGCTGTGCTCGTTCAAGCCTCCGTAGATTGACGACCACATCATATCTCCGACCAGGTAGAGCGATCGGAGGTATTTGAGTTCTACGCTGAGGCCTCCGATCCAACGTGGACCGGCAATCCCATCAGAGAGGATCTCAGCATTTTTGTCCGGGTTGTTATAATCTATGAAACCCACTCCGAATCCTGCGAACGGGCTGATCTTGAACACGTCACCGTCGTAGACATTGTAGGCGTACAGAAGGGTTATCTCTCCTCCAAAGAGTCTTTTGCCAGCCTTCCAGGTTCCTATTTCATCTCCAGGGATGTCTTGAAGCAGTTTTGATCCGCCTCCCATCAGCAGGTCCCACTGAATCTCAGACCTTCCGATACCTATGTCAAAGCCCCAGTCAAAGCCGACCGAAGGAGTGAAATATGACGCATATTTTCCCGGATGAATCTGGGTGGCAACTCCGCCATACATTCCCATTGCAAACTTCCTCAACTTATAGTCAGGAATGGAAAATTCCGCCTCCGAAATCTCCGCAAGCTCCTTAGCCACGACCTTTTCCTCCACTTCCAGCTCCTTGAGATTTGTGCCGTGCTCAGTCATTCTCTCAATCTCGTCAGTACGGGCCTCTACAATATCTCCATATCTTTTGATGACGCTAAAATAATCTGCCGAATATTCATCACCTGTCAGATGGTTCTGCATCTGCCTTCTTATCACCTCTGTTGCATCAAAGATGAGCTGACCGTATCTCAGACCCTGATCAGTCAATGTGTCAGTCCTGATCCAGGAACGGATAGGATCGAAGACTGCCTTGGATTTCACCCTCTTCACACGGGTGTTCCAGTTGATTTTCTCCCAGTCACCAGCATTGACCTCAATACCGGTGTAAACCTGTCCCACAATATCTTCTGCTCCCCTTCTCTTTGAAAAATCATCTGAAGTAAGCGGGCCGTCAGACCATTCCTTATAGGAAAGATCTGTCTGTGCGGAAAGTGTCATTGCGCCGAGTACCACGGCAGCTATTAAGGTTAGAAATCGTTTCATATCAAGGGTTTTATAAGGTTTATATTCCAGGTTTATATAGACATTGAGATTCCGAATGCCAAAGGTATCAGCAGTCCCGCGCCCCAGGTGCCTACCAGGACTTTTAACAGGTTACTTTTGGACTTCTCGTCCATTTCCACTCTGTTGCTCTTTACAAGATAGCAGCGGGAGTCTATATCTATGAAGAAATGAGTGTAATGCTTGTCCCTTGTGACCTTGGTTTCATAATCCGGATCGAAATAGCCGAAATGGGTGTCGACATCTGTGCTGGTGGTAGTCGTGAAATCCTCATACACGAGTATGCTTCCGTCCCTGCCGTCAAACTCCACACGGTCAGGAGCTCCGAAATGCCTCACAATCTCGGAATAAGTTTTGCCGACCCACGCCTTGTTATACTCCTCCTCAACAGAATAAAACTTCATTATGGAACACGAAGAAAGCACAGGAAGCACAATGGCCATCAGTATAATAAATCGTCTCATAACTCAGTAAAATTACAGATTATTCACCTATAAGATGCTATTTTCTCCAAAAAGTACTATCGGGTTGCCTGTTTTTTTACATTTATTACTACTAAAAGGTTTCCGAATTCTCTGTGTAAAATTACGAGTGTAGCAGATAAACAGCAAGTGCGGCAGCAGTTCCGCGAAACCTTAGGCCACGTCAGTTTGGCTATTGATATGAGATTCCCGGTCACAGCGATTTCGAGTGTGGCTGTGCACGAATCAATGCATTTCGGAATCAAGCTATTCGTTTTTCAGATACTGGAGCCAGAAGGCGTTGTTTGCGTTCTGGAAGTGGGTGCCCTGGTAGCCGCGGTAGCCGTGCATTCCGTCTGGGTAGATCATAAAGTCGAAGCGTTTGCCGTGGCGGTGGAGGGCGTCCAGAAGCTGGAGGGTGTTCTGGTGGTGGACGTTGTCGTCGCCGGTGCCGTGGGTCAGTTTGAGCATTACTGGAATGACAGATTTCTCGACTCGGCTTGAAGCCTCGCTCGAAATGACATTGGAAGTGTAGTCTGTCGGGTAGCCTTCGACGTAGTTCAGGACGCGGGAGATGGAGTAGCCTTCGGGGTTGTTCTGAGGGGTGTCCATATAGCGCTCGGTGTAGTGGGAGTCATAGAGGGCCCAGTCGTAGACACCGCCGCCGGCTATTCCGTAGTGGAACTTGTCCGGAGCCTGCATCAGGAGCATACAAGTCATTGTACCTCCGAACGAGAAGCCTTCCACACCGATCTTTTCATCGATCACGAACGGCATTGACTGAAGCCAATCTGCCCATTCGCAGAAGTCCTTCACTTCGTTGACGGTAAGCTGGCGGTAGATCATATCCAGACCTTCACGACCATTGTGGCCACCGGCACGAGGATCGACGGTAATCTGGATGATACCGTTGTCCGAGTACCACTGGTTTGCAGCTGTCGGAGTCACCCAACGGTCGCGTACGAGCGGAGTGTCAGGGCCACCGTATATATCCACGTGCACAGGGTACTTCTTTGTCTCATTGAAGTCCTTCGGATAGACGATCATCGCCGGGAGGGTGAAGCCGTCAGAGGTCTTCATATGCACAAGCTGACCAAGGGCGTACTTGGATTCGTCGTAGTCCGGTCCCTGCATATCCGCAACCACTCTCGGCTTATAAGCCGAGCCCGGCGTCGCGAGATTCGCCTCAGCTATCAGGCCCTGATGGCCCTTTGAAACAACGCCACCCGAAGTCGGGAATATACCGACGCGGGTCGGAGTCGTTACGTTTGAATATGCAGCCACAAAATACTTTCCGTCAGGCGAAAACGACACTGACTGGACATTGTAGGCAGGGTCTGTCAGAGACCTGATGACTCCGTTTTTGCCAACCTTGTACAGAGCCTGACGAACGGAAGCGTCACGCTTTGCAGTGAAGTATATCTCACCTTTCTTCTCATCTACACGCAGAATGGACATAGACCAGTTTGTGCCGTCTGTGAGTCTGCGGAAGGTCTTTCCGTCGTATGAAAGGAAATATATCTGCTGCCATCCAGTCTCGAAATCGCGGACCATATAGAGTCCCTTGTCTGTAAACACTGGTGAATCGATCCAGTTCAGCCACGTCTTGTAGGTCTCGTGGTAGATGTGCTTCTTTGATCCGTCCAGTGCGCTCACACTATAGAGATCAAGGGTATTCTGAAGGCGTGGCATTCTTGCAACAAAGAACTCACGGCTGTCCGGACTCCAGAACGGAGTACCGAAATATTGATCTTCCTCAGGATCGAAATCAGCCCATCTGATGTTCGGTGCCGCAAAGGACGCAAAACTCACTTCCACGATACCGATCTTCACCTGCGGATTGGTCTGGCCGGCCTTCGGGTACCTTGTCTCGCTGAGCGAGCCGCCGAGTGACAGGTCTGTCACTCTCGGGCTCTGCGACTGCGAGGCAGCGCCCGACGGATTGGCAAATGCAGAATAGATAGGGAACATCGGAACCTTCGAGTTGTCGAACTTGTAGAAACCTATCCTCTTGCTGTCAGGAGACCACCAGAATGCCCTGTACATAGAAGGACGGCCGAAGATCTCCTCATAGTACACCCACGAAGCATAACCGTTCAGGATGACATCTGAGCCATCATAGGTCAGTCTCTTCTCCGCACCTGTAGCGATGTCCACCACATAAAGGTCGTTGTCGCGGGTGAAGGCGATACGGGTAGAGTCAGGTGAATAAGTCATATTCACTGCCCCTTCCGGACGCACCGGGAAGCCGACATATTTTGCCGGATACTTCACGCCCTCGGTCTTTTTGCCGTTGCGGGCATTGATCACAAAGGCAGAACTGTCAGTGTAGAGGCCGTTATAGGTAAATGCTACCTTATCTGAGGACACCCATTTCCAGGCACGAGGAATGGCGTTGAACTCCTGGGCGGCGGCGCTGAGGCCGAGGCATAATAATACAAAGGTTATCAGACGTTTCATATTGTATATATTTATATTCATATAGATTTCTCTACGCCCTGCGGGCGCTCGAAATGACAGGGGTTATTCTGCAAAAAGTTCATCTTTGAAGTTGACCAGGTAGACCTTTTCGGTTGCTCTGGTCATAGCTGTGTAGAGCCATTTCAGGTCATCGACCGTAAGGTCTTCCTGCCAGAACGGATTGTCCACAAAGACACATTTCCACTGTCCTCCCTGGGACTTGTGGCAGGTTATGGCATTGGCATACTTGAGCTGGAGGGCATTGTAGTACTTGTCTTCCCTCACTGCTTCGTATCTCTTCTTCTTGGTCGTGATGTGGGCATAGTCCTCATTGACACCCTGGTAGAGCATATTAGACTGCTCATAGGTGAGGGAGGCACTTTCTGACTCGAGAGTGTCAAGTATGACCTTCGCTACGATCTCCTGGTCATCATAGTCCGGGAATGAGATGCGGGCCTCAGCGAAATGAAGGCCGTACCGTTCCTCGAACTTGGAAATCTTCTGAAGTTTTGCAATGTCTCCGTTGGCTATGTAGTCCATCTCCTTAATGTCATCCACGAACTGGTAGCAGTTCTTGACTATCATAAGCTTGTCGTCACGCACCAGTCTTTCTTCCTTGAACTGGACTGTGGAACGTATGCCCAGATTGTATTTGATGGCCCTTTTGTTGGAACGGCAGAGCACAATCGTTTCATCTTCACCGTATTTGGCATAGGCATCGGAGATCTTCTCGATCAGTTCTCCTCCGCTTATTCTCTCAATATCATCGAAAGGAGCTGTTTCCAGTCCCAGATCGCATATATCCATAACTCCCGGACCGCACTCCAGCTCAGCTATCATCTGCCTTATGCCCGTGGCGTTGTACAGAATGCCCGACTCGCGCTGCTGACGGACGACTGTCGTGAGTTCCGAAAAGACGGTTCCTCCCATCATAGTCATATACTCACGCAGAAGCGCCGGGCTGGCATCCAGGCCCACAGGAGGCAGCTGAGCCGCGTCTCCTATCAGAATGACCTTACATCCTGCTCCGTTCCTGACAAAAGTAATGAGGTCTTCAAGAAGATTGCCCGATCCGAACGCTGTCGTAGACTGCTGCTGCCCTGCATCAATGCCGATCAGAGAGACCTCATCGACCACAAAGAGCGTGTCCTTGTCCTTGTTCGGAGCAAGCGAGAACTGGCCGAAGCCGTCGCCTCCGACAGATTTCTGTCGGTATATATGTTTATGAATTGTATATGCCGGCTGCGACGCATACGACGAAAGGACCTTCGCTGCCCTTCCGGTCGGCGCCAGCAGGACGCATTTTATCTCATATTCCTTCAAAGTGGCTATCACTGAGGCGATTGCGGTGGTCTTACCTGTTCCTGCATAGCCGTTTACAACGAGGATGTCTTCATCATCTCCGGTCACAAAATCCGAAACCTTCCTCAGAAGGGATTCCTGACAGGGTGTAGGCTCGAACTGAAGGCGGGAAACGAAACCCGAATAAAGAAAGTCTGTCCTGCTCATCGTCTGTCCCTCCCGAAAATCATCGACACTGCCACAAGGACAGGATAGATCTCGACACGGCCGAGGAACATATCAAAGGCATATATGAACTTGGCCATAGCCGGCTGCGCCGAATAATTGTCCAACGCGCCCAGTTCGCCAAGACCCGGACCGACACTGCCTATAGAAGCGATCACGCCCGACACCGACGTCTCGGGATCAACGCCGCAGAGCATAACGGCAAATATCGACACGACAGCGGCAAGGAAATATATGACTATATACATAAGCACCGGCTTGACGGTCTTGTCCGAAAGCATATGACCTCCCATCCTTGAGCGTGTGACGGAAGTCGGATGAACCCTGTGACGGAGCTCGCCGACAAAGGCCTTATAGGCAATGACGATTCGGTCGACCTTGATACCTCCGGTTGTCGAGCCCGCACAACCGCACTGGAACGACACGAAAAGGAGTATCACACCGGCAAGCCACGGCCACGATGCATTGTCGCATATGGCGAAACCGGCCGTAGACATATAACTCACGATGGTGAACACAGAATCCATCGCTGCCCTGCCCCAGGACTGATAGCCTCCTTCGGTCATCAGGCATATCATCGTAGCCACTGAACACACTGCTATGGAGATGAAGTAGTACTTTGTGACCGAATTGTTGAACGGCTTGAGCGAACGGGTCGCGAATGCGGCGTAGAGGTAGCCGAAGTGCATTGCGCAGATGATCATAAAGACCAGCACGATGAAGTTTATGAGTTCCGAGTCAAAGCCGGCTATCGAAAGGTTCTTTGTGCTGAATCCTCCTGTTGCTGCAATGCTGAACGCGTGGTTCAGGGCATCGAAGAAGGGCATTCCCGCCGCCCAGAGTGACAGAAGGGCCGTGACTGCAAGGGTGAGATAGACACCCGTGATGATGAGCATTGTCTTCGAGGAACTGTACCTGTAGCCTTCCTTTGAAAGTGAAGACATCTCCATCTGGGTGAGTTTCAGTCGGTACGGACTGGCAGACGGTATGACCAGAAGGAGGAAGACAACTACTCCCAAGCCACCGATGAAGTGGGTTGACGAACGCCAGAAGATAAGGCTTCGAGGCAGAGCTTCAATGTCATTGAGAATGGTCGAACCGGTGGTAGTGTAGCCGGAAACACTCTCAAACCAGGCATTGATGAGGGTGAATTCACCTCCGTACAGCACGTACGGCATCATTCCGAATATGAAAGAAAGGAGCCAGGACAGGACTATGGTCAGAAAACCGTCCTTCAGGCTCAAAGGCTGATGGCTCTTTACGAATATGAAAGGGAAAGAGCCCACCAGAAGGGTGATTATCAGACTGATGAGCAAAGGTGAAAACGCATCGTCAAGCCCGTCAATGATCGAAACGATCAGAGACAGGAACATAAACAAGGCGCTGACAAGGAGGGCCTTGCCTATATTAATCGATATTGCCTTTACGTTCATCGCGAAGGGCCTTGATCCTTTTCTTAAGTTCTATGTTCTCTTCGATCAGTTCCGTAACTCCGGAATTGATGTTGGCAAGCTGGTCGTCTCCGTCAAATTCATAGACGTGACGGCGCGAAGAAGCTCTGTAGCTGTCTATGCCGTCTGAGATTCTGTAGATCGGCTTCACATAGTATGACATCGTGAAGAACAGGAGAAGGACGATCAGGAGAAGACCTGCTCCGACAGACACCACGCCAGGGATGATACTCCTGTAGAATCCTGCATCAAAGTCAGAAGAGTTCTTCTGAAGTTCCTCGTGGATGACTTCATTGAGCGACTGAAGATCGGTGCGGAGCTTGGTGTAGCGCGGCTGGAGGCTTCCGAAGAACCACTCGCCGGTGTCCACGTTGTCAGCAAGGAAGACTTCGTCAAACTTGAGGGAAGTCTTCATAAAGGCATCGAAGGAAGTCACGACAGAGTCCACTTTGTGGAGCATCTTCTGAGAAGTGAATGAGTTCCTTAGCGAGTCGGACTGAGCGTTGAAGTAGTCCAGATGGAAGTCCGGCATCATCGAGATGTCGTTCTGGACGACTACAGCCAGCATCTGGTCGTTATACTCCTGAGTTAGGTCTGCGAGTTTCTGTGAAAGGTTGATACTCTTTATGTTAGCAGCAATGAGCTCTGACACATAGTCACTCATTCTTCTGTACTCTATAATCGAAATCACTCCCGACAAAAGGAGGATCGCTGCGAGAGAGCCGAGGCTCAGGAAAAGCTTCCTTCTCATCGAAGGCTTCACCTCTGACCTCTTCCTGTTGAATTTCAAAAATCCCATTTCCATAAATTTTGTCTTACTGACAAGTCAGTAAGATCCGTCCAAACAACAAAGATAATAAAAATAGAGATTGGTAGAGCATTTCTCCCACCTCATTTAGCAAGTCACTGACACACTGAAACTAGTCTATTTGTGACTAGTAAAACACTGACGCATAGTGCTTTATGGTGAATCACCTGCGTCATTTGGAGCAGGTGATTTTCTGTAAGTCACTGGATTACAGCAATTTGCCGTTTCGTCTTTTGTATGGGAGGAGCAGCTTTCTTCCAGCGACAACGCGGTCGACCGGAACCAGGGCACGCCTTTAAGTCCCGACAATCGCACTCCAATGACACTATAAGGAACATCTTTAGTTCAAAGCCAAACCTTAGGCCACGCCATTCGTGCTCCCAGAACGTATACACAGCAGCAGCGTGGCTTAAGGTCAGCAGCAAATGACCTTAGGCCACGCGAATCCATCAAATATGCACTGAGAGGCAGATTGGCGTGGCCTAAGGTTTGGGAAAGGCGCTCGTGCAAAAATTAGAGACCGTTCGCCTAAGGTTTGGGAAAGGCACTCGTGTAAAGATTAGAGACCGTTCTTTGTTTTGGTGAGGCCGGAGGTGAGGGTGTGGCAGAATTGGCGGAGGGCCTGGCGGGGGAAGAGACGCAGGAGGACTGTTGTGCGGGTGATGTGGCCGAGGAAGGAGCGGATCTTGTTCAGGAGGTAGGAGCGGCCACGCTTGGTCACGACATCTCTTTCCTGGCCAAAGTTGCCTTCTGAGAGGACTCTGGAGAGGATTTTTTCCACACGGAAGTTCTCTGCAGGATCATAGAACGGGAAGTCTGAGGCAGGGAGGCCGAGGTGCTCTACGAGCACGCAGCCGAAGGCCTGCCACGGCTTCATCATATCCATATCAGTCAGTATCTTTGCCAGCCTTTCGTGGTCTATTTCTTCCTTTCTTGCACTCAGGAGCATCATCCAGTCACAGAACTGTCTGAGGCCGATTCCGCTTGTGAGGAAATGGTGGAATAGATGGCTGAAGATGAAGAATGCATTGAAGGTGTCCTCAGGCGTGGCTACTGTCACGCCGCCGAATGACATCGGGACAAGACCCTCCGTCATTCCGGCATCCGACGCCTTCTGATAGACGTCGTCATATTTCCGGAACGGATAGACTTCGGTATATCTGTGGACCTCGACCTCCACCTGGCCATAAGAGGCGTGATAGTGCTTGCCGACTGTCAGCGCCTTGGGATCCTCCATAGAGGCTCCGGTCTGTCTCAATATTTCATAGCTGCGGGCATACTCCTTCTGGCCGACATACAGGTCGATGTCACCGCACTGACGGAGCTCAGGCTTGGGATAGTAGGCCGCAATGCCCTGCCCCTTCAAGAGAACCGAAGGCACGCCGCCCTTTTCAAGAGCAGCCGTCACCTCAGCCAGGACAGAGTTGAGCTTGGCGTGTGTCATCACTGTACGCATCACCAGAGTACGCACTTTGGCCTTTAGTTCCTTAGGTGCACTGCAAGACATAAGTTCCTCACCCACAAGCCCTAAGACCGACTGCGACTTAGCAAGCACGGCCACAGATTTCCAGTCGGAAAAGCCATCCGGAATCTGTGCCGGAACTCCCCACAGAGCACTCCGGAGCAAGGACAGAAACACGTCCTGTATATTCTTTTCAACCTCCATACCCTATTTTGCTATCTTCCTTGAAAGAGCAACATTCATAAGCACCCACAGAAGAATGTCCACAACAATTATGATATTGATGTTCCAATGAAGCACAAGGGACATCACGACATTGACCACCCAGAAAAGCAGAGAGATTCCGAAGATGGTCCACCTTGCCTGACGCATAGTGAAACCAAGCGCAAGGAACTTGTGGTGGATGTGCCTCTTGTCCGGATGGAAAGGGCTCTTACCGTCCCTGATACGCGAGAAGAAGACACGGAAAACATCAAGCACAGGAATAAGTATGACAGAAATCGAATATACGAAAAGCTCCTGGCTCACGATGGTCTCGGTCGGACGGAAGTCGTTGAAGCAGCACAGCTTCACAGCGAAGAAAGCAAGGATATATCCCATCGTCAGCGACCCTGTGTCGCCCATAAATATCTTCGAGATTCCTGGTTTTCCAAGGGTATTATAAATATAGAACATCACCAGCACGCCCAGCATAGAAGCGGCCAGCACGAGGTTCATACTCATAGACAACCTGTTGAACATCAGCGCATAACCCACGCCGCTAATAATACACAGACCCGAAGCGAGACCGTCAATGCCATCAATGAGGTTGATCGAATTGATGACCAGCACGATGATGACCAGAGTAAGAGGAATACCGACAAGCGCAGGGATATGGTGGATTCCGAATATGCCGTTCAGGTCAGTGATGAAAAGTCCCGTACTGCAGATCAGAGTGGCAGCTATGATCTGGATGATAAACTTGCTTCTGTAGGTCACTCCGATGACGTCATCCATAATGCCGGTCAGATACAGCAGCACACATCCGGCTGCACACATCATAAGTTCGGTTATAGGTCTGTAGGTAACCTGGAACTCCGATGGCAGGAAGCGCGTCATCACAGCGATGACTGTCAGGAGGGTGAAAAGGATGGCAGGAAGAAAGGATATGCCGCCAAGGCGAGGGATGTCCCCCTGATGTACCTTCCTCTCATCCTGAGAGTCGTACAGATTTATCCTGGAAGCCGTACGCACAATGGCAGGAATCACCACAGCCACAAAAGTGAGGCTCACCAGGAACACAGGAATATACCAGAGAATACTGAAATCCATAACTTACTGTTCTTTAACACATTACCTTAAAGGGTTCTTATCCGAGAGGTACCACTGGACAAAATGTCTGATACCCTCGTGAAGGGATATATGAGGCCGGTAACCTACGGCCGCCTCAAGCCTTGCCGTGTCGGCATTAGTCTGATAGACATCGCCCGGCTGCATAGGAAGCATATTCTTGACCGCCTCCTTTCCAAGAGCATCTTCAAGCTCCGCGATGAAGTCCATAAGCTTGACAGGAGTCGAGCAGCCGATATTGAAGAGACGGTACGGAACACCGCCCTCTGCAGGAGGGTTGTCCAGTACCCTGATTGTCCCCTCCACGACATCGTCGATATAGGTAAAATCGCGGATCATATCACCGTGATTGAAGACATTCAGAGGCTTGCCTTCCGTGATCGCGTCAGCGAAGAGCATAGGTGACATATCAGGACGTCCCCAAGGGCCATATACAGTAAAATAGCGAAGGCCGGTGCAAGGGATTCCATAGAGCGAGGCATAGCTGTGGGCCATCAGCTCATTGGATTTCTTGGTTGCCGCATAGAGGCTCACAGGAGTGTCTGTGCGGTCGGCCTCGTTGTAAGGGACCTGGGAATTAAGTCCGTAGACAGAGCTTGACGACGCAAAGACAAGGTGCTTCACGCCATTGTGCCGGCAAGCTTCAAGGACATTGAGAAAGCCTGCGACATTGCTCTGAAGATAATCGTATGGGTTTGATATCGAATACCTTACACCTGCCTGAGCGGCAAGATTCAGGACTGCGTCGAACTTTTCTGAGGCAAAGAGGGCGTCCAATGCAGGCTTGTCGTCAATGCCCATTCTTATGAATCTGCAACCGGGAAGAGTGCTTGCCTGCATCTCACCCCACGGCAGCTGACCAGCAGACACATCAAATCCGCACAAAGCCAGACGTCCGTATTTGAGACGAACATCGTAATAGTCATTTATATTGTCCAGACCCACAACCGAGTCGCCCCTGCGGGCAAGCTCGCGCATAAGTGCTGAACCTATGAAGCCTGCGGCTCCTGTCACAAGGATTTTCATCTTGAGACCCTCCTATATATATCCATATGTATATCAACAACTTCCTTGATGGAGAAGGTCTTCTCCGCGAAGGCACGGGCGGCCTCTCCCATCATCTTTCTTTCCTGCGGATGAGTGATCAGCCAGCGCAGTCGCTCAGCCAGAGCCTCGCTGTCCTTCACCGGCACCAGGAAACCTGTCACGCCGTCTTCAACCGCATCTCTGCATCCCGTAGAGTCGCAAGTCACCACCGGTCTTCCGACAGCCGCTGCCTCTATGCAGGATTTGGGCAAACCCTCCTTGTAATAGGAAGGAAATGCAAAAATATGACTTTCTCTCAAGAGTTTGAGCACATCGCTCCTCATTCCGAGCCATTTTATGTAAGTTCCGTCACAAAGTGACTCGAGCTGCTCCTTTGTTATGGCATTCGGATTGGTGTCAAGACCTCCGCAGAGGAGAAAATCTACAGACTCTCCGAATTCCTCCTTCAGTCTGGAAGCTGCGTCAATCAGGACCAGCACCCCTTTGTCCTCCACCATCCTGGCTGTGAAAAGGATGTGCATCTTCCCTTCCGAAGGTTCCGGACAGTAGTCATATTCATTAAGGTCTATGCCAGAACCCATAGTCCTGAAGCACTGTGCCTCAGTCACAACTCCTGCCTGAAGCAGGACCTCACGGTCCTCCATATTATGGAATATGCAGCAGACTCCTTCCTTTCTGTGAATATATCTCAGCACCGATGTCACTGCCTTTCTTAATCCCTGGCGGGGATAATCCGGCGAGAACAGGACTCCCAGTCCGCTCACCGCACTCACTATTCCCCTGACACCTGCAAGCCGGGCTGCCAGACCTCCCCAGAGGATGGCCTTAAGTCCTACATTATGCACTATGTCCGGCTTCTCCTGACGGAAGAGACGGAAGAGGAACCAGAATGTGGAAGCTTCCTTGACAGGATTCACACCGGCCTTGTCTATAGGAAGGTCCACAAAACCAAGTCCAAGTGCCCTGATGTCTGCCGAGCAGCCTGTGTCCTGGGCTACGATGGTCACATCATAGCCCTGAGAGAGGGCCGCTTGAGCCACAGGCTTGCGATGGGACAGAAAGAAGCTGTCCTGATTCACTATGATGAACAATTTAGCCATTATACACCCTCCAGTAACCTTCTGTTGTCTTCTTTATATCATATTCCGCAGCGCGTTCAGCACACCTGCGGGCAGTCTGCAAGTACAGCTGCTCATCCCCAAGCAAGGAGTTTACAATCCGGGCAAGTTCTTCCGGATCACCAGCTTTGAACAGCAGCCCTGCATCCTGCACGACCTGTTTAAGGCCTGGCACGTCGGAAGCGACTACAGGCCTTCCGCAGGCCATTATCTCCACTGCAGTAAGTCCGAAGCCCTCCCAATGTGAAGACTGGACTCCGACCTTAGCCTCTGCAATATATCTTGCCACATCATCTGCAGCTCCTATGAAATCTATTCTATGCAACAGACCGAGCGACTCAGCCAGCTCAATGTTCTTAGCCATAAGAGTCCCGTCGCCGACAAACTTCAGTCTCACATCCGAGCCGATGTAGCGCATAGCCCTTATCACCGTCTCCTGGTCCTTTGACGGAGCAAATCTGGACACCATCACGATACTGTCGGAAGACTGAACACCGGAAGCTGCTCCTGCAAAGGCGTCGACATTGATTCCGTTGAGTATAACTTTCCTGCTGCATTCACTTCCCAGCCAGAGGTTCAAGGCAGTCCTTGTCTGAGGGCTTATGGACACAACCTCAGAATACTTCCCGTACACCAGCCTCTCCAACGGCAGCAGCCATCGCTTTCCCCTTCGGGAATTCGATGTAGAATGTTCCGTGTAGATAAGCTTTCCTTTTACTCGGCGCGAAGCGAAAGCCACCCAGTACAAGGCCGGGAAAAGATGTACGTGCACCACGTCATATCCTTTAATATATTTCTTTAACTTAAATATTATCAAAGGATTATATACATTCTTCACTTCCAGGCTGATGACCTTGACACCTGCCTCAACCAGCTTGTCCACGAGAGCATTCTTCACGGACTTGAAGACCAGCAAGGTCACTTCGGCCTGCTTCATCTGCAAAGGGAGCAGGTCGGAAAGAAGCTTCTGTGCCCCTCCGATCTCCATAGATGGTATGATGTGAAGTACTTTCATCGCTTGGCAAACATTTTCTTCATTGTCTTCCAGTACGTCTTGTTTCCTCCCGACAAGGACAGGACCAAAAGCCTGAGATTCACCGAAATCCTGAATATAAGACCGCACAATCCCACATAGGCAGGGCCGTGGTGTTTATTCATATATATACTTCTGCTCCTGAAATTGATCTCCGCCTTACGGTCGAGGTTCGAGATGCTCTTGCCCTCGAGATGACATATCCTTGCAGCCGGAACCGAGCGTACGGCATAGCCAAGGTCCTTTACCCTTTTGCACAGGTCGGTCTCCTCGTAGTACATAA
Source organism: Bacteroidales bacterium (assembly GCA_017505605.1). Classification (GTDB taxonomy): domain Bacteria; phylum Bacteroidota; class Bacteroidia; order Bacteroidales; family UBA932; genus Cryptobacteroides. The sequence goes on from JAFVOX010000035.1 coordinate 70,004, forward strand.
AGAAGTCAGTGTCAAACAGTCCGAGTTCCTCAGCCACAGGCCTTCTTATCATAAGGTCCGCCCCCACAATGAAGGCGACATCCAGGTCGCGTCCGGTGTGGTTGAAGGTCACATTGCTGCCATAGAAGACCCTTTCAGGAATATGACACATAAGGCTGCTGAGCTCTGCGGCCACAGATGGGAAGAGCCTCTTGAACGATGAGGCAGGCTGGCCCTCAGCCGTAAAAAGATTGCCGCCACACACACCAACCCCCTCATTATCATCAAGATACTGGGAAAGGACAGAGACAGCATCATTTAGCAGAACCGTGTCAGGATTCAGCAGGAATATGTTTCTGCCTTGCGCCTGACTGAAACCAAGATTATTGGCACCGCCGAAACCGAGATTCTTCTCGGAGAGGATCACCTTCACAGCCCCGCTTCCGGCATATCTGGTCTGGAGTTCCGCCCCTGAGCCATCCGGAGATGCGTTGTCGACGACGAGCACCTCATAAGAGACACCCTGCGTCAGACGCACAACCGACTCCACCGCCTCAGCCACAAGGCCTGCAGTGCAATAATTGACTATGATAACAGAAACATCCATACACAAGTTTCGCAAGTGATGAAAAGTTTATTAATTGAAGTTCTCAATATCGTTAAACCAGCAACGCCGCTTTTGTTACATTCAATATCAATATGACTGCCGAAACCGCCACAACAGGCAGTTTTCTTACAATCTCAGTTCCTTTCACAGTGTAGTACATCATCGGAACAATGATGAATTCCACCACGAGCAGGAGCTCGCTTATGCGGAAAGCGAGGACCGGCAGGTCCGAGAACAGCACAAGGCAGCTCAGCGAGACCGCGTATATCTTCAGCAGCAGCACAGCAAAACGGTTGTGGCGGCTGATCGTGTCAATGAAATACAAAAGGTAGAAGCACAGGGCCACCCTCAGCAGCTGCAGTGCATTGAATATATTTATCTCCTCATATATATTGTCCTGGTACATCGCCAGGGCGTCCTGCACGAACTCCAGCGGCAACAGCCCGACCAGCGAACCGAAGGTCGTACCGGCGAGCGCAAGCGCATAAGATGCTGCGATGAGGCCGGCAAAAAGAAGCTTGCGCGGCTTCTGAGTGTTCAGGAAAAGTATAAACACAAATGCAAGGGCCGAATAATGGAAAAGGAAGGCCACGACAAAGCATATGGCGAACCACACCCATTTCTTCTCCACCGAGAAATATACCGCCAGCAGCATAAGCCCAGAAGCGATGGCACACCTCATCTGGATAAGGTCGTGAAGTATATAAATATTGGATATATAAACCAGCAGCGAGCCGAGCACAAGCTTTGTCATCTTGTCTATTGCAGTGAATTTCAATGCAATAGACACACCGGCAAAGAATGCCAGGAATAAATGTAATCCTCCTCCCAGAGCCTTGATCCACTCGGTCACAGTCACAAATCCGGTCTCGAATCTGGCATTTCCGAAATGGAAGAACAGCTCATAGTTCTCGTAGTCCGGCATAAGAGGCGAACGGAAGGCAGCGATGGCTACAAGCACAGGCCATAGGATGACGAGCCAGGCCTTTGAACGTTTCGGACGCATCTCACCCCTCTCACACAGATAGGCGAAAGCAACGACAAAGAACAATATGAATATCACAGCCTTCATCTTCTTCTGCCGATTACGTCCATAAGGGTTTCACGTCTGAACGCCGCCATCATCACCGCCCAGACAAGCACAGCGGCTACAACACCGACGCCGAGGGATATATATTCGTTTTCAAGGTATATAGCGCATATAAAGGCGACTGCCACGCTCGGAAGGGACACCAGAAGGTTCTTCAGGACCTCGCCCCAAGGCAGCGCAACAATCTTATTTCTATATATGTATATGACATATACCATCGTCACCACGAACTCCGAGCAGAGCAGGACAATGGCCGAGCCTACGCCCTGGAGAGCTTTCACCGAAAGCATATTCACAATCACCGCAACAACGGCTCCCGTCACAGAGGCCGCAAGGAGGACCTTCTCCTTCTGCAGAGGCATAAGTATCTGCAAGGCAAGAACTTGGGCTACGCCAACAAAGAGTACTGCCGGCATTATGATCCTCATCGGAAGCACAGCTCCTTCATAGCCCGGACCTGCAAGGACAGCAACTATCTGAGGCGCAATCACAAGACTGCAAAGGATAAGCGGCATACTGAACATAGACATTGCTGAGAAGGACTTGGACACCAGTCTCTTGAAACGGTCTGTCTGCTCCTCAGACACAAGGGCGCTCATCCTCGGAAGCATCACAGAAGTGAATGCCGAGAAAAATCCAAGCACGACAGTGTAGAGCTTGTAAGCTGTGGTGTAGTAGCCCACCTGAACATTATCGGTCACAAGACCAAGGTACATCACATTGAATGTCAAGTACATAGAAGTCATCACCGAATATATGCCCAAAGTGATGTTCTGACGGATGTATCTGAAATTGAAGATCTCCTTGAAGTCCACCTTCACATAGCCTCGTGCGTGAAGGAGGTTGATCACGGCATTGACCACCGTCATCGCCACAGTCAGGTAGAAATATATCTTATAATCCTGCGGTCCCCTGACAAGGAGGAATATTGAAAGGACATACAGAAGCTTTACAGCAACAGACCTTATGGTTATATACCTGAAATCCTCAAGACCTGTGTAGAACCATTCGATGAGGAAGGCCGTGAACAGGATCTTGGCCGAGCCTGTGTAGAAAAGTTCCTTGTACTGGCTGAGCTGAGGCGAAAATGAGACTATAATGAAATACGCTGCCAAGGTCAGAAGAGTGAACAGGAGGTTCACACCGATAAGGTTGGAGAAGACCTTGTTCCTTTCTTGAAGGTTATCCTTCACCCTCGCTATCTCTCTGACTCCCAAGACATTGATTCCCATTGAGGCAAAGAGAAGGAAGTACTGGACAGTGTTGTCGACAAAGTTTACAAGTCCGACATTCGACACTCCGAGGATGCGCGAGACATACGGAAATATGATAAAAGCAACCAGATAGCCTGACACTGTCAGTATGCTTTTATACACAAAGTTCCTTTTTATCGATGTCTCCTTCAGCCTCATTCACTTAACGTTTCGAATACATTTCCTCGTAGTACTTCTGGTAGTCCCCGGATGTGACTTCGTCCATCCAGTTCTGGTTGTCGAGGTACCAGCGCACAGTCTTCTCTATACCTTCCTCGAACTGGAGGGACGGCTCCCATCCAAGTTCATTATGGAGTTTTGACGAGTCTATGGCATACCTCAGGTCGTGGCCTGCGCGATCAGTCACGTAGGTAATGAGACCGAGGCTGTGTCCCTCAGGATTTCCAAGGATACGGTCCACCGTTGCAATCATCACCTTGATCAGGTCTATGTTCTTCCACTCATTGAATCCACCGATGTTGTAGGTCTGGGCTGTTTCGCCCTTATGGAAGATCAGGTCTATAGCCCTTGCGTGGTCCTCTACATACAGCCAGTCACGGACATTCTCTCCCTTTCCGTAGACAGGGAGGGGTTTACCCTTTCTTATATTATTGATAAACAATGGGATAAGTTTCTCCGGAAACTGGTATGGACCATAGTTGTTCGAGCAGTTCGTCACTACTACAGGCATTCCATAGGTATCGTGGAAAGACCTGACGAAATGATCTGACGACGCCTTTGACGCTGAGTACGGACTGTGGGGATCGTATTTGGTAGTCTCCCTGAAGAATTCTGTTCCATATGGAGCCTCACCCTCAGGAGAATCCAGTTCGAGGGCTCCGTAGACCTCGTCTGTGCTTATGTGATAGAATCTTTTGCCTTCGTATTTTTCCGGAAGGGACTCCCAGGTGTGGCGGGCTGCCTGCAGGAGCGAAAGCGTACCGAGGACATTGGTCTTTGCAAATGTGAACGGATCCTTGATCGAACGGTCCACGTGGGTCTCCGCCGCAAGATGGATTATTCCGTCGACCTTGTAGTCTGCCATAATCTCCAGTATCTTCTCGAAGTCGCATATGTCTGCCTTGACGAAGACATAGTTCGGGCAATCCTCTATATCCTTGAGATTCGCGAGGTTGCCGGCATAGGTGAGCTTGTCGACGTTGATTATGCGGTAGTCGGGATAGTTCTTCACGAACAGTCGCACGACGTGGCTGCCGATGAATCCCGCACCTCCGGTTATCACTATATTCCTTCTGAAGTTCATATGGTTTAGTCTTATTACTTGATAAGGCTCATAAGGTACTGGCCGTACTGGTTCTTTATCATCGGCTGTGCCAGCTCCTCAAGCTTCTGCGCGTCGATCCATCCCTGACGGTATGCGATCTCCTCGAGGCAGGCAATCTTGAGTCCCTGACGCTTCTCTATCACTTCCACAAAGGTAGAAGCCTCTGAAAGCGAGTCGTGGGTTCCGGTGTCAAGCCAGGCGAATCCCCTGCCGAGTGTCTGGACCATAAGTTCTCCGTCTTCCAGAAACTTCTGGTTCACTGATGTGATCTCGAGTTCGCCCCTTGCAGAGGGCTTCACTGCCTTTGCAGTCTGAACCACCTTATTTGGATAAAAGTACAGGCCTACGACTGCATAGTTGGACTTAGGCTCCAGTGGTTTTTCCTCTATGGAAAGGCATTTTCCGCTTTCGTCAAATTCAGCGACGCCGTATCTCTGAGGATTGCTCACCCAGTAACCGAAGACAGTAGCCATCTCATCTTCCTCTGCCGCCCTCACCGCTTCCGCGAGCATCGGCGTAAAGCCGTTGCCGTGGAAGATGTTGTCTCCCAACACCATACACACACTGTCATCGCCGATGAACTCTTCTCCGATTATGAACGCCTGTGCCAGGCCGTCAGGTGACGGTTGCTCAGCGTATGATATATTCACGCCATAATCGCTTCCATCTCCGAGCAGTCTCTGGAAACCCGGAAGGTCGTAAGGTGTGGAAATCACGAGTATATCCTTAATGCCTGCCTGCATAAGTACAGACAGAGGGTAATATATCATCGGCTTGTCGAAGATCGGCAGCAGCTGCTTGCTTACACCTTTGGTAATAGGATAGAGACGTGTGCCGCTTCCTCCGGCGAGTACAATTCCTTTCATAGCAATTCCTTTAATAGCTAACTCACAGTTCCGCGATTATACATTATATGATTATCTGAAGGTTGGTGAAATTTGCGGAACTTTTCCCACCGCACCTTATTATTTACGTTACCCTCCTCCTAAATCCTCCTCCTCGGGAGGAGGACTTACTATCGACCTAAAGGTCTCTAAAGGCTATAGATTATTTTTGAACTTTTTCCAGAAGTCTTCCAGGAAGAGGATCCAGGCTGCGGCGAGGCAGGCTGACAGCAAGGTGAACACTATCAGTATCTTGGCCTTGCTTGGAGCCGACTTCTTATATGGAACGGTCACAGGCTCCAGCACGGCAAAGACCGGCTTGTCCTGCTGGACCTTGATTCTTGCTCCCTCAAGCTGAGTTGCAACCTGCGAATACACCTGGTAGGCCAGGTTCATCTCCTGCTGGAGGCGCTGAGCCTCAGCCTTGGTGCTGTTGAGCACGACATTCTTGTTGGCGTCGGTATATTTCGCATATGCCTGCTGTGCTGCATAATAGTCCTGACGTCTCTCCTCGCATATTACCGAAAGATTCTCGACGTCCTGGCGGGCCTTCGAGGTGCGGTAGTCGGAAACATATGTCTTCAGGTTCTCGACCACGGCCTCAAGCACTGTCGCAGCGACGTACGGATCCTGCATCTCGATCGACATAGATGTCATTCCCGTCTTCTTGTCCACGAGCACGTGGATTGTCTTTCTGAGGTACTTCATTACGCGGCGCTCCGGTTTCGGCAGATTCGTCATTACGAGTTCATCCTCCTCAACTCCTTCATTATCAGGCATAATCAGACCAATAAGCTTGAATGGGGCCGTCATTATATGGCTCCACCAGGCCTTCTTCTGATGATTGAGGATATATTCCGTGAGCGTCGTGTCGATCTTGCCGTCCTTGGTCTGGACCTGAAGGTCGAGCAGATTGAAAAGGAAAGGAGTCGATCCCACCACATCCGGATACATCTCCACGTCGATGGCATCCATACTGTTGTCCAGGCTGACACCCATCATAGAAGCGATGGAGCTGACGCCGGCTCCGATTCTCTGCTGAGTCTCCGGAGTGAAGACAGCCTTCGCCTTGTAAGTCTTAGGAATGCTGAATCCTGCGATGAGTCCGAGGACAACACCCGCAACGCAGCACTTGATGATCAGGCTTCTGCGCTTCCAAAGCCTGGCGAACAGGGCGGCGACGTCGATTCCCTCGTCTTCGTATATGTTGTTAGTATTCTCTTGCATATTACTTTACTCAAGTTTCACAAGTGATAAATTATTGAAGGTTATCAATGCTTGCGAAAATTAAACTTTATGGCTTCATTGACATTATGATATTGCCTAAGGTTGCGAACATTGTCGCCAGTGATGACGATGTGGTCGCTATGCTCATAATCTCGGAGAGCTTCGAGTCCCTCTGACGTTTCTGCGGGATCACGATCTCGCATCCCGGCTCGATGACATCCTTGGAGAACTTGCGCGCCCTGGTGACGTTTCCGTTCATATAGATGATGTAGGCCTTGCTCTTCTTCGAATGGTAGCCGTAGCCACCGGCCATCTCGACATAGTCTCTAACAAGGTACTCCGGATTGTAAGTCACTGTGTTAGGGTACATTACGTTACCCGAGATCTTCACTGTGTTGATATACTCAGGAACGAAAAGCTGGTCGCCCTCTCTGAGTACCAGGTCCATATCGCTTCCCGGTTTTGCAAGAGCCTGCTCAAGGTCGATTCCGACATAGTAGTACTCTGCAAGGTCCAGATTCTCGACATTGATACTATCTTTTGCAGAATCCAACACTTCGAGTGTAGACTCCACTCTTCGTTTCTCATCCTCGTTCATCTTTCTCTGCAGTCGTGCACCCTTCACATAGGCCCAGCTGTTCACTCCGCCTGCCTTTTTGACGAGGTCAGAGATACGCTCAGTCTTATGCGTGAGGACATAGTTGCCAGGGAAGATGACCTCTCCACTGATTGTGACGTGGGTCTGCTCGAAGTAGCCTGGACTTCTGCGTACAAAGACCTGGTCATATGGCTGCAGACTGAAAAGGAGTTCACCGTCGATTGCATAGCCGTCCTTGAGGGCAAATGTGAACACCTGGCCGATAGAATCCAGCTGGGTTATGCTGTCCGGATTCTTGATTCGTCGGCTCACATCGATTCTCACTGTCGAAGCTGATTCAAGGAGACCGCCAGCTTGAATAATGAGGTCTTCCAGAGTCATATTTTCTGCGTACGGGTACTCTCCCGGATTCGCCACCTCACCCTCGAGTGAAACGAGGCCGATGTCCTGGAGTTCGTGTATGCTTGAGACATAGAGACTGTCGTTCTTCTGGAGGAGGATGTCCTCAGCACTGCCGTTAAGAAGGGCTTTGATGTCTATTGGAATAATCTGTCTTGTGAGGTCCTCCTTCTCGCGATAAAGGATCGCGCGGTTGGTGAATGCATCACCCTTGAGGCCGTCAGCCTTCCTGATGAGCTGGGACACTGTTGTGATGTTGCCTCCAAGCTGGTAAGCGCCCGGACGATAGACAGCACCCTGGATGTCTATCTTGTTGGCATATCTGTCGAGCATTGTCTCAACTGTAAGCGAATCGCCGTCCATCAGGGTGAATGCTCCGAAGTCTTCTGAATCCACTGTGTACACCTGGTACTCGACTCCGTTTCGGCGGATGAGACGCAGGTTAGACTTGTAGGCGTCTCCGGCAAATCCTCCAGAATAGTCGATCAGGTTCTGAACTGTCTCCCCTTCCTTCATCTCATAGACCATCGGACGCTTAACCTTTCCTGCCACATCGACAAGCTGCTTGTATGGAGCTACAATGATCACGTCCCCGTCCTGAAGCTTGACATCGTCAGATGAGTTTCCGTTAAGGATGAAGTCATATACGTCTACATTGGCGATAGTCTTCTTGTTCCTGACAAGGCGGATCTCGCGGAGGGTTCCCACATCGCTCACTCCACCAGCACAGTAAAGTGCATTGTAGATAGTTGATAATGAGGATAATGAATATGTACCTGGGACAGCAACCTCACCAAGGATATTTACCTGGATGCTCCTGATTGTTCCAAGAGTAAGCTTGATGTCTGACTCTGGATTCTCCCCGTCCACAGGATAGATCTTTCCGAATTTCTTGCGGAGATACGAATCAGCATTCTTCACTGTCATTCCGTTAAGACTGATGAGGCCGAGGTTAGGGACGTTGATGAAACCGTCAGGAGAGATAGTCTGACGGATGGTCGCCTCATTTGATCCCCAGATGTCGATGATGACCTCATCTCCAGGACCGAGCTTATAGTTTGCCGGAGTCGGGATGTTGACATTAGGTGCAAAAGACAGATTCTGGTTAGTGAAAATGCTTCTACCGAAGACCTCTTTCTCTTTTACCACAGTCGCAAGACTGTCAAGATCAAGGAACTCCTTCTCCAGCAGTTTGAAATCCACCTTCCTTGTCCTGTCTGACATAGTTTTTGCTGACTTTGACCCTCCAGGCAGCTCTGCACCACCCTTATCATACATAGACTTAAGACGGGTAATCTGCTCCACACTGACTCCCTTTGCAGCCAGCTCCTTTGCAACCTCAGTCTGCGACTTTCCAGAAGCCATAGCCTCCATCACATAAGTAATCAGAGCATCATCAGTCATCTGCGCAAATGCACTTGAAGCACAGAAAGCAAACACCGAAAACACCGCCAACAGTGATAAAATCCTCTTTATCATATTCGTTTCCTACTAAATTCCTTATTATATCCCTGATTTACAATGCCTTGACAACTTCCCGAGAGCCATCCACCGTCCCTTTATGCCATAGACACAGTAAATCGAGCAAATATAATACAAAAAAAGTTGAAACAGAAGGATTCAGGGAGCAAATATCCGCTTGCCCTAGAGCACAATCCGTCTCCGGTCCTTGAAAAAGAGCATTCGTAAGGACTAGGGGACGGGAAATGATGGGCTAGTCCTTAAAAAGAGGCCGAAACAAGGACTGGAGGCAGAAAATGATAAGCAAAATGACGCCAGCAACAGTGGCCACATCTTCTAACATATGACAGTGCAACAGAGTTGGCCCAATTGCGACGTAACAATGCGCCTCAGCGCCGCGTCATCCGCGTCAGCGAGACTTTTGATAAAAAGTCGAAGCAGCGGGGACGCCCGACCCGACGAAGGAGTGGTCGGCATGCCCCTAATAGGGGCTGTCGCGAAGCGACTGGGGTTAGGAAGTTATCTCCACGAAAAAAGGAGTTTGATCAGTCGATCAAACTCCTTTTCGTGGAGATGGGCGGACTCGAACCGCCGTCCAAACACCGCACCAGAGAGCTTTCTACACGCTTAGTCTGACTTTGGTTTTCGTCACTGGACTGCCGTCAGACAGGCTATCCAGAGCTTATCCTTTAAGTCTTGGCGGATTTTAAAGGAGTCCATCCGTGCATCCGGTTTGAATGATACCCCTGATTCCAGTCATAACCGGCCTAAAGCCTGGAGGGATACTCGTCGGCGTCGCAGCCTTGGCGACGCGGATTAAGGTAGTGTGCTTTGCAGACTACGCAGCGAGTGCATAAGAGTTGTTGCCAACTAATTGTTTGAAGGCCGAGATTAACGGGCAAACCTACAACGCCCGACGTGCTTACTATCCAATGTCTGATGCTGTCAAAACCAAAACATCCCCATTGAATCGAGCTGCAAATATACGACTTTCGGACCATTATACAAACGCAAATCAAGAAAGTGAGTAAAAATATATCAATTTCTTGCAAAATAATTTGGAGATTCAGAAAATGTCCGTATATTTGCAGTCCTGTTTCGGGAGCATAGCTCAGTTGGTTTAGAGCATCTGCCTTACAAGCAGAGGGTCGGGGGTTCGACTCCCTCTGCTCCCACCAAAAGCCTTGGATTTTCCAAGGCTTTTTTCGTTATATCCCATTTCCAAGAAACATCTCCCCGGCTGTAACCCATCACATATAAGCCGTCATATAGAAAAAGGAGATGGCCAACACAGGTCATCTCCTTTCGGTTTTGTTGCAGCTGATGCTGTCAGGTTAGTTTGCCGGAGCGTGCTGCTGTTTCTGCTGGGCCTGGGCAGGAATCTTTATGTCTGCGCCAGTCACCTTGTCGAATTCTGCTTCAGAGATCATCTGGCAGGTGCCGTTGAATGTTGAACCGAGCTCTACTGAGATCTTTCTGATGTGGAGGTCTCCGTTCATCACGCAGCCTTCCTTGAGAGAGAGGGTGTTCTTGGCGAAGATGTCGCCCTCTACTTTTCCCCAAAGGTCCACATTCTCGCAGATGATTTCGCCCTTTACGTTTGCGGTCTCACCTATAACAACGCGTCCTTTTGACTGGATCTTTCCCTCAAATGTTCCGTCTACGCGGATGTCACCAGGAGAAAGGATTTCACCTTTGATGACAGTGCCAGCCGATATTCTGCTGATAGCATTTACATCGAGCATAACTTCAGTCTTAGCCATAGTATTTATATATTTAATCGTTAATTATTTCTATTATAATCCCTTACCGTGGCAGTTCTTGAACTTCTTGCCAGAGCCGCAAGGGCAAGGATCGTTTCTTCCCACCTGCTTTTCCACGTGTACAGGCATCTTGCTCTTAGGCTCGCCGCCGTTTGTCACAAGGTCTGTGCGCGAAGTCTGCATCTGCTCCATATTGCTTCTTCTTGGCTGCTGTGGAGCCGGAGCCTTGGCCTCTGAAGCGTCGCGGAGCGGAATGAATGCTCTGAGAAGGAACGACAGCACATCCTTGTTCAGGTCCTCAAGCATCTGGCTGAAGAGGTTGAAGCTCTCGAACTTGTAGATCAGGAGCGGATCCTTCTGCTCGTATGTGGCATTCTGAACAGACTGCTTGAGGTCGTCCATCTCACGGAGATGCTCCTTCCAGTGCTCGTCAATCTGGTAAAGAGTGATCGACTTGCTGAGTGCACGCGCAATCTCTTTACCCTCAGTCTCATATGCCTTCTTAAGATCGACAGAGAGAGTCATCATCTTACGACCGTCTGAGATCGGAATAGCGATGTTCTGATAGATGGCACCCTGCTTCTCGTACACTTCCTTGATGATAGGATAAGCTCTCTGGAGCATAGTGTCCATACGACGGTTGTAAGTCTCCATCATATTTGCGTGGAGTTTCTCAGCGATAGCCTTGGCATTTGCCTTTGCGAAGAACTCCTCATCGAATCCAAGGTCGATGGACAGAGATGACATTATATATTCTGAGAATGACTCGTAATCCATTCCTTCAGCCTTCTCTGCAAGAATCTGGACGATGTCCTGCATCATATTCATAACGTCGATCTCGACTCTCTCACCTGAAAGGGCGTTGCGCCTCTTGGTGTAGATCACCTCACGCTGAGAGTTCATCACGTCGTCGTACTCAAGGAGTCTCTTACGGATACCGAAGTTATTCTCCTCAACCTTCTTCTGAGCAGTCTCGATGGCATTGTTCAACATAGGAGCCTCAAGTGCCTCATTCTCAGCCATACCGAGTCTGTCTACGATGCCGGCAATCTTGTCAGAACCGAAGAGTCGCATAAGCTTGTCCTCGAAAGACACATAGAAGATAGAAGAACCAGGGTCACCCTGACGTCCTGAACGTCCGCGAAGCTGGCGGTCCACACGACGGCTGTCGTGACGCTCTGTACCGATGATCGCAAGTCCACCCGCATTCTTCACTTCCTCAGGAAGCTTGATGTCGGTACCACGACCTGCCATATTTGTAGCGATAGTCACTGTGCTTGCCTTACCTGCGTGAGCGACAACCTCTGCCTCACGTGCGTGCTGCTTGGCATTGAGCACCTGGTGCTCGATACCACGAAGTCTGAGCATACGGCTCAGGAGCTCCGAAGTCTCGACGTCTGTTGTACCGACGAGCACCGGACGGCCTTCCTTGGTAAGCTCCACTACCTTATTGATAACGGCATCGAACTTAGCCTTCTTTGTCTTGTAGATGACGTCATTCTGGTCCTTACGCGCGATAGGTCTGTTTGTAGGGATCACAACGACATCGAGTTTGTAGATTGACCAGAACTCGCCTGCCTCAGTCTCTGCGGTACCTGTCATACCGGCAAGCTTGTGGTACATACGGAAGTAGTTCTGGAGAGTGATGGTTGCAAAAGTCTGGGTTGCAGCCTCCACCTTGACGTTCTCCTTGGCCTCGACAGCCTGGTGGAGTCCGTCGCTCCAACGGCGTCCTTCCATAATACGGCCGGTCTGCTCATCCACGATCTTGACCTTGCCGTCCTGGATGATGTAGTCGATCTCCTTATCGAACATTGTGTAAGCCTTAAGGAGCTGAGTCACAGTGTGTACACGCTCAGACTTAAGTGCGAAGTCCGCAAGGATCTCATCCTTCTTCACCTGCTTCTCAGCTGCTGTGAGCGATGACTTCTGAACCTCTGCAATCGCAGCTCCCACGTCAGGAAGCACGAAGAAGTTCGAATCCGACAGGTTACCTGTGATCAGGTCGCGGCCCTTGTCGGTCATATCCACAGAGTGCTGTTTCTCGTTAATCACGAAGTAGAGCTCATCTGTAACGATGTGCATCTCGCGCTCGTTGTCCTGGATGTAGTAGTTCTCCACCTTCTGGAGGAGCTGCTTCATACCCGGCTCACTGAGGAACTTGATAAGTGGCTTATATTTAGGATAACCCTTATATGCTCTGAAGAGGAGAAGACCACCGTCCTTCTCATTTCCGTCCGCGATGAGTTTCTTTGCCTCATTGAGGAGCTGGTTCACTAGTGACTTCTGAGAATTGTAGAGGCGCTCAACGAGAGGCTTGTACTCCATAAACTGCTGGTCCTCACCCTTAGGAACAGGTCCTGAAATGATGAGAGGAGTACGCGCGTCGTCGATAAGCACGGAGTCGACCTCATCGACAATAGCGAAGTGGTGCTTGCGCTGTACAAGGTCCTTCATCGAAGTGGCCATATTGTCGCGGAGGTAGTCGAAACCGAACTCGTTGTTTGTACCGAATGTAATGTTGCAGGCATATGCCCTCTTACGTGCCTCGCTGTTTGGCTGATGCTTGTCGATACAGTCCACTGAAAGTCCGTGGAACATATAGAGTGGGCCCATCCACTCGGAGTCACGCTTTGAGAGGTAGTCGTTCACTGTCACCACGTGTACTCCCTTGCCAGCCAATGCATTGAGGAACACAGGAAGTGTCGCCACGAGGGTCTTACCCTCACCGGTAGCCATCTCGGCAATCTTACCCTGGTGAAGCACGATACCACCGATGAGCTGCACATCGTAGTGAACCATATCCCAGGTCACTTCGTTACCGCCGGCCATCCAGTGGTTCTGCCATACAGCATAATCTCCCTCGATGCTCACGAAATCCTTTGTTGTGCTGAGGTTGCGGTCGAAATCAGTAGCCTTAACTCTGATGACCTCATTCTCCTTGAAACGGCGCGCTGTAGACTTCATAATCGAGAATGCCTCAGGGAGGATCTCATCCAGAACCTTCTCGATGGTCTCGTCCACCTTCTTCACGAGTTTGTCAGACTCTGTCGCAAGAGCCTCCTTCTGGCTTACTGGAATCTCCTTCTCAAGCTCTGCCTTGATCTCAGCTATACGGTTCTCATCCTGAGCGATTGCAGCCTGAATCCTGTCCTTGAGGGACTGGCATCTTGCACGCAGCTCATCATCTGTAAGTTTATCTATCTCCTTGTATGCCTCCAGGACCTTGTCCAAAGTTGGTCTGATGGCCTTCATATCACGGTCCGCCTTGGTACCGAAAAGTTTCTTGAAAACGTCTGTAAATGACATATGTTAGATCTGTTTATATATTCAAAAAGGTTATATGTACCTACGGCACACACAACCTGCAAATATAGTGACAATTACGCAATTATCAAAAACGAGAGCCACAATCTGCCATTTTGGCAGAAAAATATATGTCAAATCAGAATGTATCCTGTATACAACACGCTAAAGAGTCACGCCAATGCGGGATGTCGATTCCGAACGTCTCCCTGACTTTAGTCTTGTCAAGGACAGAATAATGCGGACGCACTGCCCTTGTCTGATAATCGACGGTACGGCAAGGGACGACGTCGCAAAGATGGCCCAGGCCATCGCATATCGCCTTGGCAAAGTCGTACCACGAGCAGACGCCCTCGTCTGTGAAGTGATATATCCCTACCTTATCAATCATCTGATTATCAATGATATTATATATCAATTCAGCCAGGTCCAAGGCATATGTCGGAGTGCCCACCTGATCGGCCACGACCTTCAGGGTCGGATGCTCGGCCGTCTTGTCCGCCATCGTCAGAAAGAAGTTGCGGCCATAGCGGCTATATAACCACGCGGTCCTGAATATCATATATTTACATCCCGACGCAACTACAGCCACCTCACCCTCATATTTCGTCCTTCCATATACGCTCACCGGCGCAGGGGCGTCATCTTCGGTATATGGCCGATATGACTTTCCGTCGAAGACATAATCGGTGGATATATGGACAAGCGTCGCGCCTTTCCGTCGCGCCGCCTCCGCCAGCACCTTCGGTGCCTCGACGTTGACGATACGTGCGGCCTCCTCGTCCGACTCGGCCCCGTCTACGTTGGTATAGGCAGCGCAATTCACGATCACATCTGCGTCCGAGGCCTGAAGAAAGGACATCACCGCCTCGAAGTCAGTCACATCCAGGCTTGTAATCCCCTCTCCTTCACGTATATCCGTAAAGAAGCATTTATGTTCACCGTTTGCGGCAACATCCCTGAAAGTTCGTCCGAGCTGGCCGCCTGCGCCTGTAATCAGAATGTTCATATATTCCTATTTCATATCCTTCAGGAGAGGATTCTTCGCGTCTTTTGCGGAAAGGATGACCTTGTCCGACGGAATGCCCCAGTCTATACCGAGGTCCGGGTCATTCCACGCGATTGCACCTTCGCTTTCGGGATGGTAATAATTGTCACATTTGTATTGGAAGACCACCTCTTCCGAGAGTACGCTGAATCCGTGGGCGAATCCTCTCGGGATGAAAAGCATCCTGTGATCCTCGTCTGAAAGCTCGACAGAAAAGTGCCTTCCATAGGTCGGAGAACCCTCACGGAGATCTACGGCCACATCAAGGACACGGCCTTTGACCACACGCACAAGTTTCGCCTGGGCATATGGCGGACGCTGGAAATGGAGGCCTCTTACAACTCCGTACGAAGACTTGCTTTCGTTGTCCTGGACGAACTCCACCGGAGCAACTTCTTCATTGAAAGCCTTCTGATTGAAGGCCTCGAAGAAGTACCCGCGATGATCGCCGAACACTGTCGGTTCAATGACTGCAAGTCCCTCAATGTCTGTCTTTATCACTTTCATAGCAAAACATCTGCTTTTGGTTCATATCCGGGATCCGGAGGAAGTGTTCCTCCTGCCTCCACGACTCCTGCTCCGGCAGCTACAGCCAGGGCATCGCACCTTTCATTCTCGGGATGTCCGGCGTGGCCTTTTATCCAGTTGAACGACACTCGGTGGCAGGCCAGAAGTCTTGAGAGCCTTATCCACAGGTCCGGATTCTTCACTCTGGCAAAGCTCCTCCTCTTCCAATTCTCGAGCCAGCCTTCGTTAATGGCCTTGACCACATACGAAGAGTCACTGTAGACGTGTACGATGGCATTCTGCCATTTGATTGCTTCAAGCCCTTTGATTACGGCCAGGAGTTCCATCCTGTTGTTGGTTGTCAGCGAGAAACCTCCCGAAAGCTCAAGAGTCCTGTCAGCGCATTTGAGCACGACTCCGTAGCCTCCCGGGCCCGGATTGCCGCTCGACGCGCCGTCAGTATACAGGAAGATAGGCGGTCGTGACTGTTGTGTTTCCTGCTGCATATTACTCTATGATCCTGCCGCCTCTTGGCTTGATCTCAGTGTCAGGGAGCTTGATGGTCATACGGTTTTCCACCAGGTCATCATACTCTTCACGACGTCTGTATATGTCTATGGCAGTGTAGATCGCCGACATCATTGAGCGTGGATCGGCGAGGTCGCGGCCCGCCATTTCATAGGCTGTGCCGTGGTCTGGAGAGGTTCTGACTATAGGAAGTCCCGCTGTGTAGTTCACGCCTTCCTCGAAGGCAAGAGCCTTGAACGGAGTGAGACCCTGATCGTGGTACATTGCAAGGACAGCGTCGTACTTGCGGTAGTTACCCAGACCGAAGAATCCGTCAGGAGAATAAGGACCGAATGCAAGGATTCCCTCTTCCATTGCTTCCTGAACAGCAGGAAGGATGATCTTGCTTTCCTCGTCTCCGAGAAGACCGCCGTCACCGCAGTGAGGGTTCAGACCGAGCACAGCAATCTTTGGAGAGTCTATGCCGAAGTCTCTCTTGAGGGAGCTGTCCATAAGGCGGAGCTTCTTGAGGATGTTCTCTTTTGTAATGTTTGCAGCCACATCCTTGAGCGCGATATGGCCTGTCACGACACCCACCTTGAGGTTGTCGCAAACCATAATCATAGCTACTTCATCCACTCCGAATTCCTTCTCGAGATACTCAGTGTGGCCTGTGTAGCCGAATCCTTCCGCCGACATAGCCCTCTTGTTGAACGGACCTGTCACAAGCACATCAATGTAACCATCCTTGATATCTTCAACAGCTCTCTGAAGCGAAGTCATTGCAGCCTTTGCTGACTCCGGAGTCGACTGACCAGGCTCCACAAAGACATTCTCCGGAAGACAGTTCACGATGTTGACTCTCTTCTGGTGTACGTCCTTCGCCGATGTTATGACATTTGTATTGATCTGCTCGATGTTGTGGATCTGCTTCTTGTAGAAGCCGAAGATCTTGGACGAGCCGTATATTACCGGAGTGCAGAGTTCAAGCATCCTTTCGTCTGCCAGAGCCTTGATGATTACCTCATAGCCGATGCCGTTTCCGTCACCCTGCGTGATTCCTACAACTAATTTCTTTGCCATTGCTGATTCGATTAAAAATAACTTACAAATATATACAAAAAAGGTGAGGAAACCGCTGTTTGGCACATTAAATTGCAGGCAAAGGTCTGTTCTGGGTTGTCGCTTAGCTTGTTGTTTGGTTTGTTGTTTGGAATGTTGATGCGATACAATGTTTCGATCCTGAAGAGATAGGAGTTCAGCTCTTTGCAGCGACGCAACGCTTTTGCTCGGAAACCTTGCGTCGCTGACGGGTAAGGAAGAGTCGACAAAGAGTAGAAGCGTGAAGCGCCAGTCCTGGCAAAGGTTCTTGGAGAAGCATTGGGGCCAGAAATTGATGTGCACTTCCAAGAAAAAGGCTGTTTTCTTGGATACAGTGGGCAATTTTAATATACGCTTCCAAGATATGGGACCTTTTCCTGGAAACTGACAGCAAAGACGAAAGGTACCTCCGACACTTTTGCTGGGTTTATGTCGGAGGTCCTGCTGTTTTGAGGGGTACCTCCGACACTTTTGACGGGTTTATGTCGGAGGTCCTGCTGTTCTGAAGGGTACCTCCGACGCTTTTGACGGGTTTATGTCGGAGGTCCTGCTGTTTTGAAGGGCAACCTCCGACACTTTTGCCGTGTTTCCGTCGGAGGTCCTGCTGTTTTGAGGGGTACCTCCGACACTTTTGACGGGTTTCCGTCGGAGGTCCTGCTGTTCTGAAGGGCACCTCCGACGCTTTTGACGGGTTTATGTCGGAGGTGGGCACAAAGCAAGTCGTGCGAGCCTTGAGACCGAGCTCGCGCGGCTTGCTTTGAGTGGTCGGCCCTGGTTCCGGCCGGCCACGGTGCCAGATAAGATAGAGACGTTAGAGTTTCCCGCTTGATAGATCCTGGCCTGCACTAGAAATGAGGCTGAAGTGCAATGACATTCTTCAGCAAATGAATATTGCAGCAAAATGACAGTCAAAACTACAGAGACACAACAGACAGAAGGCTTCTATAGCAGAATCAGAAACAAAACGCTACAGACACAACGTAGTCAAAGGGTAGCTGCAGCAGAATCATAGGCAAAACGTCACAGACCTATTGGATTTGCAGGCTGCCAAACCTTAGGCCACGCACATCTGACTTCCAGGCCTCTCAGAGGCACATCAGTGTAGCCTAAGGCACTTCACACACTATGACCTTAGGCCACGACAATCGGCCTCTCAGAGCATATATGATGGATCAGCGTGGCCTAAGGTTTGGTCCACTAAGAATTTCGGTTGACATTTAATGGAGACACTATCGACCACTACCACTTTCTTTTCACATCCAAATGTCACGGCGTACGATATCACTCCAAGCTCACCAGAAACAATGTTGGGGAACAGGAAGGAGAGATATGATATCAGGTCCAGGACGTGGTCAGCAAATATGACGGCCTAGCACTACTTAGTCTAAAGCGCACCATCGGCGGCCGAAAGCAGGACCGTCGATTCAAAGCACCCAGCGCGAACGAAACCCAAAGGGTTCGCACTGAGTGCTTTGTGCGAATGCAGAGCTTTTCGGACAAAGAATACGGAAGACTCACGACTGTGCCTATATTTAGCAGAGCACGATGCTCTTTCGCAAACCACTGTGTCATTTATATACCTAAAATCGACACAGTGGTAGCCTAAAAGCACAATTTGACGTCATTTTGGCAACCACTGTGTCGGATTTGGGCGCAAAAACGTCACAGTGGTCCACACAGAGCTATCAAAAATGCAGCGACGCAAGGAAATCGTGCCCAGAACTTGCGTCGCTGACTGCAAGGCGGCACTTTGTGCGAGAGGGGCGCAGTGACGCAAGGGAATCTCGCAAAAAACTTGCGTCGCTGACTGAAAAGCGGCACTTTGTGCGATAGGGGCGCAGCGACGCAAGGGAATCTCGCAAAAAACTTGCGTCGCTGACTGAAAAGCGGCACTTTGCGCAAGATGAGAGCAGCGATGCAAGGTTTCGGAGCCAAAAACTTGCGTCGCGAACTGAAAGGCAGCACTTTGTGCGAGAGGCGCGCAGCGGGAGTGGAAAAATGGGAAGGATCTGCGGAAGCGGGAGGAGAGCCAGAACCAGATAGGAATCTAGAACTTGGTGGAGATACAGAACAGTGGAAGAGACTGAGTCAGGGAAGATGCTAAGTCAGGGAAGATGCTAAGTCAGGGAAGATACTAAGTCAGGGAAGATACTAAGTCAAGGAAGATTGTGAGCATAGGAGGAGTGGCGGCTTTGATATTTGGTGGAGTTTTGCTAAATTTGCTTCGTTATGGCACAAGGTAGGTATGGCACAAGGTAACGGATTGGATATGGACATTCAGTTTCTTCCGGGTGTAGGTCCCAAGAGGGCTGCCCTGCTGAAGAAGGAGCTCGCGGTCGGAACGATAGGCGAGCTGTTGAGGCTGTACCCTTTCCGCTATATTGACAAGAGTTCCTTCATAAGGATTGCGGATGCGAGGCCGGATATGGCATATGTCCAGATCAGGGCGACGGTTCAGAGGGTGGAGGTGATTGACAAGAAGCGCCTAAGCGTCTGGGTGTCAGACGGCTCTGGAGAAGTGGAGCTTGTCTTCTTCAAGGGTATCAAATGGATGTTCGAGAAGCTGAAGCCGGGGCTGGAGTTTGTATTCTTCGGAAAGCCGACCGCTTTCAACGGGAGGATGAACATCGTGCATCCTGAAGTCGACGCGGCGCCGGCAGAAAACCACAACCAGCAGAGCCAGCAGCAACAACAGCAGCAGCTACCTCTCCACCAGCAACAGCAGCAGCTACCTCTCCACCAGCAACAGCAACAGTACCAGCAACAGTACCAGCAACAGCACCAGCAACAACCGCAGCACCAACAGCACCTGCAGTACCAGCAACAACAGCAGCAGCCGCACCAACAGCAGCAACCCCAGGCAATTCGCCAGACCGGTGCCGGAGCCACGATGACAGGAGTGTATCCAAGCACAGAGAAGCTCAAGACCGGTGGTGTTACGGGCAAGGTAATGAACAAGCTTATGGAGGCTGCTCTGAACAAGGCGCTTCCATATGTGGAAGAGTCGATGCCAGAAGACCTGATGAGGCAGTACGGGCTTGTGCCTCTGCATTTTGCACTCAGAAACATTCATTTCCCAAAGGATATGATCTCGCTCGAAAAGGCGAAATACAGACTGAAATTCGAGGAGCTTTTCTACCTTCAGCTGTCTCTTCTGAAGCAGAAATATGTGCGCAGCCGTTCGGAGCAGGGCATCGCTATGCCTCGCGTAGGCGAGGCGTTCAACCGCTGCTACGAGGCTCTCCCCTTCCCGCTGACCGGTGCCCAGAAGAGGGTCATCACAGAAATACGAGGAGATATGAAGAGCGGCCGCCAGATGAACAGGCTGCTTCAGGGAGACGTGGGAAGCGGAAAGACAATGGTCGCAGTACTAACGGCCCTCATCGCAATCGGCAACGGCTACCAGGCCTGCATAATGGCACCGACCGAAGTCCTCGCACAACAACATTATAAGAATATACAGAAGTTCCTCGCGCCTACCGGCGTAAGATCGGCCCTTCTGACAGGAAGCAGCAAGGTCGCCGAAAGAAGAGAAGTACACCAGGGACTTCAGGACGGAAGCATAGGAATAATCGTAGGAACCCACGCCCTTATCGAGGACAACGTGGTGTTCAGCAACCTCGGCCTTGCAATCATTGACGAACAGCACCGTTTCGGTGTGGAGCAGAGGTCAAAGCTGTGGAGGAAAGCCGTATGCGGCGCCCCTCCACACGTGCTGGTTATGACAGCCACACCTATCCCGAGGACCTTGGCAATGACTCTCTACGGCGACCTGGACGTGTCAGTCATAGACGAACTTCCACCGGGGAGAAAGCCGGTGCAGACCATCCACGCCACAGAAGGCAAGAGGCCGGCACTCTACAAGTTTATGAAGGACCAGATCGCCCTTGGAAGACAGGTATTCGTGGTCTACCCTCTCATTAATGAGACAGAAAAACTTGACTATCAGAGCCTTGAAGCGGGAGCAGAGGACATAATGAACAAGTTCCCTTACCCGGATTACACGACTGCCGTCGTACACGGAAAGCAGCTCAACGACGTCAAGAAGTTCAATATGGACGCATTTGCCGCAGGACGTGCCAACATACTGGTAGCGACATCGGTAATCGAAGTCGGAGTGGACGTGCCGAACGCCTCGGTAATGGTGATCGAAAGTGCGGAAAGGTTCGGACTGAGCCAGCTGCACCAGTTGCGAGGCAGAGTGGGCCGAGGCAGCGAGAAGTCGTACTGTGTGCTTATGACAGGCCACAAGCTCAGCAAGGAATCACGGCACAGGATCGAACTGATGTGCGCAACCGAAAACGGATTCGAGCTTGCAGAAGAGGATATGAAGATGCGCGGTCCGGGCGACCTTGAGGGCACACAGCAGAGCGGTCTGCCGATAAGCCTGAACATAGCGTCACTGGCAAAGGACGGAATCATCCTGAACACGGCACGTGAGGCAGCAGACGCAGTCCTGCGCGAAGATCCGACTCTGACATCGGACCGCAACCAGCTGCTGCGCAAGGAGCTCAGAAAAGAAAAGTACCAGATAAAGGACTACAGTAAAATCAGCTAAGAACACATTATGGTTACAGAACTGCTTCAGAAATACATCTGGCTCATCCAGACCTTCATACGAGCGGGCGAACACGGCCTCAGCCTTGAAGAGATCTCCGACAAGTGGGAATCGCGTTTTGACAGCGAGTACCCACGTCGTACTTTCAACAACCACCGCGACGCTGTGGAAGATGTATTCGGCATAAGGATAGGGTGCAACAGAAGCACCAACCGCTACTTCATCAGCGGTTCGGAAGATGTTTCCGATGAGAACGCCGAGACAGCCTGGCTCATCAACACCTTCACCGTCAACAATATGCTCACCCTCGGCAAGAAACGCCTTTCCGGAAGGGTTTCAGTGGAGAACATCCCGTCCGGCCAGCGCCACCTGACCTCAATAATGGACGCGATGACTGCAGGTAGCGAGATCCGCATATCCTACCAGAAATATACAAGCGAAAAGGCTTCCGAATACACCCTGCGCCCATACGCCGTCAAGGAAGTAGCAAAGCGCTGGTACATAATAGCTTACTGCATAGAACGAGAGGCGCTCAGAGTCTACGGACTTGACCGTATCCTTTCTCTCGAAACCACAGACAGAAGCTTCAGAATGCCCGGCAACTTCGACATAGACGAACTGTTCGCAACCAGCTTCGGCATATACCTTCCCGAAGGCCCCGGAAAGACCATAACCTTCCGCACCAGCCTCACCGAGGCCCGCTACCTGCGCGACCTCCCGCTGCACGAAAGCCAGAAAGAGGTCAAGACAGAGGGCAACTCGGTGACATTCAGTATATTCGTACACCCGAACAAGGCCCTGATTATGGAAATATGCAAGCACGCAAGCGCGCTTGAAGTGCTGGCACCGGCAGAGGTCCGCGACGCCGTAGCCGCCGAACTCCGAAAGGCGGCCGACATATACAGCAAGCCGTAGGCGACGCGTACATATATACGTATATACATATATAAATATGACATATAAATAAAAGGAAAAATATGGCCACTCAGCAGATCAGCACCACCAAGACCATCATTAAAATCGTATGCATTGCAGCTGTCATCGCTGCCGCATCATTAAGCATTTCTTCAATAATGGCAGACAAGAAAACCGCACTCACAAAAGAAGGGCACATCTCCAAGAGTGAGATAACCATAGAAAACGGAGTAATGACTCCGGAGGCCCTGCTTGCTTTCGGAAGATTGTCCGATCCTCAGGTAAGTCCTGACGGAAAGCATATCCTTTATGGAGTAAGCTACACATCAACAGCAGAGAACCGCAGTGTACGCAGCCTTTACATCTGCAATCTTGACGGATCTGACAATCAGATCGTTACAGAGTTCGGCAAGAGCATCAGCAACGCAAGATGGAGCAACGACGGCAAGCACATCGTCTTCCTTGCAGGAGGACAGATGTACACTGCAGGCATCTCCCACGGCAAGAACGGCTGGGTCCTGAGGAAGATCAGGAAGATCAGCGACGTGGCTGCCGGCATAGGAGAGTTCAAGCTCTCACCTGACCAGACTAAGGTGATGTATATATCATATGTAAAGAGCAACGTCAAGTCTCCTTCAGACTGCTACGAGGACCTGGACAAGGCCACAGCCTACACTACAGACGACCTTATGTACAGACATTGGGACCACACTGTAATGGAGATCCCTCACACCTTAGTTGCCGACTTCAGCTTCACCGGAGAGCTTGGCGAAGGCACAGACATCCTTGCAGGCGAGAATGAACTCTACGAACTTCCGACAGAGCCGTTCGGCGGACTTGAGCAGCTCTCCTGGAGCCCTGACGGCAAATTCATCGCATATTCGTGCCGCAAACTCGTGGGAAAGAAGTACGCATTCTCGACAGACACGGAGATATACCTATATAATATAGAGACAGGCACATCAGAGGTCATCGATATGAAGGGAGGCTATGACACCGAGCCCGTGTGGAGTCCGGACGGATCCAAGCTCGCGTGGATCAGTATGGAAAGAAACGGCTATGAAGCAGACAAGCAGAGGCTGATGATGGCATATATCGACTGGACCAAAGGTTCGCCTATGGTCTGGGGACTGACTGAGGTAACAGAGGGCTTCAAGTACAATGCAGCCGGCCCTGTGTGGTCAGCAGACTCAAAGAACATCTATTTCAATTCATTGACTGAAGGACTCCAGGGAATATTCATTGCCAAGGGACCTGTCTTTGACGTACCTGCCGGAGTGAAGATCAAGCCTGCGCCTTGGAAGATCGAGAGGATAACTGACGAAGACAGATGGAACGACTTCGGTTCTCCATTCCACGTGACAGAAGGCCAGGACGGCTCGACTACCTTATACACAACCTGGTGCAGTATGGACTTCCCTACCGAACTTGTTGCCGTGAAGCTCGGCAAGGAGAAGCCTGAATACACACAGATCACCCACGAAAACGACCACATCCTTTCTCAGCTTACAGACCACGAGACTGAGGCAAGATGGCTCAAGACAGTGGACGGAAAAGATATGCTCACCTGGGTACTCTACCCTCCTCAGTTCGACCCATCGAAGACCTATCCTGCAATCACAATCTGCCTCGGAGGTCCTCAGGGCACTCTCAGCCAGGGATGGTCATACAGATGGAATTACCGCCTTATGGCAGCGCAGGGCTATATCGTCGTGCTTCCGAACAGACGCGGAACAACAGCATTCGGTCAGGAATGGACAGAGCAGATATCGGGAGATTATCCTGGTCTGAATATGCAGGACTATCTCGTTGCCGCACGCACGGTGAAGACTGAGCCATATGTTGACAAGATGGCGGCTTGCGGAGCAAGCTACGGCGGTTATTCGGTATATTACCTTTGCGGCACCCACGGCGACGTCTTCGATGCCTTCATCGCACACGCAGGTATATTCAACGAAGAACATATGTATATGACCACAGAGGAAATGTGGTTCCCTAACTTCGACAACGGCGGACTTCACGAGACACAGATCGACCCTCGCGTAGGTACGCCTGAGGGCCCGGTGGGACCTGCCGGAGACGGCGTGACATTCGGAGGAATCAAGCAGGGAGGCTCGCCTTGGAGCAATGATCCGAAGGCAGTACGCCACTACGCACTCT
Source organism: Bacteroidales bacterium (assembly GCA_017505605.1). Taxonomy (GTDB): domain Bacteria; phylum Bacteroidota; class Bacteroidia; order Bacteroidales; family UBA932; genus Cryptobacteroides. Next base: position 94,652 of record JAFVOX010000035.1, read on the forward strand.
CACCTCACAAGCTCGTGACCAACTGGCACACTCCACTTATGGTCATCCACGGAGGAATGGACTACAGGGTGCCTGTAGACGAGGGAATGGCTGCATACAATGCCGCACAGATGATGGGAGTTCCTTCAAGACTGCTCATTTTCCCGGACGAAAACCACTGGATCCTGAAACCACAAAATGCACTTATGTGGCACAGGGAATATTTCAAATGGCTTGACCATTGGTGCAGATAGAAAAAGGAGAGCCTTTGCAATACATAAGTATGCGAAGGCTCTCCTTTTTCAAGGGAATACAAAGGCACTTCTCTAATGCCCTTTTACAGATTTGTCCTCCTTAACGAGGATGCCCACAGCATAGCAGACACCAACTGTAAAGAAATGCCGCCACAGGCCCAATAACGCAATCGCCAGGAAAACCGTACCCAGGCAGAAACAAGCCACTGAACAAATCTTTTCCATAATAATTACACTACAAATTCAAGTCTACATACATATCTTCTCATCGTATGGAATTCAATATCGGGAGAATCAATTTTACATTTTTTGAAATACCCGCATCGCAATTCACACACTTTTTGCATATTTTTCAAAATATAGTGTACATTATTTCAAATTATACCTATATTTGTACTGCATTTCGATAATTGACGTTGCAAATATAACACCATTTATGTAATATACAATACTTTTATCGAAAAATTAACACATTTTTTGTAATCTTTATAACACAAAATATATGATACCGTATTCAATGATAGGGTCAAGGATCAAAGAGTATTTCTCCGAGATCGGTATGTCGCAGCAGGAGGCTGCCTCCGTTCTCGGCGTCCAACAGGCAGCTGTCAGCAACCAGTTGAACGGCCGCCCCTTCGGAAAGAACTCGGCAGCCAAATGGAACAAGGCCTTCGGATTCAGAAAGATCTGGCTTATGACAGGCGAAGGACCTATGTTCGACACACAGGCAAACAAGATACGAGAGTACGACCTCGAAGATCACCCCGAACTTAATCACGACAACGACATCCCCGTCATCCCCGCAAGACTTTTCAGGGCTCCGGAAATAGACATCTACGAATATGTGAGCCAATCGCCATCAGTTGAAAAGCTGCCCCCAGTCCCTCACTTCCAGAAACACGATATGTTCGCCACCTGTCCGGGTGACGCTATGGCCCCACGCATCAGGCGCGGTTACCTTATGGCCCTCCGTAGGGTTCCGAAGGACACAGTCATCATAAACGGAGACATCTACGCCGTCGACACGAAATCCAGCGGAATGTTCATCAGAAGGCTTATCTCAAACGAAAGTTCACTGACCTGCGTCTCAGAGAATCCCGAAGTCTTCCCTACATTTGAAATCGAAAACGACGATGTCATCACGATTTTCCGAGTCGTCGGCATCCTCATAAATATGTAACAAGACCAAATAAGGCTTCGGGCATCAGCCCGAAGCCTTATACTTGTACCCCTATGCGGAATCGAACCGCAACCGTCAGAACCGGAATCTGAAATTCTATCCATTAAACTATAGGGGCCCTTTTGCGTCGGCAAATTTAGTCAATTCCGAGAAAATTACCACAATATCCTTAATTATTAATGACACATTCAACAATTATTTCGTATATTTGTTGGATATTGGATTTCCGTGTTCAGGCACGAAAATAGAGACGTAATAAATTCATAAACATAAAACACAGCAGACTATGGCAAACGAGAAAAAATTCGTCACTTGTGACGGTAACTGGGCCGCTGCGCACATTGCGTACCTCTTCAGCGAGCACGCAGCCATCTATCCTATCACTCCTTCCTCAACTATGGCGGAGTACGTGGATGAATGGGCAGCTCAGGGTAAAAAGAACCTCTTCGGCGAGGTAGTGAAGGTTACTGAGATGCAGAGTGAAGGAGGTGCTGCAGGAGCAGTTCACGGTTCACTTCAGGCAGGTGCCCTCACAACTACTTTTACCGCATCACAGGGACTTCTTCTGATGATTCCTAATATGTACAAGATTGCCGGTGAGATGCTCCCGACAGTGTTCCACGTGTCAGCACGTACACTTGCATCACACGCCCTCTCTATCTTCGGAGACCATCAGGACGTAATGGCGTGCCGTCAGACAGGCTTTGCAATGCTTGCCTCTGCTTCCGTTCAGGAGGCTTTGGATATGGCAGCCGTAGCTCACCTTTCTACAATCAAGTCAAACATTCCGTTCCTCCACTTCTTCGACGGATTCCGCACATCGCACGAGATCCAGAAGATCGAGCTCATCGATGAGGCTGCTCTCAAGGGTATGGTAAGCACCAAGGCTCTTGCAAAGTTCAGAAGCAAGGCTCTTTCTCCTGATGCACCTGTAACCCGCGGAACAGCTCAGAACGGCGACGTATTCTTCCAGGCACGCGAGGCTTGCAACCAGTACTACGACGCAGTTCCTGATGTAGTGGCAAGATATATGGGCGAAATCAGCGAGCTCACAGGCCGCAACTATCGTCCTTTCGACTATTACGGAGACCCTGAGGCAGAGAACATCATCATCGCAATGGGTTCTGTAACAGAGACTATCAAGGAGACAATCGACTACCTCTCAGCTCAGGGCAAGAAAGTCGGAGTCCTTATCGTAAGACTCTACAGACCATTCTCAGCCAAGTACTTTATGAAGGCCCTCCCTAAGAACGTGAAGAGAATCGCTGTCATCGACAGGACAAAAGAGCCGGGATCTCTCGGAGAGCCTCTCTTCCTCGACATCAAGGCACTCTTCCAGGGCAAGGAGAACGCACCTCTTGTAATCGGAGGACGCTACGGTCTTTCATCTAAGGACACTACTCCTGCACAGATCGCATCCATCTACGAGAACCTCGAACTTCCTGAGCCAAAGGACGGCTTCACCATCGGAATCGTTGACGACGTGACATTCAAGTCACTCCCTCAGAAGGAAGAGTTCTCTATCGTAAAGCCAGGTACAACTGAGTGCAAGTTCTACGGTCTCGGTTCAGACGGTACTGTAGGTGCAAACAAGAACACAATCAAGATCATAGGTGACAACACACCTCTCTACTGCCAGGCTTACTTCGACTACGACTCAAAGAAATCAGGCGGATACACCTGCTCGCACCTCCGTTTCGGAGAAGCGCCAATCAAGGCTCCTTATCTTGTAGGAACTCCTGACTTCGTGGCTTGCCACGTTCCTTCATACCTCACAAAGTATGACGTCCTCAAGGGCATCAAGCAGAACGGTACACTCCTTCTGAACAGCCTCTGGGACGAGGAGGAGACTCTCAAGAGGATCCCTGACCACGTGAAGGCTGTCATCGGAAAGAAGAACATCACCCTTTACATCATCAACGCAACCAAGATCGCAGCTGAGATCGGACTCGGCGGACGTACAAACACCATCCTCCAGTCTGCATTCTTCAAGATCACAGGCATCATCCCTTACGAGGAGGCCGTAGGTTATATGAAGAAGGCTATCGTCAAGAGCTACGGAAAGAAGGGTGAGCACATCGTGAATATGAACTATGCTGCTGTCGACAGAGGTGGCGAGTACACAAAGGTGGAGATCCCGGCTGAATGGAAGGAGATCACTGCGAAGTTCGAGAACCCTAACAAGGACCGTCTCGCTCCGGCATTCGTAAAGGATATCGCTGACGTAGTGAACTCGCAGGCAGGTGACACCCTCCCTGTAAGCGTATTCAACGAATATGTAGACGGAACCATCCCTGCAGGCACTTCAGCATATGAGAAGCGCGGTGTAGCAGTGAATGTTCCTGAGTGGCAGGCTGACAAGTGTATCCAGTGCAACAGCTGTGCATTCGTCTGCCCTCACGCAGCAATCCGCCCGTTCCTCCTCACAGACGAGGAAGCAGCCAATGCACCTGAGGGTCTCAAGCTCCAGGACGGCAAAGCTACATTCAAGGCTTACAAGTTCGCTCTCAGCGTGTCAGTTCTCGACTGTACAGGTTGCGGCAACTGTGCTGACGTCTGCCCATCTAAGGAGAAGGCCCTCATTATGAAGCCGCTCCAGAGCCAGGAAGCAGAACAGGCAAACTTCGACTACCTCCACTCACACATCGGTTACAAGGACAATGTCCAGCCTAAGGCACAGAACGTGAAGAACGCTCAGTTCGCACAGCCTCTCTTCGAGTTCTCGGGAGCTTGCGCAGGCTGCGGTGAGACACCATACATCAAGACCATCACACAGCTCTACGGTGACCATATGATGATCGCCAACGCAACAGGATGTTCGTCAATCTACGGTGCATCATTCCCTGCATCACCTTACTGCAAGGACTCTGAGGGTCACGGACCGGCTTGGGCCAACTCACTCTTCGAGGACTTCTGCGAGTTCGGTCTCGGTATGAAGCTCGGTTCTGACAGAGCACGTATGACTGTTGCCAAGTATATGGAGCAGGGTCTGTCTTGCACTTGCTGCACAGACGAGATGAAGGCTCTCTTCACCCTGTGGCTTGAAAACAAGAACGATGCGAAGATCACTCGCGAGGTAGCTGACAAGTTGATTCCTTTGTGCGAGGGTTGCGGATGCGACGTATGCAAGGGACTCGTCGAGTACAAGACATTCATCCCTGCACGCAGCCAGTGGATCATCGGTGGTGACGGTGCATCTTATGACATCGGATACGGCGGACTCGACCACGTACTCGCTTCAGGTGAGAATGTAAACATCCTCGTACTCGACACTGAGGTTTACTCTAACACAGGTGGCCAGTCATCGAAGGCAACTCCTGTAGGAGCGATCGCGAAGTTCGCGGCTTCAGGTAAGAAGATCCGCAAGAAGGACCTCGGTATGATGGCGATGAGCTATGGATATGTATACGTAGCACAGGTGGCTATGGGCGCATCTCCAGCACAGTACTTCAACGCAATCAAGGAGGCTGAGGCATATGACGGACCATCACTCGTGATCTGCTACGCACCTTGTATCAACCACGGTCTCAAGGCTGGAATGGGCTTGAGCCAGAAGGAAGAGAAACTTGCAGTAGAGTGCGGTTACTGGCACCTCTATAGGTACAACCCTGCACTTGAGGGCACAGACAAGAACCCATTCACTCTTGACAGCAAGGAGCCTGACTGGAGCAAGTTCCAGGACTTCCTCAAAGGCGAGGTACGTTTCGCTTCACTCTACAAGATGTTCCCTGAGAGCGCAGATGAGCTTCTCCAGAAGACAGAAGAGTTTGCAAAACTCCGTCTCGAGACTTACAAGAGACTTGCTAAATAATCTTTCAGAAGTCGGCAGACTTTCGTGCAAGCGAAGGTCGCCGACGGTTTGAAGAGAAGATCGAAATAAGAGATTTTTTCGTGGGTGGCTGAAAAGTCACCCATTTTCATTGCCGGAGAGACCGAAAGTCTGAGTCTGAGGACAGCGTCAGGGTTTGGCTCGAACGGAGAATCGGGAGCCTTTGCCAACGCGAGGGTAAGGTCGGCTTCGCCGAACATCACACGCTCTATCACTATATCCCTATGTACCTTAAGGAAGGATTCCAGGGCGGGGGCGATGACATATTCATATATTTCCTCTGACGCGGCAACGCGTATTGTGCGGGGCTGCAGGTCGGTGAACATACTTTCGGCCTTGCTGCAGCTGTCGAGGATGTTACGGGCATATTTCATAAAGACTTCACCTTCCGGTGTAAGGAGCACCTCACCGCGAAGCCTTTCAAAAAGCTTCACTCCAAGAGACTTTTCAAGGTCGGCCACATTCTGGCTGACAGCGGGCTGGGACACTCCAAGGGCAGCGGCAGCCTTTGTGAAACTGCCTTCGCGAGCCACTGCAACAAACACATTCAGTCTGAAATCTTCGAACATATGAGATAATTTTACACACAAATATAATCAAACACTTTTCAAGAATGCGAAAAACGCATTAAATTTTGTATATTTGTGGCTTGTACGCGTGCGCACGCGTCCTTATATATATACGATTCAATCATTAATATTAACCATATTACTATGAAACGTTTGTTTATTTTCATCGCAGCCATTTTCGCTGCCGCGGTTGCAACCGGCCAGACTCCGCTTCCAAACGACCCTGCTGTAAGGGTAGGAAAGCTTGAGAACGGTATGACTTACTACATCCGCCACAATGCCCTTCCTGAGGGAAGAGCCGAGTTCCACCTTGCGACTGACGTCGGAGCAGTTCAGGAAACAGACGAGCAGGACGGCCTTGCCCACTTCCTCGAGCATATGTGCTTCAACGGAACAAAGAACCTTCCTGACAAGATGCTCCTCGAGTACCTCCAGAGTATCGGAGCAGAGTTCGGAAGAAACATCAACGCAGCTACAGGCTACGAGACAACAACCTATATGCTCAACAACATCCCTGTGACAAGGGAGGGCATCATCGACACCTGCCTCCTCGTAATGCACGACTACTCGCATTTCGTGACTTGCGACCCGGTGGAGATCGACGCTGAAAGAGGTGTCATCCTTGAGGAGAAGAGGACACGCAACACAGCTTCCTGGAGAAACTACCAGGCTGCCCGCAAGTACTACTTCGGCAACACAGTTCACTCTCAGAGAACTCTCATCGGTAGTGAGGAGCAGTTAAAGACATTCAAGCCAGAAGCTCTCGTGGACTTCTACAAGACTTGGTACCGTCCTGATATGCAGGCTCTTATTGTAGTAGGAGACATCGACGTAGACCAGATCGAGGCTAAGATAAAGACTATGTTTGCCGACATCCCTGCAGCAACAAATCCTAAGGCTAAAGATGTCGTAATGATCCCTGAGAATGCAGAGCCTATCGTAGGCATCATCACAGATCCTGAGACACAGAACAGCCAGCTCGAGCTCATCTGGAAGAGCGTTCCGATTCCTGAGGAGTACAACAACACTGACGTTGCGTATATGACCGAGTATATGAAGACCATCATCTACTACGTTATGCAGGAGCGTTTCGCAGACATCACATCAAGACCTGACGCAGCATTCTTCAGCGGAATGTTCGGCACAGGCAAGATGTGCGAGACAATGGAAGCTGCTATCGGACGCGTTGCATTCAAGGACGGAGACGCTCTCAACGCTCTCAAGGCATTCTACACTGAGATCGAGAAGATGAAGAGATTCGGCTTCACTGACGCTGAGGTTGAAAGAGCAAATGCAAAGCTTCTCTCATATGCAGAGAAGGCAGCAGAAGGTGCCGACACACGCACAAGCGACGAGTTCGTGGATGCTCTCATCAGCAATTTCTGCGACAATATGCCATATATGGACCCTGCAATGGAACTCCAGCTCGTTCAGGCTCTCGGAAGCCAGATCACAGCTGAGATCGTAAACCAGGTCGCTCCACAGCTCATCACTGACAACAACTTCGTGCTCGTGTACACAGCTCCTGCAAAGGAGGGTCTTGTACACCCGACAGAGGCTGAGCTTCTCGCAGCTATGGAGGAGGTAAAGGCTTCAGAGATCCAGGCAAATGCAGCAGAAGAGGCAGCTGAGCCGCTTCTTGATCCTGCAGCTCTCAAGGGCTCTAAGGTAAAGAAGGAGACTGAGGGTATCTACGGTTCTACAGAGTGGACTCTCAAGAACGGTGCGAAGGTGATTGTTCTCCCTACTGACTACAAGAAGGACGAGATCCGCTTCACAATCTTCCAGGACGGAGGTATGTCACTCATCCCTACCGAGGATATGCCTTCATTCGAGTCAAACATCTCTCAGCTCTTCTTTATGAACTCAGGTATCTCCAAGTTCCCTAAGACTACACTGAGAAAGATGATGGCAGGAAAGAACGCTTCTGTAAGCGTGTCTATCTCACAGTACCAGCACGGAGTTTCAGGTGTCTGCGCTCCTAAGGACCTCGAGACAGCCCTCCAGCTCGCTTACCTGAACTATGCTGATCCACGCTTCGACCAGGATGAGTACAACACAGGTATCAACCAGCTCAAGGCTATCCTTCCTAACTACGTGACTATGCCAGACTTCCTCTTCGAGAAGGAGTTCAATGACGTTCTTTACGGCAACAGCCCACGTCACATCGTGATCAACGAGGAGATCCTCGAGAAGGCTAACCTTGAGACTATCGAGAAGAACTACCGCAATCTCTACAAAGATGCAGCAGGTATGACTGTAGTGATCGTAGGTAATGTAAACAAGGACGAGCTCAAGCCGCTTGTGGAGAAATATATCGGTTCTATCGCAAAGGGCAAGAAGGCTCAGAAGTGGGTTGACCACAAGGACGGCATCGTCAAGGGTAACATCAAGCATCCGTTCAACGTGAAGATGGAGGCTCCTAAGAGTTCTATCCTCCAGGTGTACACAGCTTATATGCCTACAAGCGTCAAGCTCGACGTAACTCTTGAGGCTGCAAAATACATCCTTGATATGATCTACACTTCTACTCTCCGTGAGGGTGAAGGCGGAACATACGGTGCAGGTGTAGCTATGGGAAGCAGCATCAGACCTGAGCACAGAGCTATCATCCAGGTGATGTTCGACACTAACCCAGAGTCTGCAGAGAAGCTTTCTCAGCTTGCTATCGACGGTCTTAAGAGACTTGCATACGAAGGTCCTACAGAAGACGAGTTCAGCAAGGCCATCCTCAACGCCAAGAAGAACCTTCCTGAGAGCCGCATCTCAAACAGCTACTGGATGAGCAACATCAGACTGCACGAAACTTACGGCTACAACAATGACAAGGAGTACGAAGAGGCAGTAGAGTCCATCACTCCGGAGGATATCAAGACAGTCCTTCAGGCAATCCTTGAGCAGAACAACTTCATCGAAGTGAGAATGCTTCCTTTGGAATAATGCATATAATTTATAACCAATAGTTGATTCCGATGACCCCCGCCTCGCGCCTTATGGCGCTCAGGCACCCCCTAGCCGTGGGTGGCATGTCATCTCCATCAATCTATTGGTTATAAAAATAAAAAAGGCTTCAGAATCATCTGAAGCCTTTTTTATTTTGGATTAGCTGATTACTCTGCTACGATTGCACCCATTGGGCAAGCATCTGCACAAGCACCGCAGTCGATGCATACGTTAGGATCGATCTTGTAGATGTCACCCTCTGAAATTGCGCCTGTAGGGCACTCTGCCATGCACGATCCACATGCAGCGCAGTCTTCTGTAATTCTGTGAGCCATTTTCTTTATTTTTTAAATGTTAGGTTATCCGTATTTTCAATACTATGCCAAGAAGGCATTAACGTTGCAAATTTAGACAATAATTTCGATATTCAAAGACAGAGTTACATCGAATTGTAGTATCTTTGTCATATATATAATGAAAGATATGAGGCATATATTGAGATATATCACATTTTGCGCTGTGCTGTTCTGCTCAATGGCAGCAGCCGCACAGAACAAGGTAGCCGAGGGGATCGAGGCGGACAAGACAGTTCATAATTTCGGAGATATATTACTGGATTCCGGTCCGGTTTCCTGCACCTTCACCCTGAAGAACACAGGCAGCAAGCCGATGGTGATCTACAACGTTACCACCACCTGCGGATGCACTGAGGCCGAATGGACACGCGAACCTGTCAAGGCTGGCGGGACCGCAAGCATCACTGTGTCCTACACCAACAATGAAGGACCATATCCCTTCGACAAGACCATCACCGTGTACGCTTCTGATTCTAAACCTATATTACTGAAGATCAGAGGCATATGCCGTGAGAAGGTCCTTCCTCTCAGCGAGAGGTATCCTGTTGCCTTCGGTCCGTTCGGAATGACAGAAACTTCGCTTCAGTGCGGCAATCTGGAGCAGGGAAACAGTAAGAGCGACGCAGTGATCGTAGCCAACACGTCCAGCTCACCGGTCAAGGTGGAGTTCAGGGATGTTTCTGACAATCTGACGCTCTCAGTGAAACCCAATCCTATTCCGGCCAACAGCACGGCGGAGCTCAGCTACACAGTGACTGCCGAGAGAGGAATATGGGGAAAGAACACTTACTGGGCAACCCCTGTGATAAACGGCAAGACTTACACCACAAAAGACGGTGACACCAAGATAGGCGTCAAGGCCTTCACCAAGGAGAACTTCGACAGGATGTCAGAGTCAGAGAGGGCCCAGGGACCTATGCCGAGATTCGAAAACAGCACCTATTCATTCAACAGGATAAAGAAGGGTGAGGAGATCCACGCCGAATTCACGATGACAAACACAGGCAAGACCCCTTTCTGCGTCTATAAGGTGGACACAGACGCCTGCTGTTATTCGCACAGCGACATCCCTGTCGCAAAGCCGGGAGAAAAGATTTCTTTCCGTGTCCACGTGAACACTGAGAATATGCCTAAGGGAGAGACGCTTGTGCTTGTCACATTGACGACAAACTCCCCTCTCCGCCCTATCGTAAATCTCTTTATCGCAGGCTGGATCGACTAAAGTCAGACAATTAAATTGTACAAAAATATGTGGCATCTGCTGGTTGACATTCTAAGGAACTCCATCCTCATCACAGGACTCGTTGTGGTTATGATGATGATGATCGAGTCCCTCAACATAGAATCTAAAGGTTTATTTTTCAAAGGATTAAGGAAGACTAAGATCGGTCAGGTTGTGATCGGAGCCCTTCTTGGCTCCGTACCAGGATGTATGGGAGGCTTCGCTACAGTTTCCCTATATACACACAGGATGTTAAGTTTCGGCGCCCTGGTTGCAATGATGATTGCTTCTTCGGGAGACGAGGCTTTCATTATGCTGGCGATGATTCCGGAACAGGCTCTGATCCTGTTTGCCCTACTGTTTGTCATTTCTGTCATAGTCGGTATTATAGTGGACAGATTCGCCAAGTCCCCTGCCCCTGAATGTGAGGAGGGTTACAAGGTGCACGAAGGACACGAAGATTCTGACACTCACGAACATAAGAGCCGTCACTTTGGCTGGAAGAGGATCTCGATGTTCGTGGCTCTCGCCGTCTTTATCGGGGCCCTGGCCACAGGCCAGCTGGGCCACGACCACGGCAGCCACGAGGCCGGAGCACACTCTCACGCCGAGCATTCCGGACACGTGCATCAGGACTGCGACTGCGGACACCATCACGAAGAAGGCCACCATCACGAAGCAGAGCATCATCACGAGGCTGAAGACAGGACCTTCCATATAAACCTTCTGAGCGAGGACTGGATGAACGTGCTTTTTGCTGGACTCAGCATTATTGTGCTCATCGTCCTTATATTTGCTTCAGATCATTTTGTCGAAGACCATCTCTGGAACCATATTGTACGCAAGCACCTTCCGGTCATATTTGCGTGGACCTTCGGTGTCCTCCTGGTTCTGGGAATCGGCCTGCAATATATTGACATCGACAGGTGGATAAGCGACAACACCGTGCTTATGATTCTTCTGGCCACTGCCATAGGAATCATTCCGGAATCTGGCCCTCATCTTATCTTTGTCACTTTGTTCGCTGCCGGGGTCGTACCTTTCCCTGTGCTTCTTGCCAGCAGCATATCCCAAGACGGTCACGCTTCCATCCCTCTTCTTGCAGAAGACAAGAAGGGTTTTCTCTGGGCGAAGCTCATCAATTGCGCTGTCGCCCTTGCCGCAGGCTTCGGAGCTATGCTTCTTATGTAATCCTCGCCTCAAAAGTCACTATTACCATTCCGAAAGTCACACGTTATCTCGATAATTTTTGCTATATTTGCACGATTATGTGCTTATAACAATATGGCTAAAGAAATTATTGCTACAGAGAATTACGGTGACGACAACATCAGGACCCTCGAAGGTGTCGAGCACATCCGCAGAAGGCCCGGAATGTACATCGGCCGTCTTGGAAACGGCGACGATCTTGGAGACGGTATCTACGTGCTCCTGAAGGAGGTCGTAGACAACTCAATCGACGAGTTCTCAGCCGGTTACGGTAAACTCATCCAGATAAATGTCACAGAAAAGGAGGCTTCGGTAAGAGACTTCGGACGAGGCATTCCTCTCAACTCTGTCGTGAAGGCAGTAAGCGTACTGAACACAGGTGGTAAGTACGACACCAAAGGCTACAAGAAATCAGTAGGTCTTAACGGTGTCGGCCTCAAGGCTGTGAACGCTCTCTCCACACACTTCTTTGTGGAGGCCTACCGCGACGGTATGAGCTCCTATGCCGAATTCAAGGAAGGAAAGCTTCTGGATTCAGGCCAGCGCCCTACCAAGGAGAAGAACGGAACACTCGTGAAGTTCGTTCCGGACGATCACCTCTTCGTCGGCTACAACTTCAATATGGAGTTCATCGAGTCGATGATGAAGAACTACTCCTACCTCAAGAAGGGCCTCACGCTGAATTTCAACGGCACATCATACAAGTCAGAGAACGGTCTTCTCGACCTGATAAAGGACAATATGTCCGAAACCCCTCTGTATGAGCCTATCCATCTGGTCGGAGAGGATGTGGAGATCGTACTCACCCACGGCAACAGCTACGGAGAAAACATCGCCTCATTCGTCAACGGTCAGAACACAAGAGACGGAGGTACCCACCTCGCAGCAATGAGGGAAGCCATATCAAAGACACTCAAGGAGTTCTTCAAGACATTCGCCAAGAAGGACTTCGATCCTCAGGACATCCGTCAGGGCATCATCGGAGCCGTAAGCATCCAGATCCAGGAACCTAACTTCGAGGGCCAGACCAAGACCAAGCTCGGATCTACCTATATGTGGGAGACCGACATCGAAAACGAGGACGGAAGCCACTCCTATGACCAGGGCCCTACAATCAGAAGCTTCGTTAACGAGTTCGTCAAGACCAACCTTGACAACTACCTCCATATGCACAAGGACATCATCCCTGTCCTCCAGGAGAAGATCGCTTCATCCGAGCAGGAAAGAAAGGAGATCTCCGCGGTGCAGAAGAAGACAAGGGAGAGAAACAAACGCTCAAGCGTCTACAACAAGAAGCTCAGAGACTGTAAATATCACTATAAGGACAAACTCCCGGCAGCTAAGGAGGAGCTTCGCGAGCTGACAAGCATCTTCATCACCGAGGGAGACTCTGCGAGCGGTACCATCACAAAGGCACGCAACGCCGAGACCCAGGCAGTGTTCTCGCTCAGAGGTAAGCCTATCAACTCCTACAAGGAGAGTCGCAAGAAGATCGCGGAGAACGAGGAACTTAACCTTCTGATCAATGCACTCGGCCTTGAGGAGGATGTGGACGACCTCCGCTACAACAAGATCATCGTCGCAACCGATGCCGATGACGACGGAATGCACATACGTATGCTTGTGCTCACATTCTTTATGAAGTACTACCCTGACCTGATCAGAAGAGGCCACGTCTTCATTCTCCAGACCCCTCTCTTCAGAGTCAAGACCAAGAACGAAGTGAAGTACTGCTACAACTCCGAGGAGAAGGAGTCTGCCATCAAGTCTGCCAAGGGCAAGGTGGAGATCACACGATTCAAAGGTCTCGGAGAGATTTCGTGGGACGAGTTCACAGGCTTCATCGGAGAGGATATGCGTCTTGACAAGGTCCGCCTCAGCGACGAGGAGCCTCTCTCAGACATTATGGAGTTCTATATGGGAAAGAACACCACAGAAAGACAGAACTTCATCGTACAGAACCTCCGCACAGCACAGGAATTGGAAGACATAGACATCTAAACCTAATTGTAAATTATATGTGGAAAAAGTTTTGCGGATGGCTACTCCGCGTAATGGGCTGGACAGCAGTCGAGCCGGTGGTTCCAGAAGATAAATGCATTATCCTTGGAGTCCCTCACACATCCATCTGGGACTTCGTGATTTCATATCTCTACTACACATCAGTAGGAGGCAAACCTTACTGTATGGTCAAGGGTGAACTGTTCTGGGGCCCGCTCGGATGGCTCCTCCGCAAGCTTGGCGGCATCCCTGTAGACAGAAAGAAAGGAAGCAATGTGATGCTCAGCGTGATCAGAGAGATGAAGACCAAGAAGGTCGCCCACCTCGCTCTTGCCCCGGAAGGAACACGACAGGCAGTAAAGCGTTGGAAGGCCGGATTCCACACAATCGCACGCGAAGTAGGCTGTCCTGTGTATATGGGTTATTTTGACTGGGGCACCAAGCGCGTAGGACGCGGACAGAAGGTGGAGCTTACAGATGACGCAAAGGCTGATCTTGCACGTATTCAGGCTCTCTATGAGGAGATGCACCTTGTGGGCAAGCATCCTGAGATGTACACCACACACTAACAGCAACCTGTATTAAACCTAAATGACATTTTTATGATTCAACTCTACAAACGAATGCAGCGGATGAGGGAGAAGTATGTCGACACCATCGCCAAGCTGTATGAGTATGCCACCACTGTGTACGCAAAGAAGCAGTACACACAGTGGTATGACACCAAGGAAGGAGGTTACACCTATCATACATTCAAGAGCAAGTGCGACAGCATCTCAAAGCTCCTTACACAGTACGGCATCGGCGCCGGCGACAAGGTTGCCATCCTCTCACAGAGTATGCCGAACTGGTCTGTAGCATTCTTCAGCGTCGTACCATTCGGTAGAATCGCAATTCCGATTCTACCGGACAGTTCAGCTAACGAGGTCCTGAACATCCTTGAGCACTCCGAGAGTAAGGTGATCTTCGTGTCACAGAAGCTCGCTTCCAGGATCAGTCAGGAAGTTCGCGAGAAAATGACATTAGTAATCGATGTAGACACGCTTGAGATCCTCCACGCGGACGATGATCAGTTCACCTGCGACGGAAGGACTTCAGTCCCTACACCAGATGACATAGCTACGATCATATATACATCAGGTACAACCGGAAGTGCAAAGGGCGTCGTACTAAGTCACAGAAACCTCGCTTCAAATGTCATCACCTGCTACCACTCCTGCAAGAGGACAGAAAAGGACAGATGGCTCTCTGTGCTTCCGATGGCACATACACTCGAGATGACTATCAGTATGCTCTATCCGATGTATTGCGGCGCTACAGTCTACTATCTTCCTAAGCCGCCTGTAGCGTCACTCCTGCTCAAGGCTCTGAAGATTGTCAAGCCGACAACTATGCTCACCGTACCTCTGATCATCGAGAAAGTCTACAAAGGAAGCGTTCTTCCGACAATCCAGAAGAGCCGCACTCTCACTTGGATGAGCAAGAATATGAACGGCCTGATGTGCAAGATTATCGGAATGAAACTCAAGGCGACATTCGGAGGACATATGTCGTTCTACGGAATCGGAGGTGCAAAACTCGACCCTGAGGTTGAAAGTTTCCTCCTTAAGGCAGGCTTCCCATACGCCATCGGTTATGGTCTTACCGAGACTTCCCCACTCCTGGGATACTCAATGAAAGGCTGGAGAACTGTAGGCTCATTCGGCTATCCCGTATATAATGTAAGACTCAAGCTCCACAATGTAAATCCAGAGACAGGTGAAGGCGAGATTGTAGCAAAGGGACCTAACGTGATGCTCGGCTACTATAAGGACCCTAAGAGGACCAAGAGCGTGTTCACAGAAGACGGCTGGTTCAGGACGAGCGACATCGCAATCCAGGACGAGAAAGGCCGCTTCTTCATCAAGGGAAGAAACAGCAATATGATCCTCGGACCTTCAGGCGAGAACATCTATCCGGAGGAGATCGAGAACGTGATCAACAACGTAGAGGGTGTAGGCGAGTCTATCGTCGTAGAGCGTGACGGAAAGCTCGTGGCACTTGTCCAGCCGGCAGAGAACTACATCCAGTGGGACAAGGAAAGCGAGGACAAGCTTTACGAAAAGCTCGACGCTTGGAAGGCTAAACTACTGAAAATCACCAACAAGAACGTCAGCAAGGCTTCACAGGTAAGTTCTGTCGAGGTGATGAAGGAACCGTTCGAGAAGACAGCGACCCAGAAGATCCGCCGCTTCAAGTACAAGGAATCCGCTCCGACAGTCGAAGCTGAAAAGAAGGAGAAGGAAAACAAATAAATATATTGATAAAAAGGATGATTCATAGAATCGTCCTTTTTTTTATATATAAATAGTACTTTTTGTTATATTGTGCGTCATATAGGTGGATTTAAAACTGAACTGACTTTATGAAACTGTTTTACAAGATTACCGTGCTCCTTCTTCTAATGGTCGTGTCGGGGGCTGAGGCTGTCGGAAGGGGCAAGGAAGAGCCCACGGTCAGGGAGCAGATGGAAATCATACACCTGCACTATGACGTCAATTTCATATATGACTCCTCCATATCACTTGACATCCCGTCAAATGCACGAATAAACCCTGAACGCCAGACTCTTGAAGAGTGCCTGGCCGCAGTGTTCAAGGGAACTGAAATTCAGTGGGAGGTACAGAAAAAGTACATTGTTCTGACCTATAAGAACAAGAAGCGCAAGCCAAAGGACTACACAATATTTATAGAGGAGCAGCACGACACGCTGAATGAGTCCATAGTCACCGGTCTTATAGCGAAGGATCTTAACACGACTCAGACAGGATTCAAAAAGATCGACAAGAAAGAGTTCGATCTGGGATTTTCCGTACTGAGCTCTCCCGATGTCATCAAGACCCTGCAGCAGCAACCTGGTGTAGCGACAGGAACCGAACTGCTTTCAGGAATGTATGTCAGAGGCGGAGACGGATCCGACAACCTCTACCTCCTTGACGGCGTACCCTTGTACCAGGTCAGCCATCTTCTCGGCCTGTTCTCTTCATTCAACACAGATCTGATAGAGTCGCTTGACTTCTACAAGAGCGGTTTCCCCGCCAGATACGGAGGCAGATTGTCCTCCGTTGTTGACGTCAAGACCAGAGAAGGAGACTATCAGGAGTACCACGGACTGTTTTCAATCGGCCTGCTGGACGGCAGGTTTCAGTTTGAGGGACCAATAGTCAAGAACAAGACTTCCTTCAACTTTGGTTTGAGAAGAAGCTGGCTGGATGTCATCACAGAGCCTGCCAGTTTGATAATAAGCCGACAGCAGAAGAGAGATTTCAGAATAAAATATGCGTTCTGGGACCTGAATGCCAACATCACACATAAGTTTTCTGACATAAGCAAGCTTTCATTTGACCTGTACGGCGGGCGCGACGCAATGAAATTCATCTCTGGAGAGGCCTATGAGGAGTACGACGACGATGACAGAACCGAACAATCTTACTACAGCGACGTTGTTATGGGTATCGAATGGGGAAACTTCGTAAGTCAGGTGAACTGGGACTATAAGATTGCAGACAACCACGAATTCAATCTGAAGGCCTACTACAGCCGTTACAATTCGCTCTTTGCATTCTCAGAAAATATGCGCGAAGGAGCTATGGAAGACATAGTGACGAGCACATTCAAGAACGGAGAAAACAGATCCAGGACGTCGGATGTGGGGGTGAAGGCTGATTTCAGCCTCAGACCCGCAGCCGGGCACCACATCAGATATGGAGCAGCAGTCCAGTACCACATCTATTCACCGGATTATTTCTCGCAGCTCAAGGCGACCCTCTTAGGAAAAACCATTGTAGAACAGGAGCTTAAAGAGACAGAGACAAGAAACACTGCCGAGCCTGCAGTCTATGTGGAAGATGAGATAGTATTTTCAGACAAGCTCACAGCCAATGCGGGTTTGAGATATGCCGCGATATTCACAGGAGACAAGACTTACCACGGCATTGAGCCACGAGCTGCACTCAGGTTCAGCTTGACAGAGAACACTTCACTGAAACTGTCCTACAGCGAGATGGTCCAGAATGACCACCAGATTGCCTCGAACTACCTCCAGCTGCCTACGAATTTCTGGATGCCTTCGACAGACAAGATTGCACCGAGCCGTTCAAGACAGGTGTCAGGTGGAGTCTATTCAAACCTTCCTCACAACATAAGGTTCAGTGCTGAAGGTTATTACAAGACTATGGACAACCTTCTGGAGTTCCGTGGCAAATGGGGCTTCTATCCTCCGGTACATCTTTGGGAGGAAACGATGATCACCGGAAAGGGACGCTCCTGGGGCTTGGAGACAGAACTGGAATGGGCAGACGAGAAGACATTTCTTGCAGCCTACTACACACTTTCCTGGAGCCAGAGGTACTTCGAGGAGTTCTACCCCGAATGGTACAGCGACAGAAATGAAAACAGGCACAAGCTCACTCTGACAGCTACAAGAAAGCTTGGCAAGAAATGCGAAGTTTACGGAAGCTGGAACTATCACAGCGGAGGATATATAACAGCCGAAGCACACACATTGGCACCTGATGAAATCGGAAGCTGGCCTGACACATTCTACTCTATGCCTAACAACCTCAGACTGCCGGACTACCACAGACTCGATGTAGGATTCAACTTCAGGAAGACCACAAAGAAAGGAAACGAGAGTATATGGAATCTCAGTGTCTACAATGCCTATTGCCGCGTAAACCCGATCCTTGCCTACATTGGCGATGACTATAACTTTACGGAAGACAACCTTTACGGACTCAATTTCATCGGCGAAGCCTTCGGCATCATCCCGATACTGCCGTCATTCAGCTACACACTAAAGTTTTAGAAGATGAAGAATATATATGATAAAGTACTGCTCCTGCTGCTTATCCCGGCTCTGACCGGATGCAGGTACAGCTTCGAGATTCCGGACAATGGCCTGGAGCCCTGCATCTGTATGATGTCCTACATATGTGCAGACTCCCTGTCTAATGTCAATGTCTATAAGGCTGTCCCTGTCCAGATGTCAGGCAGAGCCGATATGACCATTGAATCTGCGGCTTATTCATTAAGGAGCAACGGCAAGGAAACAGAGGTCACTTCAAGTGAGATCGCGAATTATGGCATCTGCCTCAGCGGCGAAAGATTCAAGGAAGGCGACAGGCTTGAGCTGACTTTCAGCGCAGAGGGTATGGATAGGGTGACAGCTTACACAACAGTACCCGGCAAATTTCCTGACTACACAGCTGAGAGATATGTTGACGAAAATGGAACGGACTGCCTGAGATTCACCTATGATGACAACAAGGAGACTGATGACTATTATGCAGTAGCTGTAGAGATCCGTAATAAATTTATTACAGGAGAGAACGAGTTCTGGTACTCGAATGATTCCGCACTGCCACCTATAGGCCACAATGAGCTAAGTATCAATCCGTTCTCATATGCCCCTATCATTTCTCGACTTAACGGATTGACTCTCTATATATGGGCAGACTCCGATGAGGAGGATAATGTCTACGACCTGAAATATTACACGACTTTGGGTGGCGGCAGTGAAAGATCAATACGTTTCCATCTTTACAAACTGTCAAAGGAAATGTACCACCATCTCTACGCAGACTATGACGCTGCCTACAATCCTTTCGCATACGTAGGATTCTCATCGCCTTCATTTGCCTACACAAACGTAATGAAAGGCTGCGGCTATTTCTGCGCCTACTCTGTAAGACAATCTGACTGGACAATCATAAGCACGGAGGAAAACTAATGGAAAGAAGATTATATATATTAATATTGCTCAGCTTCCTGCTGAGCGGGTGCTACGGCTACGTCGGCGGTCTTGATGACAGCAACCACCAATTTACAGAAATTGTGTTTATGAACAGAAGCGGACACGACGTAGAGCTCAGGTTTCCTTCCTCAAAGTGGAGCGAGGAGCCTGACACAATCAGACTTGAAAAAGGTAACGGACTATGGAAGTGGGACTTTGAGTTTGACACCTCTTACTCAAGTCAGTTCTTTGATGAAGTCGAGATGCTGGTTGACGGCAAGGAGAGATTCCTGTTTGACGATTATTCTCCAGGCATACCTTACAATCCTTGCACTTCTCAATATATGAAGAATCTCTATGACAGCAAAGGATTGTACTACGTCTATGACTTCAATGAACAGGCTTACAAAGCCAGCAAAGAGTATTTTGACAACTTGAAGATCTTCAGGATGGTAGTTGTTCCCCCATCGTATATAAAGACGGACACCCTGATTACAGACGGCTCAACCGAGGCACTGTTTACAGAATTCTATCCCGTGGCATCTTTACGGAATGACATCAGTGTCGGAACGGTCATAGGAAAGGAGGCTGAAAGTCTGGACAAGATCACTGTCCACACTGAACACGGCATAGCTCCAGGCAATGTTGAAATTTCCCATAGAGAGCGTATAATGGGAAGACAGGACAAGCCGTGCCTCACATATTACAGCATTGACGAACTCAGGAAGACAGGTCTGGCTCACTTCGGCTGCGATTTCGCTGAACTTACAGGAAGAGATGAAATGGAGAAATTCTGCGGACATCTCTACTCTACTGCCCATATAAAATATACAGAACATCTGGAGGCGACTCAGGAAACAACTGATTTCTTATACTATGTAGATTCAGAAAAGGCAGTCATATCAGACATAGCATACGGCAACATCAAGATCCTTCTGACCGAATCTGACTGCACCAGCAACAGGCTTTCCAGCTATGTGCATAAAGAGTTCCTTACAGACGACCCCGGCAACTCTGACAATTTTGTACTGGACGTTGACTTCTACCTTATAGACCTTGACGAGAACGGCGACTTCCGTTGCAGGAAAGGCGGATCAGAACTCGTTAATCTGTTCCTCAACCCATCAGACGACGAACCGTCATTCCCTGTCTACCTCGACTTGCTGAATTTCGAGAAAATACACATCCGGGGCATTTCCCTTTAGCATAAAAAAGGTCGGTTAAGTTTTGCTTAACCGACCTTTTCTATTTGTGCGCTGATGATTACTCAGCTACAATATCATACTTGAAAGTACCCTTGATGTCGCGGTAGCACTTAACAGTAGCCTCGTATGTACCGAGCTCCTTAGCTGCCTCAACAGTGATGTCCTTCTTGTCAACCTCGATTCCTGCTGCTGCGAGAGCCTCAGAAAGCTGAGCTGTAGTTACTGAACCGTAGATCTTGCCTGACTCGCTCACCTTTACAGCAACCTGTACTGTAGTCTCAGCAAGCTTAGCAGCAAGTGCCTCTGCATCACCTACGAACTTAGCGATCTTATGAGCGCGCTGACGAAGATTCTCAGCGTGTACCTTCTTTGCAGAAGGAGTTGCCATAATAGCGAAGCCCTGTGGGATAAGGTAGTTGACAGCGTATCCTGTCTTTACATTGACGATGTCGTCTGCGTGGCCAAGGTTTGCCACATCCTTCTTAAGAATAATCTCCATATTGCTGTCCTCCTTATTATTTCAAAAGGTCTGTTACGTATGGGAGAAGTGCAAG
>JAFVOX010000036.1:0-2881 GCA_017505605.1 Bacteroidales bacterium
CTTTCCTGCTTCGCATTATTGTTGCAACCTGTCATCACCGCCATAAGGGCAGCAAAGGACACTACTACTAACATAACTTTTTTCATATCACAAATAATTTAAAAAACACACTGACAGCAGGCAAGTCAATTTCTGTGCCTTATCCGTGATGTATGACCAGGGAGTTTGAAAAAACGTCTGCCGTTGGATTACAGCAGACGTTATAGACTTTCCCTGATTGCAGGGGATATGAAGCAGGAACCGTTAATACTGATCCCAACTCTTTATCTGTATATCATCTATTGACATAGCACAGAAGGCACGGATGAATGCCGTTGCAAGACGAGCATTGGTGATGAGCGGAATATTGAAATCCACTGCCGCACGACGGACATAATATCCATTGGTCAACTCCTTGTGGGAGAAGTTCTTAGGAATATTGATCACAAGATCGAGTTCCTTGTTGGCGAGCATATCCATCGCTGCCTTGTACTTGCCTGCAAGTTCCGGATTCTGAGTTTCCGTAGGCCAGATCACACGCTCGGCAGGTACACCGTTCTCATTGAGGTACCTGGCTGATCCTTCTGTTCCATAAAGTTTGTATCCTCTCTCGTGAAGGAGGCGGCAGGCATTGAGAAGGTCAGCCTTCTGAAGCGCGTTACCTGAAGATATGAGGATATTCTTCTTAGGAATCTCATATCCTACTGAGAGCATAGAGTTAAGAAGAGCCTCATTGAAGTCATCACCAATACAACCCACCTCACCGGTTGAGTGCATATCCACTCCGAGTACAGGGTCAGCCTGCTGCAGACGTGAGAATGAGAACTGAGATGACTTGATACCCACATAGTCAAGGTCAAACGCAGACTTGCGTGGAGCAGCCGGCTTGAGGCCGAGCATAGCCTTGGTCGCAAGTTCGATCATATTGATCTTGAGCACCTTGGAAACGAATGGGAAACTTCTTGAAGCACGAAGGTTACACTCGATCACCTTGATGTAATTATCCTTTGCAAGGAACTGGATGTTGAATGGTCCTGTGATTTCAAGAGCAGAAGCGATCTTCTTTGCTATCTTCTTGATACGACGGACTGTCTCAACGTACAGTTTCTGCGGAGGGAACTGGATGGTAGCATCACCTGAGTGTACTCCGGCAAACTCCACGTGTTCTGAAATAGCATATGCTATCACCTCACCGCCATCAGCTACTGCATCGAATTCGATTTCTTTACAGCGCTGCATAAACTCAGACATCACAACAGGATGTTTCTCAGACACTTCTGCAGCAAGACCGAGGAAGTTGCGGAGTTCCTCGTGGTTGTAGCAGACGTTCATCGCTGCACCGGAAAGCACGTATGAAGGGCGCACCAGAACAGGGAATCCTACCTGGTCAATGAACTGGTCCACCTCATCGAAGTTGGTAAGTTCCTTCCACTTAGGCTGGTCGATGCCGAGAGCATCCACGATTGATGAGAACTTGTGACGGTCCTCAGCCTTGTCGATCGAAGTCGCTTTGGTTCCAAGGATGTTCACCTTGTTCTGATCGAGTCTGAGAGCCAGATTGTTAGGGATCTGTCCGCCTACTGAAACCACTGTTCCGTGAGGATTCTCAAGGTCGAGGATATCCATCACACGCTCGAATGTGAGTTCGTCGAAATAGAGACGGTCACACATATCGTAGTCAGTAGAAACTGTCTCAGGGTTGTAGTTGATCATCACTCCCCTATATCCCTGGTTGCGGATGGTCTGGAGAGCATTTACCGAACACCAGTCGAACTCAACTGAACTACCGATACGGTAAGCGCCTGATCCGAGGACAATTACGGAATTCTTGTCGTGCTGATATTTTACGTCGTTGAAATTACCGCCGTATGTAAGATAGAGATAGTTGGTTGCAGCCGGATAGTCTGCCGCAAGGGTGTCGATCTGCTTCACGCAAGGAACGATGCCCTTGGACTTACGGAATGCGCGTACGATATCCTCAGCCATCTCGCTGTCCATATTCTTATAGAGAGCATTGGCCACCTGGACATCAGAGAATCCCTGCACCTTGGCCTTCTTGAGGAGATCAAGCGGCATCTGCTCACAGTTGTCATATTTCTTCATCTCCTTGTGAGTGTCGACAATACCCTGCAGCTTGTTCAGGAACCATTTGTCTATCTTGGTAAGACTGTGGATCTGATCGACACTGTAACCAGCCTGCATTGCCTTGGAAATCACAAAGATTCGATTATCTGTAGGCTCATTGAGCGCCTGATCTATATCGTCAACCTTGATTTCCTTGTTGCCCACGAAGCCGTTAGCTCCCTGACCTATCATACGAAGACCCTTCTGGATGATTTCCTCGAAATTACGTCCGAGAGACATCACTTCTCCAACAGACTTCATTGATGAACCGATCTTGCGCGATACGCCGGTAAACTTAGAGAGGTCCCAGCGCGGAATCTTTGCCACGACATAGTCAAGGGCAGGTTCGAAGAAAGCAGGAGTCTGCTTGGTTACAGAGTTCTTGATGTCGAAAAGTCCGTATCCGAGACCGATCTTGGCTGCAACAAAAGCGATAGGGAAACCGGTCGCTTTAGATGCAAGGGCTGATGAGCGGCTGAGACGGGCGTTCATCTCGATCACATAATACTCCATAGAGTCGGTGTCGTATGCATACTGGACGTTACATTCTCCGACGATGCCGATATGACGAACCATCTTGATTGCCAGATCGTGGAGGAACTGGCATTCCTTTGCACTGAGGGTCTGGGTCGGTGCGACAACGATAGACTCACCTGTATGGATTCCGAGAGGGTCGAAATTCTCCATATTACAGATGGCTATGCAGTTGTCATAACGGTCACGCATCACCTCATACTCGATCTCCTTCCAGCCCTTGAGAGACTTCTCCACAAGCACC
>JAFVOX010000019.1:0-73906 GCA_017505605.1 Bacteroidales bacterium
AGTCCTCAAGATACTTCGCACAAAAGGAATCAGCGACGAGACCAGGAAATGGCGACTTCAGCAGCTGAACGAGGGTATAACCTGGAAATACCTCATCCGTAGGTATATGCCGGAGCTTCGTGCTGCAACCTGGATCTGCGTGTGGGCGGAAATCATCGATCCGATGCCAGAGGTTGCCGCTAAGATGGATGAGGCATTGAAGGCTGAAATGACTCACCAAGTCGATTCAGTCACTATCATCCGTCCTGAAGAGAAACCTATAATCTTTGAGCAGGAACGTACCCTCTTTGCTCTCAAGACCAACTTATTATATGATCTCGGAACAGGTCTCAACTACGCCATTGAGGTGCCTCTCGGCAGGAAATTCTCCATCCAGGCCCAGCAGCACACACCTTGGTGGGTGACAAGAGACAACAGACAACAGACACTGCCTCCAGTTCCTCTCAGTAGGTCCAGAGCTCCGCTACTGGTTCAAGCAGACACACCCGAATGAAAATGTTAGAGGAAATAACCTCCTCGGACACTTCATCGGCGCTCACGTATGGAGCGGTGACGGTGACCTTCAGTGGGACCGTTTCGGCTGCTACCAGTTCACATTCTGGAGCGCAGGCCTCACTTACGGCTTTGCCATCCCTGTAAGCAAACACTTCCATATGGAATTCAGCATATCCGGCGGATATGCGCAGATCCCATATCAGCACTATATCCCTACCGAAGACTGGCAGATCCTCATCAAGGACCGCAACAACGCCGGTACACTTCACTATTGGGGCCCTACGAAGGCTGAAGTCAGCCTCGTGATTCCTATCAAGAGAACAAAATTTATGACCAGATGATGAAAAGACTGACCAACATACTCGGCGCAGTCTTTACCCTCTGCGTCATCCTCCTGGCCGCTTCCTGCGAGAAGCGACCGCTTATGGAAGTGTCAAACACCCATTATGTAAAGGTATATGTCAACGAAGAGCTCCTCAACGTGACCACAGGCTTCTACAACGAGAACTACGCGAGACCTGAGTACAAGTCACCGACAGTCCTACGCGTCATCCTCACCGACCCTGAAACAGGTAACGTAAAGGCAGAGAGGTACCTCCGTAACCAGGGCCACGACGAGCACGGCCACTATTATGATGGATATATCATCGCCGACCCAGGTGCGTACAAGCTCATCGCATATAACTTCGACACAGAATCGACCATCATCGGAGCAGGTAATAACCATTATTATATAAACGCATATACGAACGAGATCGCATCTCACCTCTATACGAAGATTCCGAGCCGTTCACCTTCAAAGAACAAGGAGAATCAGAATGACCAGCAGGCCGCCCAGGGAGAGGCAGAAGGAAAGGCACCGACAGATCCGGAAGGAAAGGGCCCTTTGGTAGAAAGTATCGTATATGACCCAGACCACCTCTTTGTGGCAAACAGCGACGAACTCGTTATTCCATATAAGGAGCACGTGGACACCCTCAGGGCAATTGATGGCACCCTACACTTCTACGCAGAGAGTATCGTCAAGTCCTACTTCCTGCAGGTCAAGGTAAAGGGAGCCCAGTGGATTTCATCAGCAGTCTCTCTTCTTGAAGGTCTGTCAGGTTCGATAAGCCTCGAGACCCGTCAGGTCAACCACGAGCATCCGGTGATTGTCTACTTCGAGATGCTGACCGATGCCAACAAAGCCAGGACTAAGGAAGACGAGGCGGTGATATACACAACCTTCGGAATGTTCGGCCGAATACAGGATATGGACAACGTCCTCGAACTCACCTTCGACTTTATGACAACCTACGGAGTACCATACACAACAACAATGAACATCTCCGCAGACTTCGACACCCCAGAAGCAGTCGAACACCAATGGCTCCTGCTTGACCAGACGATCACCATCCCAGATCCGCCGCCAAGCTCCGGAACCAACACAGGAGGAGGCTTCCAGCCATCGGTAGACGAATGGGACGACGTAGAATCAGACATTATAATATAATGTATAGGTATATGTCATTTCGAGCTTGTCTCTGTCATTTCGAGCTTGCCGAGGAATCCATAATAAGAAAACAAACAAAACAAACAATAAACAATTAAAAATTAACTATTAACAACTTAAATCAAAACAAAATGAAAAAGTTCTTTTTCATCGCAGCTATCGCAAGCGCAGCGCTTGTAAGCTGTACAAAGAATGAGGTGACTCCAGTGGCTGAGCAGGAGATCACTTTCCAAGCACCTGTGTTGTATCCAACAACAAAGGCTCCTAATGAGGTGTTGAACAACTATCCTACTTCAAATGACTTTGTAGTATGGGCTCATTATTTTGCGGGTGGTTCATATACAAATTTTGCAGAGAGCCAGCTTTATATGAATGAACAAGTTGTTACATATGATGGTTCTTCAAACTGGAAAACTGTGGGTAATCAGTACTACTGGCCTAAGAATGGATCACTAACATTTATCGCTTATGCCCCATCATCAGTAGCAGCAAATGCAAATGTAGGTGCAACAGGTATCACATTCAGTGATTATGTCGTAAGCAATGATGCTGCTCAGCAGGTCGATCTGCTTTTTAGCGAAAGATCTTATGATAAAAAGAAGGTAGATGACGAAACAATCGGTGGATCATATGAAACTCAGCCAGGAGCTGATCAGCTGTATGACCCATACACAGGTGTTCACATTTCATTCAAGCACGCTTTGTCATCAATACTTTTCACTGCACGTTTGAGCGAGGCATATACTGGCACAAAGATCACTCTCAAGAGAATTGAGCTTACTAATGTGAAGTCATATGGTAACTTCAATCAGGGACTCGCAGACGATGGCACTGCAACTACAACAGCTGACGCTGATCTGTGGAAGGATGAGAATAATGCTATCACCTATACAGTTGCTGCAGATGAGCTTCTTAACACAGAGAAGTATTACACTTGCAATGATACCCGAGTAGCTCCTGTTGCTGCAGATGGCAAGAGAACAACTGACCTCATTCTTCTTCCTCAGGTAATTGCAGATGACGCTAAGATGGTAATTACTTATACAATCCAGAGCCCAGACAGCATCGCTCTTGAGCAGGTATTGGATATTCCTCTTAAGAACGTTGTTACAGAGTGGAAGTGGGGATACCGTTACATCTACAACATCATTATTGGTCTCGATACTATCTACTTCGAACCATATGTGGCTCCTTGGACAGATTATACTCCAGACCTTAATCCTGCGTTTTAATTAAGACATACTGCACCCACAGGCCTGACCGCCTGCGGGTGTGCCACGAAAACAATTGAAATTAACAAATAAAAACTCAAGATTATGAAAAAGTTATTTTTCATCGCAGCAATCGCAGGCGCAGCGCTTGTAGGCTGTACAAAGAACGAGCTCGCTCCGTCAGTAACAGAGCAGCAGGAGATTACCTTCGCGACTCCGGTTGTAGGTACTCCTACAAAAGTAGATTTGGTTTCAATCTATCCGGATACACAACCCTTTGGAGTATTCGCTCTCTATTACACTGCAAACTTTAATGGCTTTGCAAGTGGTGTTAATTATATGAATAATGTAAAGGTAGCTAACGTTGCACCAGCAGGTGAGGATCCTGATGGTGGATGGACAGCTGCTGGTTACTATTGGCCAAAGACCTCAGGCTCGACACTTACTTTTGCTGCATATTCTCCATATATGTCAACTGGAGTGTCGCATAGTGCAACAGGAATCACGTTTGAAGATTATACTGTAGATGCTTCTGCCAATGTCGATTTGCTTTTTAGCGACAGGGCTTATAACAAAACAAAAGCTGATCAAATAGGTGATACAGAACTTAATGACCAATACTATGGAGTCGACATTGTGTTCAATCACGCACTTTCTGCAATTCTTTTCCAGGCTAAAGCAGCAGATAAGTTGGTAGGCCATACTGATGGTACTCCAAATTATGAATTTGTTGTCACAAAGATAGAAGTGTTGAATGCGGATAACACGGGTACATTTAGCCAGAAGTTGGTGGATGCAACTGATGGATCAACACCAGCTACACCAGTCGCTTCTACAACTGATTGGAGTACTTCAGGCGATGTTGACTATACAGCATATTCAGGCGCAGGTATAACTGTGAACTCAACTACTACGGTTTCAGCATATGCGGATCCAACAGGCAAAGCTGACCTTATTCTCCTTCCACAGTCGCTTGCTGACGTAAAAGTTAAAGTTACTTACAATCTTCGCCACAGCAATATGGAAGCCGGTAGATATATAACAGGTAACGTAGCAGAAGCGAACTTGTCATATGAGCATCCAACTGATGATACAAAAGACGTAACATCTTGGCTTCGTGGCAAGAGATATATCTACACCTTGACTCTCGATCTTGACCAGATTTACTTCTCTCCTGAAATGACTGGTTGGGATGATGTGACAGTTGCAGGATCGCAGATTCTCTAATCCTTATACATTCCCCCAGGCCTGACCGCCTGAGGGAGTGCCAATAAAAGACTATGAAACACGACATTCTCATATCAATTTCTATTCTTGCGGCCTTGATCGGCTGCACGAAGGTTGACGTGCGTGCACCTGAGAGGGTTCAGAGTGACGTATGTTTCAACACGCCAGTTGTAAGCAGTATCACCAAGGTAGTTGGAGAGATTGATGAGTATCCTACAAGCGAGAGCTTTGCCGTGTTCAGTGTGTACCATTCTGAAGGCTTCAACGGTTGGGATACAGGTGTTTCATATATCAATAGAGCTGAATTTACCTATAACGCGTCAGTTGATGACACTGATTCAGATGCACTTGGCGGTTGGACAGGCGGCTATTACTATCCGAAGAGCGGTAAACTCTCTTTTGCTGCATATTCCCCATTCAGCGCACACGCTGAAACTCCGGGAGCAGGTACAGGCACCTTTGAATATGCCTCTGCGGGTCTGAGCATTGCCAACTTTACAATCCCTGACCTTGCTGCCCAGTACGACCTTTTGTACAGTGAGCGTATCTACAACAAGACAACTAATGACGGCGTAGGCGACGGCTACGAGGGACTTGACCTTGTATTCCACCACGCCCTCTCATCCATCAAGTTCAAAGTTCAGAAAAAGGCAGCATATACAGGCTACACGATAACCTTGAAAAGCATCTCTCTGGAAAATATAAATTATAAGGGCAGCTTTGCTGAAAACATCCAGAATGAGACAACTGATGAGTACGCAAGTGCTCCTGCGTGGACACCGACTGATGAATTTGATGAATCGGATGGTTTGGATGATTTGACAAATTATATGATTTACAATTCATCGCTGGTAATAACCGAGGCAGCTACAGACACTGACGATGTGAAATTCCATACGATACCGCAAGGAGCAATCCTGCTTCCGCAGACCTTCGGTGAGAGTGACACGGCGCTTATTAGGGTTAATTACACTATCAAGCCAACTTCGATGCCGGAAATCTCACAGACCGCGACCATTCCGCTGAACAAACTCAGCGAAGGGTGGGTGATAGGTAAGAGGTACACGTATAACATCAGTATAGGATACGATACGATAACGATAAGCCCGACCGTAATCGGTTGGGAAGATGTAAATGGAGACGTTGCCGTAAATTAATGAAGATAAGATTCTCATATATATTATTGATGCTGCTCGCCACAGGCTGCATAACGAATCATAAGGAAGAATATGATCCGGAGATGAAACTTTTGTTCCATCCGGTTATGCACGTTCAGACGAAGACGCAGTACTCGATCGAGCATTACCCTGAGGGTCAGCCGTTTGCAGTAAACGTTTGGACCCTTGAGAAGGAGCAGTGCTGGCGTCACAATGCTGAGGATGCTGACATATATATATCGGGAGAATATGCCTATATGAGCGACGTCGACCGCTGGGCCCTGATGGACGACCATCTCTGGCCAGAAAGGGAAAAGAAGGTGACGGTGATTGGATATAGTCCTGTGAGGTCATTCAGTTCTTGTACATCTGTCTATGGTGCCAGCTGCACCTACGATATGAGGGAGAGTCAGGAAGACCTCCTGTACACAGACCCTCAGACAGATCTGGATAAGGTGGAATGTGGAGGAACAGTGATTATGCCTTTCTATCACGCACTCTCACAGGTAGACTTTGAGGTAAAGAACAGAGTAAGGGATGATGAGGAGATCTTCATCAAATCTATATGGATAGACGGCGTAAGATGTTGCGGAACCTTCAACTCACTGCCGGTGCCGACGTGGGAGCTTGAAGAGGATGAGATGGAGCTGCTCTTCTTTGAGGGCCATCAGCCGACAAGCAACAATCCGATCGAGATCGGAACCCCTTGGAATGTTATCCCACAGGCACTTTCAACAAAGGTGACAGTGGAGTACGAGTACAGGACATCAGCCAACACTGGTTTTACCCTTGTGCTGAAGACCTGCGACCTGCAGACCAACCTGAAGCCAGGACGTCACTACACCTACACCCTCGCAGTAGGAATCGACGAAGTCCAGTTCCTTCTCGAGATCATTGAAGACAAGTTCAAGGCGCAAGCCGTCCCTGACGAACAAGCTGAAGAAACTGAAGAAACAGAAGAATGAAACGAATGAGAAACATATTGATATACACCACCGCCCTCCTGGCCACCCTTTCCTGCATAAAGGATGACCCGACAGACGGTGCACCATCAGACGTAATAACCATTGCCCCGTATGTCCCTCAGACAAAAGTTGCGGGATATATCCTCAATAACGACGCTCTCAATGCTGTTGGCAACAAAATGGTACTCTATGACTATATGCGTGCTCCGGGTACCGAAGCTAATCCTAATGGAGTGTTTGGTTACTATATGGAGGAAGTGTTTTTGCAGAGTAATGGAAGCAGCTGGAATTTCACTAGCAATACCCCAACTGCACCCGAATTCCTTTGGATCGACAAGTCGACCAATAGCTTCTTTGGTTGGCTTGATATGACTGGCAGTTGGTACGAAAACGTCCCTCTTCCTTATTATACTGTTGCTCAAGATTGTTTTTTGACAATCCCAGAAATTACCTTTACCAAAGATTCTCCAGTATACGACTTTATGTACTCCGAAGTAGTAGAGATTTACTACGAAAAGAATCCGGCCGACGGCAGCATACCGATAACTGAAGTGCCATTGCAGATGAAGCACTTGTTCTCTGCCTTCAGCATTGGAGCGGAGAATGTATCAGAATTTGATGTGACTATCCATTCTTTTAGGATTGAGGACCTGAAGAATGTTAATTCTGCTAAGATTTATTATCAGCAGGACGGCGTTTGGGCAGCCGATGTGGATTATGGTACAGCCACCTCATCGCAGGAGGTTTTCCGTGAGTACGATGGTGCGGGTTATACTCTTTATGCTCCTAATAATACGAGTGAAACTAGAAAGAATAGCACACATAGCATCTTTAACATTGACGCAACTGCACGAGAATATCATTTGATCTGGCCTCAAGCTGCTTCAGATTTGTACTCATCGGAGTCTATAGATAGCGAGAAAATTCCTATTGAATATCCGGAGTCTTATAAGCTGTACCTTGATTATACGACTGACGGTAAGCGTGTTACGCGACGATTGAACCTTCCAAATATGCCTTGGGAAGCAGGAAAACGATGCCACGTTAATGTTGTCTTTGCAGATAAAATGGTCGACTTGATCGCTTCTGTTGTTCCGTGGGAACAAGAGACTCAGACTATAGACTTTAAAGACTCGTCAGTAGGAATCAAGAATAACCACTATCTAGATTGGGATGAAACTACTGCAGATGTGCATACATCTACAAAGCAGATCTTTATTAAGGAAGGACAGCCGGTTAAAGGTTCATTTACTCTTGATACCCCTAAAGGAGGTACTTGGCTTGTTTCACTTGAAGGTGATGTTGAGGCATTTAGCATTTCTCCAGACAATGGTGAGATAGACGGAAACACTGCAACAATAACAGTGAAGCCACTTATTGCTGAGCCAAAGAGGGATTATAAGGTTACCTTAAAGTTTGTGGTCCGCAAATCAGATGGACGTATTATTGCTGCAGACGAGGTTATTCAACGTGAAGGCGGGGTCCTTACGAAGTATGCCATAATTCTCCCATCTAACTAGTAGATTGTTATGAAATTAGTGAAATATATACTATCTGTTATAATCTTGGCTGTTTTAGCATCTTGTGAGGCTGATTTAGTTAAGAACGAGTTGCTGTCAGAAGAGGGAAATTTTACCCTAACACTTCGTACGTCAGCTCCTGAAACACGCATCCCGGTGCAAGGCATTGAAAGTTTGAATGAGAATAAGATAGAGACAATTCATTATTTCTTCTATCCTGTAAATGGGGCAGCTGATAATAAAGAGGCTGAACCATTTTGGGGCGTTTCAACAGGTCTCGATGCCCAGATTGAAACCAAAATAAGGATAAATTTACCAGAGGCAATTCTTAATAATACATTGTTCCCTCGTCCTTATACAACTTGCGATGTGTATGTGATCGCTAACCTACCTTCAACAATAGATATAGATAATCTTGCAGACAGAAGACTTTCTACTTTGAAGTCTTTGGCATTGCAAGCCTCTTTTGAAAGCGGCACTACTCAAGACAACTTTGTGATGGAGGGACTTGGAGTTGCGGAGATTAAAAACAGGAATGGAGTACCTGCGGCAGAAGGAACAATAGATATTTATAGGGTTGCTTCTAAATTGTCAGTGAAGGTTAAGGTGGATCTTTCCACAGCAGGGGGAGACTGGGAGGCTCATCCTAGCGATATGACCATACAGCTGATGAATGGCGTCAATAATGCAATTCTTGGTGCAGACCCAACAGGACTGACCTATCAGTATTTCTCTACAGGCGAAAACCAAAGGGAATTTGAATCTATCTCAGGCGGTCTTTGGGAGTGTGAGCAGTTCTACACTTATCCGGCAAAATGGGAAGTGGGAAATGAAAATGAACCATATCTCAGAATTTCATTGCCTTGCACGAAGACTGATGGTGATAAAACAGAGTATAATACTTGTTGGTACAAGGTTATTTTAGGCGGTGATCAGATTGTTAGAAACACGTGGTATGACCTTACTATCGACATCGGTGTCCTCGGTAGTTTTGATGATCAAGAGGAGACTCGCCTTCCAATCTCAAGTACAACCTATTATGTCGCTGATTGGTTCAATCTTCTTGATGACGAAAGCACTCTTCATTTCGACTCCACTATTGAGAGCGGAAGTTATTTGGTCGTTGAAAAAGAACGATATGAAGTGTTTAATGAGAATAAAATCAGTATTCCATATACCAGTAGTCATAAGTGTCAAATAGTTAGTACATCTTGTACACATCCGAATTATATGACAGGAAAAGATGTCGCTGACAATGATTATTCGCTGGAAATATCTGCTGATGGAAAATATGTTGTTTTTACTAATACTCTAGACAATAATATTAATAGTTCAACTTTTGATTTTACTCCTTATACGACAACATTTACTATCAAGCAAGTTGATAATCCAGCTGTTAATCTGGAGAAAACAATAACTATTATACAATATCCAGCTATTTATGCAGAGGCGCAACCCAATAGCAACTGGAAAAGCGCGGACCACTCCAATGGACAGAATAATGACCAAAATGGATATATGTATGTGAATGGTTATCAGGGATATACTGGCAACGACCGTCCTAATAATGTGGACTTCTTCCTGTCAGCAGGTGGTTTGTATAATAATACAAGTCCTAATATGTATGTATTTACCGTTACAACTACAGAAGGAACTAACTATGTAATCGGAGATCCGCGAGATACAGAATATACTTATGATGCAGGAGATGCCAGATGGTACAATGGCCCTGCTGTATATGATGGTAACAGAGAGTTAAATTATTATTATGGAACACTTGTGGCCAACGCACGGTTTACAAATGCGACGGCACAGACAGGTATCATATATCAAGATGATGCCGCAGCTGAGGCAGGCGAGCCAACTATAAATATGATTGCTCCGAAATTCAGATTGGCTTCAGGGTATTCTGTTCTCTATACTGATGACGAATCAGAGACAATGGAAAATCTTAAGAAGAGGTGTGCCTCATATCAAGAAGACGGATATCCTGCAGGCAGATGGAGAATGCCTACAAGAGCCGAATTTCAGTTTATTATGACTCAGGTTAATAAGGGTAATTTGCCGCAATTGTATTATTCAGGTAACAAATATTGGTGTGCTCATGGAATTGGTGCTCCTCAAGATGATGGAACTATCCAAATGACTTATAGAGGATATGCTCCGGATAATAACGGATATTCAGTCCGTTGTGTCTACGACGAGTGGTATTGGGAGAATAGTGAGTCTTATCGCTTGGGCAATAAAAATGCTAATGGAACGTTTACTCCTTCCGATACTTTTACTTGGGGTGATATGCCAAGAAATGAATTCAGATAAGATTAGATGAAGATGAAAAGATTTCTACATATACTTTTGGTTGCGATACTTGCCGTGGCTTGTACTCAGGAGCTCATTGAGCCCCAGGTCGAGTCTGTGACGGAAGGCAAGGTGACAATCGGCTTCAATATATCACTTCCGGAATCGGACGTAGCGACAAAGGCA
Organism: Bacteroidales bacterium; assembly: GCA_017505605.1. GTDB lineage: Bacteria > Bacteroidota > Bacteroidia > Bacteroidales > UBA932 > Cryptobacteroides. Next base: position 10,552 of record JAFVOX010000019.1, read on the forward strand.
ATGGCAGATCAACCGGGAGGACAGTTGAAAAGTCTTCACCTTGCTATTTTTGATGAGGTCGGTTATCTATTGGAGTATGTTAAAGCAACGCCGACATTGGCTCAGACAGATGGTACAAGGTATGCATATTCAGCAACAATATCGTTGTCAGATACAAAGAGAATAATACATTTCATTGGAAATGGTCCTGCTCAATTGAGATTTGGAGACGAAGCCAAAGTTATGGCAAGTGTGAAGTCTTCCGGTAACGAGGATTTGTATTGGTATAGGAAAGAATTGCCAAGTATCAGTGGTCAAGGTTCACCGATTCAACCCTCACCAACGACTATAAGTCAACTTACAAACATTCCTCTTGTTAGGAATTTCGTTAAGATTGTCTTGGTAGATAACGCTTCAAACTTCACTCTTAAGTCCTATGCGGTCGTGAATACTCTCAATAGTGGTATGCTCGCAGCATACAACAGTAGGACTGCTGATTTCGTGGAGTATTTTGAAGGCACACAACAAAGGCACTATTCGGATCTTATCGCAGAGGGCTATGATGGTAATATTCCTGTTGGAGCTTCTTTTACAACTGTAGGTGATACTTGGAGTAAGGCAGTCAAGGCCGATCAGCCTTATTTCGTTTATGAACGAGAAAAGCCGGTTGATAACCCATCATATATCATCGCTTACGGAACCTATGCTGGCAAAGATCAGTATTACAAGATCAACTTGAGAGACAATAACGGAAATTATTTCCCATTGTTAAGAAATTTTGAATACACCATCACTCTGACTGAAGTAGAGAGAGGCGGATATGAAAGTCCTGAGAAAGCCGCTGCTTCGGCTGGTAGTGGTGACATCTCATCAGCCATTGAGACAAGTACACTTGTATATATTTCTGATGGTATAGCATCGCTTGAGGTTGGATATACTGAAAGGGTGCTTACTACTGATGCTCCGGTTTATTGGCCTTATGAATTCTACAGAGATGTAGCCAATAAAGTATTAGGATTACCTGATGCAATGTATCTGGTTGTCAACAATGATTCAGGAGCAACAGGAGATGCAATTGCACTTATTAACGGGAATGCTGTGACCAAGGGAAATCGTATTGCTATATCTGCGAATCCGGATTCGATTCTCGTGACTCCGACTGTACCGGCTTCAACTCCGAAAACGCAGACTATGAGCCTTTATGCGGAATACACACCAACAGATAAAACTGTTCCCGTTATATTGCAGCGTACAGTCAAGTACATCGTAATGACTAAACGTACGATGCAAGTTGAATGTATCCCGTCAGAAGTGCCAGAGAAACGTGGATCTGAGTTCGACCTGGTTATTACTATCCCTGGAGGTCTCTCTGTGTCAATGTTCCCTTTGAGTCTGCTGATAGAGGCGGATAAACTTTCTATTACCCCAAATAATGACCATATGCCTGTAGAAACTGGATTAAGCTTAATCGAGGGTAAGAAGACACAAAGTTCATTCCATTTTATCAAGACCTTGAATTGGTCGGACTATGATCCTCTCCAACCGTCTACGAAATTGCTTTGCCACTTCAAGACTAATAAGGATATTAGTGAGACTGCTATCCACGTCTTCAACGAATATTTTAATCCCGCTCAGACTTATTTGGATAATTATCAATTTAAGGAGTTTACGGATTTGTCATATAATGGAGGTGCGACAAGTATCTTGGCAGGTACCGGACGTAATGTCACATTTGAATTCAAGATGCCAGAAATCTTGACTGTGGATGGGGTTGTCCAGCCTGTTGAGGTGGCTTTGGCTAACCTGGAACCTAATGAAGAAGATTACCCTGATGAGCTGAAATTTAATAATTCAAAGGGAGTATATGAGTATATACCATCAACAGACACAGCTGAGGGTAAACAGACTCTCCATCTGAAAACGATCAATTCAGAGACTGTAAAAGTAGAATTAAACTCATATCATTATCTGACTGCTTCATTAGAGGCCCCTCGTAGAAGAGGAAAATTTGAAAATGTGTTCTTTACTCAAGGCACTAAGACGGTCACAACTCTTTCTTCGACAGCTAGCCAGGAGGTTACTTTGAACTTTGATATGTCCGATTATGAGGACGGTATGATAGTCAATGTCGTTCTTGATGGCTTCACTCCTGTGGATGATGCCTTGAAACCGCTTGCTACTCGTGAGTCAGTCAACTATACATATGAGCCAAATCCTAAGCAATCTGGAAGACACTCAATAACGCTTAAGACAGAGGCAGGAGCAACCGAATGCAACGTGACATTGTCTGTAAAAGGAATGACTACAAATGAATATCAGTGGGGGAATGGTACGCTGACGCAGAGGGACATAAAAACATATGATGGTACTTTGAGTGTTACGGTGAATAATATCAATATTCAGCACAATCAGAACAATCAAAATCCTAAGCCAACGATAACAATTAAATCCGTTGATGTCAATGGCGCAGAAAATATTAGCTATTCTTCTGGAGTAACTAATATTGAACACCAAGCTCGACAGTTCGGCAGAAAGTATACACTAAGTTCAGCGTCGTTTGATATTAAAGATATAGTTGTTTCTGGTTCAAGTATGACTGATAATACTGCAATAACTATAGTGGTGACTATACGATATGGTAATACATCAAGAGACTTTACGGTCGAATATAAGTTGTCAGATATAAATTAATGATACACTTGTCAAATACCCGGGACTAACCAGTGCTAGAAGATAACATTTCTGTGATTCGCCGCCTCGCTGGCCCTAAACTTGCCCTTCCCTCCCCAAACTTTTGATGTTATATGGACCGATATTTATGCGTTATCTGCGGGTATGTTTATGACCCGGCAGTGGGGGATGCGGAGAGCGGGATTGAGCCTGGAACTCCGTTTGAGGACCTTCCGGAGGATTGGGTTTGCCCGATCTGCAGCGTTGGAAAGGAGCACTTTGATGTGGAGATGTAAGATTGAGGGACCCGGGTGGGGTCCCTTGATTGTTTAGATCCCCGATCAAGTCGGGGATGACGGGGACGGAAGTGGTAAGAGAAAAAGCGCATTGATCACAAGACTAAAAATCAGAAGGGATTCAATAGTATGCTGATTATGGAGTATGTCTGTCCTGGTATAGGGCCAGTAAGGTTGACTGTCGGGCAAAAAGGTGGGGATGGAACTAAAGTGCAATATTGTATTACTGCGATTATGCCAGGAAAATTATAAAAACAGTAGCCTCAAAATCTTGAGACTACTGTTAACTTTGCCTGAGGAGTCGTGACGGAATTGCATTTGCAGGGGCAGATGACAGGACTTCGTGCTAAAACTTAATCCCCCTTCCGGCTCACGTTTTATTTCCCTGCTGCAAAGGTAGGTATTTTTATTTGAATTGCAACAGTAAGATCCCCGATCAAGTCGGGGATGACGTGGGGAGGGATTACGTTTTGTGGATAAACCAAAATTAGCGAATAAGCAGCAGGCAAAATTTGAGAAGATGTTGGGAATGGATTATTGTTGTCCCGGTATAGGAGATGTCCGCTTGATGGTTGGGGTTCGAAAGCGCGATAAGACTAAAATACAATATTGTATAACCGCAATGACTCCAATATTAAGAAAGAAAAATGGCAGTCACAAATGATGTGGCTGCCAATATGCTTACCCCAAGGATACGTATGGGAATTACCTCAAGGGTCAAGGCATCGCTAGCGGGGATTTCTGCTTTTCCGAAAGCCTATCTTACATACGTTTTACTTCCTCAGTTGCAAAGGTAGGTATTTTTATTTGAATTGCAACAGTAAGATCCCCGATCAAGTCGGGGATGACGAGAGGCCCCTGGTCGAGTTGGGGATGACTTTTCTTTTAAAAAAGAGAAAAACTTCGTTAAAGAAAAAGCAAAAAGTTAAAAATTTAGAAAAAGTTTGTTAAAGAAAAGGAAAAATCTGCTTGTGTCCGTTGTGTCAATGCTGTTTTTTTCGCATTTTTGTGGGGAAGCTAAGGGGGAGAATGATTCTATTTGAGGGTATTGTGCCCAATAGTATTAACATTCAAACCAATTTAGCTTTATGACAAGAAAAGAAAACACGAAAAGGTCTCCGCAATGTAGGATGGTGGAGATAGATGGGATCAGCTATCAGGTTATTGATGGGAAACTGTACCGCTATGCAGATCTGACGTTGGATAAAGGATTCAAGATTGTCCTAGGACGTCCTGGCAGCGAAGGGATTCTGATGAATCTTTTGAACCGATTGTTTGGATTTGGTATTACGCATCTGGAATATCGTTCCAACGAATATCCGGGAATGACTGAAGAAGACAGAGCCTCAAGATTTGATGTCTATTGCCGTGATGAGAACGGTTACGGGTTCATCGTCGAGATGCAGAACTGGTCGCAGAAGTACTACAACAAGAGAGCTGTCTATTATTCTTCACTTGCTGTACAGAATCAGGCAGTAGAGGAATATCGCAGGCAGAAGGAGCAACTTAGAAAGGTGTGGAACTATGATTTTCGACCGACTTTTGTCGTCAGCTTCTTGAATTTTAAGAATTGGACATTTGACGGCTGCGAGAAAAGACGTAATGAATATGTAGCGACTTATAGATATCGTGATGTAGAGACTGGTGGTGAACTTAATGATGGTACAACTTTGATATTTATAGATATCGATAGATTTGATAGGACTATTGAGACCTGTAGTACTCTTGAGGATCTGTGGTTGTACAGTATAAAGAATATGTCAAACCAATCCTATTGTCCGGACTGCGTAGCGGGCACAGAGATTGAGGAACTTTACCGTCAAGCAGAGTTAGCTAAAATGACAAATGATCAAAGAACTTCTTTTGAACTTAGTGTTATGAGTAGAAACGACATTCTTAATTCAATTCAGGAGACCATTGAGGCCGAAATAGAGAAAGCTAAAGCTGAAGTCACAAAAAATGTCCGCGCAGAAGTCCGCGCAGAAGTGCGTGCAGAAGTTCGCGCAGAAGTGCGTGCAGAAGTCCGCGCAGAAGTCCGTGCAGAGGGTCGTGCAGAGGGACGAGCAGAGACCATCCGTAAGATGCTTGCTGCAGGGTTGCCTGCGGATGCAATCGCAGCAGCATTAGATATCACTGTCGAGGAGTGTGAGGCTTACAGGGACTAAGTTTACTTTTATTTGAAGATGAAGAAGGGAACCAAGATCTTTTTATGGTGTGCAGCTGTGGCTACTGTGGTTGCGGGAGCGGCTGGATTTGTGCTGGGAAGGTACTATGTGGACAACAAGATGCCGAATTTCAGCAAGGAGTATGTGCTTTTTGTGAGACCGGATATGTCGGCGCAGGAGGTGATGGATTCAATCAATGCGGGGGCGGGGACTGTGCGCCCGAAGAGTCTGGAACGTGCCTTTGCTGAGGTCGAGGTGGCACAGAAGATCAGGCCAGGAAGGTATATAATAAAGCCGGAGGCGACAAGCATATACGCGGCCCGTATGGTAGCCTTCGGATGGGAGACCCCGGGCAATCTCGTGCTTTCGGGCACAATGCGAACCAAGGAAAGGATAGCCCAGAAGATCGGCAGCCAGATGCTTGTGGACTCGGCTTCGGTGATGGCGGCGCTCAATGACGAGGCCTTCCTGGCGGAGTACGGATTCACTCCGGAGAATGTCTTCGGAATGATCCTGCCGGACACCTACCAGATGTATTGGACAGCGTCGGTAAAGGATATATTCGATCGTCTGAAGAAGGAATATGACGCCTTCTGGACGCCGGAGCGTCTGGCGAAGGCGCAAGCGCAGGGTTTGACACCAGCCCAGGTGTCTGTGCTGGCGTCAATCGTCAGCGGGGAGACACTCCAGGCAAAGGAGTACCCGATCATCGCGGGCGTCTACCTGAACCGCTACAAGATAGGAATGAGGCTCCAGGCCGACCCGACCATTGCATATATCCATAACTACGAGCCTAACCGCATCCTGAAAAAGCACCTGAAGGTTGACTCTCCTTATAATACCTATATATATAAAGGTCTCCCTCCAACACCGATCAATGTGCCACCTAAAGCCTGCCTGGAGGCTGTCCTGAATCCGGACAAGAACAATTACCTGTATTTCTGCGCATCTCCGGCATTTGACGGTACCCATCGTTTCGCAGCAGGTTACACAGAACATCTGAAGAATGCAAGGGAATTCCAGAGAGCATTGACAAAGAGACAGAAAGAAAAAGCAGCATCCAAGTAGGCTGCTGCTCTGATATAAAAATATGGCGGACATTTCGGTGTCCGCCATATTTCTTAGTATATCTTCCAAGCTTCCCAGCCTTCCTGGATGCCTTCTCCAGTGATGAGCTGTGGAGTCTGTTTAGAATCGTTGATGAGGATTGAAGTCTGTCCCACTCTTTTTGCAACCATATCGAAGAGTGTCTTGATGTCGGCCTCACCCTTAGTTTCCTTGATTGCATTGAGGAGGTGGTAGGTGAATGTGCCCTGCTTCTTTTCCTTGTATGGCATTGATTTCTCTTCGCCGGAAGTTGCAGTCATCACGATTACATTACCTCTGAGTGCCTGAGCTTCATATACGATAGTTGCCCAAGCTGCTCTTCCTTGGCCGCTGTAGCAGGCATCAAGGAATATCATCTTCTTCTTCGCTGGCATATCGCTGATTGCGCTGTAGAAATCATCCAGCTTATAGCCGCTGGTAGGATCCTTCAGGTTGCCGTCGCAAGGTATAAGGTAAGTCTTTTTGGTACCCTCTTCAGGCTGTCCGTGACCGGCATAGAATACGTAAATCTCAGCTTCGCCACTGGATGTCTCGCAGAGTTTGGCGAGCTTGTCTATACCTTGCCTCATACGGTTGAATGTTGCATCAGGATAAATTATACAGTTTTCTGCAGGTACTCCCATATAGTTTATTGCATATTTCATAAATGCTTCAGCGTCAGCCTTTGCAAAGTCTACGTTAGGACTTTCAACTATGCCTCTCCTGTCAAGATTGTAGTCTTCGTTACCGAAAATCAGCGCATACTTATTGGAGTTAGGCTCTGCCACTTTGACTATGTCTTTAAGCAGTTCGGAAACCTCTTTCTTCTGACCGAGTCCGCTCTGACTGCTGTTCTCCATCCTTATGCCCATATCTGCTGTGCCGTTAGGATTGTAATAACCACCGCCGTACATTGCACCCATATTCATAGTCATCGAATAAGGGTTGTAGCTTGAGTTGTCACCCTCAAAGTCCCACATCGCATTCATTTTACCTTCCTGATATGTCACATATCTGAATGTGTCGTTCTTTCCTGTGGCGTCAGATATCTCTACTACGATGGTTTCCTCTGGCATAAGGAATGAAGTGGCAAACCTTGTAAGGACATCCGTGCTCGCTCCGGCATCCAAGGTCTTGATGGTTACCTCTTCGTCTTCTCCTTCGCATCCCTCCGGCCAGATGAATTTAAGTCTGATGTCCTGGGCTGGGTCCTTGCCTTCGTTCTTTACAGTGAGCTTAAGGTCAATTATCTCACCTGCGCTAAGACGTGTATAGTTTGCTCTATAAACCATATACGATTTAAGAACCGGCTTACTTGCAGCAATTCCACGTGACTTGAATGTGACTTCTTCTGCATCCTGGCAGAGCATATTGCTAGGAATAGCACTTATCCTCATACTGATCTCGCCTGATTCGATTGAGCGATTTGATGAGCACTGGAACACTACGGTAGAGTCTGTACGTGGGCCTATAGATGAGATGATGATCTCATTATTGGCTATGGTGAACCAAGCTTCGTGCGCTCTCTGGTTATCGAGGGTCACCTTCACATTCTTCATCTCTTCGTTGCTAGGATTACGTACTGATGCTGTGATAGTGAACGGCTCATCCTGGCAGATCAGGTTGTCACCGTCATCTGTCATCTTGAGGTCTGAAACCAGTATGGCTGGCATTTTATAATTTGGCTTGTATTCGATGAAACCGAAGCGGTTTTCAGTCGCTACATATGCGTGGCCGGAGCGGAAGTCGGTCGCATCTGTGAACAAGGTGTCGATCACGAGCTTTCCATCTGTATTGATATATCCGAACTTTCCGTTCTTCTTTACGAGTGCAAGACCGTTGGCGCTGAAGTCGCCGATCATATCATAGTCAGACTTGAACTTTTCTTTTCCTGCTGCATTGATGTAGCACAAAGTGTTGTCTGTAAGTCTGACAGCTGCCATATTGTGGCTCGAAAAGTCGCTGGCCTCCTTAAATGTTACGGGTAGTTTCTTGAAGTCACTGGTGATGAAGCTATAGCTACGGCCGTTGTAATCACTGATCTTGGCAAATCCGTTGACAAATTCGAGGGGCTGTCCTGATATACCTTCGATATATTGTTCTCCGCCTGACCTCTTGATGTACTTATGTAGGCCTCTGTGCTTTACAAGGGCGATATTGTTGCTGAATTTATGGACAGTGTCGTATTTGGTTTCGATAACCAGACGGCCTCTCTTGTCAATATATCCCCATTTGTCTTTTTTCTTGTGTCTTACTGGAGCAAGGCCGTTTGAGAAACTGTAAAAGTCGTAATTTTTATGAAGCTTTATGATCTCTCCGGCGCTGTCAAGGAAATATTGGATGCCGTCAACATTGGCCAGAGCAAAGCCGTCCTTATATTCTTCAATCTTGTCGAAAATGAAGCCGGCAGGGCATTCTCCTTTTGTGTTGATGACACCGAGCTTGCCGTTTCGGGTGACGATGGCAAGGCCGTTCTTGAAATCTTCGACTTCGTCATATTCAGGAGTTATGATGAGGTTGTGATAGGTGTCGATAAATCCCCATACTCCGTTGATCTTGACCGCGGCATATCCGTTCATATAGTCGTGGCAATCTTCGTACTGTGCCTCCACGACAACCTCACCGGCTGTGTTGATGAAACCCCACTTGCCGTTCTGCTGGAATGCACTATGGCCTTGGCTGAAGTGGCGTACAGTGCTGTAGTCGATGTCCTTGATCCATCTGAAATTGGTCTTGTCGGCGTGTGCGCTTATTGCGGTTGACGCTGCAAGTACAAGTATGCTTATATATCTGGATATCCTCATATCTGTTAGAATATTGTGCATTGTTTATAATCTATTGTCCTTTCATTTGCCGGGATGCTGTATATCCATTGAAGGATTGATGTGGCGTCGTCATCGCCGAGATAAGGATAGTTCTTCTTGGTAGCGACGAAAACAAAGAGGAGGTTTTCCGGGTTTTCTCCGCTCTTCTCTAGCTGAATAGAGGCCTGAGATCCGTTCTTGGATATCGGGAAACTGTATGTTTCTCCTGCCTTGAATTTCGTATTTCTCGCTTCTGGAGAGTCCGGATACATCATTCCTGAACTCTCGTTGTTGAAGTAGAAAACCTTGAGGTATGAATCTGAGCCGTCAAGCGTGAAAGAGCAGGAGAATTTGTCGTAGTTTTTGTAGTGAGCATCTATGCCTTTTGTGGTGATTGCATAAGTCAGGTCCTCTTCGTTATTGTCGACTGTCACTTCTGTGTCAATTTTAACAGTGTAGACTGGGAGGCCGGCTTTATTGATGATCCAACTGCTGTTCTTATCGTTTACTGCTACTTTGCCCTCTATTGCCAATACGGACATTTCGGAGTAGGCTTCCAAGAATATACTGTTGGTCGTTGTGGACATTTGACCGAAGATTGACCAGACGCTTTCGCTGACTCCAGCTTTGCGGAGTGCATCTTCCTTTGCTTCGTGGAGTGCTCTGGCCATAACCTCTCCTCCTGTCATATCAGGACTCATTACCCATTCTCCATAAGCTCCTCTGACTTTCTTTTTTTCGATGGTGTCCTTCTCGAGTGGATTGGCCAAAGTGGTGATAGCTAAGAATGTGAGTGCTATCGTTGCCGCTGCTGTGTAAAATCTTCTCATAGCTTACCTGAAAAGATGTTTCTTTGATGAAAAGAGTCTGAATCCGAGGCTGACCTGGAAACTTTGAACTGCTCCTGGATTCTCTTTTGAATAAGTGCCGTCAATTCCGGTAAGATAACGGAAGTCCAGCACTCCTACTTTGCCGAGGTTGAAGTTGATACCTGCAATGTAGCTGTCATAATCCTGTAGACCTACTGCATCTTTAGGAATGTTGTTGCCGCCCATTATATTCTCACCCTTTCCTATCGCTTTCTGGATACCGAACTCCAAGGCTACGCTGCGGCCCAGCCATAATTGTGCTACTGCAGGAACAAGTACATATGTCTGAAGTCCGTGGTATGTTTTGAGGTCGGCGAACTCTTCAAAGTCGTAGTTGATTGTCTGCTTTGTGTAGAGTGCTTCTGCTTGTATTCCGAAGAAGTCTGCAAGTTTAAGTCCGAAGAATGCTCCTCCTCCTCCACCTACTGAGCCGGAGAATGTGGCGTCTTTAGCAGTGCTGACTACAGTACCTACTCCGGCACCTTTGATACCGAACGAGGCTTTGACGATCTGGGCGTTGACGCTTAATGCACTGAATGTCAGCGCTATAAGGATAAATAGTCGTTTAATCATTGGTAGACTGATTTTAGTCGGGAATTGTTTGATTTCAAAAAGCAAACAAAGTTAATATTATTTGCTTAGATTGTCAAATATACGGGTCGGCAAGCACAGTCCTTTTTCATCATTTTTGTTTGATTGGCATTTTCTATGGATACGAATCCAAAAAATAACTATCTTTGAAAATCTAATCACATATTTATGCTTAAACCAATTCACTTCGTGTCGGCGGAAGAGGCCGTCAAAGTAGTAAAGTCGGGTGACCATATCCACCTCAGCAGTGTCGCAAGCGCTCCTCATCAGCTCATCGAAGCGCTCTGCAAGCGCGGAGAAAACGGCGAACTCAAAGATGTCCGCATCCATCATCTCCATACAGAAGGCTCTGCGCCTTATACTGATCCGAAATTCGACGGAGTCTTTTTCCATCAGGCATTCTTTGTCGGAGGCAATGTGCGCAAAAGCGTTCAGGCCGGTTATTCCGACTACATCCCCGTACTGCTCAGCGAGACCCAGAAGCTCTACCGCTGCGGCGCACTTCCTTGCGACGTCGCGATGGTGCAGGTCTGCCCGCCGGACAAGCACGGATTCGTGTCGCTCGGAACCTCTGTTGACGCAACCCTCGCAGCAATCGAATGTGCAAGGACTGTCATCGCAGTGGTGAATCCTCACGTGCCGAGGGCCTGGGGAGATGCGATGATTCCTATGGATATGATCGATATATTCGTAGAGGGTAATTCTCCTCTTGAGCCTGCTCATTTCAGCGCGCCTAACGAAGTGGAGACAGCCATCGGTAAGTATTGTGCAGAACTCGTGGATGACGGAGCCTGCCTCCAGATGGGTATCGGAGCCATCCCTAACGCAGTCCTGGCTCAGCTTGGCAACCACAAGAACCTCGGTGTGCACACCGAGATGTTTGCTGACGGTACTCTCGAGCTTGTGGAGAAAGGTGTGATCAACGGCTCAAACAAGGTGACTGACAGAGGTAAACTTGTCTCTACCTTCCTTATGGGATCTCAGAAGGTCTATGACTTCATCGATGACAACCCAATGGTTGCAATGATGGATGTCGGCTACACCAACGACCCGTTCGTAATTGCCAAGAACCCTAAGATGACTGCCATCAATTCTGCCCTCCAGATCGATCTCACAGGCCAGGTCTGCGCAGACTCCATCGGACTTAAGTTCTACTCTGGTGTCGGTGGCCAGATGGACTTCATATATGGAGCCTCACTCGCTCCTCAAGGCAAGGCCATCATCGCGATGCCATCCGTTACAGCCAAAGGAGCCAGCAAGATTTCTCCTGTCATCACAGAAGGCGGTGGAGTCGTGACCTCAAGACCTCACGTGCATTATGTCGTGACTGAGTACGGAGCAGTAGATCTCTACGGAAAATCCCTCCAGGAACGTGCCAAGCAGCTCATCAGCATCGCCCATCCTGACCACCGCGAAGAACTGGACCGCGCAGCATTCGAGCGCTTCGGCCCGCACTACATCGGGGTGAAGATATAGTCCGTTTGCGCTTGCTTTTTGCGCCCGCATTTCCGTCGGCAGCCAACTGGCCGGCAACAGCATAAGGGTACCTCTGACAGAAACACAACAAAACTGTCGGAGGTCCCTTCTTTTTCCTGCTGACCTCCGACACTTTTCCCGCGTTTCCGTCGGAGGTACCCCTCGAAAGTTCTGGACCTCCGACACTTTCCCAGCAATTCCGTCGGAGGTCCCTGCCTTCCAGAACCGGCGGCAGTTAGAACCAGTGCCTGCCAGAGCCAGAACCTGCCAGAAGCAGTGGCAGTCAGAGAAAGATGTGAGGCTCAGAAAGAAATGGCTGGTGCTTTTGCTGAAATTTTGTAATTTTGCCGGGTTGAAGTTCTAAATTTTGTAAGGTATGCATACAAGACAAGAGAAAATGGAGGCCTTTGGCCGTATTCTGGATATATTGGATGAGTTGAGGGAGAAGTGCCCTTGGGACAGGAAGCAGACCAATGAGTCGCTGCGCCCACAGACTCTGGAGGAGGTGTATGAGCTCAGCGATGCCATCCTCAAGGGCGAGGAACACGAGCTGTCGAAGGAACTTGGCGATGTGCTTCTGCACGTGATCTTCTATGCGAAGATTGGAGAGGAAAAGCAGCATTTTGACATAGTCGATGTGATAAATTTCCTGTGTGACAAGCTTATCTACCGCCATCCTCACGTTTTCTCATCCGCTGAAGTGGGTGGAGCTGAGGATGTCATCAAGCAGTGGGAAATGCTCAAGACCACTGAGAAGGACGGCAACAAGAGGGTGCTTTCCGGAGTGCCTGATGGTCTTCCGCCTCTCTTGAAGGCTTACCGTATGCAGGACAAGGCACGCGGTGTGGGCTTCGACTGGGAGAAGAAGGAGGATGTCTGGGAGAAGGTGAAGGAAGAATGCGGAGAGTATCAGGCTGAGCTGGATGCGATGGCAGCGGCTACGACGGAGGAGGAGCGCGCAGCGGCGTATGACCGCGCGGAGGATGAACTCGGCGACTTCCTTTTTGCAACTGTCAATGCAGCAAGACTTTACGGGCTGAATCCAGACACAGCGCTTGAGCGTACTTGTGCAAAATTCAGACGCCGTTTCACCTACCTCGAGGAGCAGACCATCCGCAAAGGTCGCAACCTTAAGGATATGACATTGGCGGAGATGGACGCTATTTGGGACGAGGGAAAAGCTAAAGGTTTGTAGGATATGTACGACTGGCAGGAAAGGACAGCAATGCTGGTAGGGGAGGAGATGCTGGAACATTTCAGAAACTCTACTGTGGCTGTGATAGGAGTAGGTGGCGTAGGAGGTTACGCCGCTGAGATGATAGTGAGAGCTGGTGTAGGGCACCTGATCATCCTCGACAGTGATGATGTGTCGGTGACCAACAAGAACCGCCAGCTTCTGGCGCTGGACTCGACTGTAGGCAAGCCCAAGTGCGAGGTCCTGGCAGCAAGACTTATGGACATAAATCCTCACCTGGACCTTACAATAATCCCTGAATATCTCGAGGCCGAAAAAGCAGAAGAGGTGCTTGGAGACTATAAGATCGACTTCCTTGTGGATGCGATCGACACACTTTCTCCGAAGCTGCACCTCATAAAATACTGTATGGATGCAGGCATCCCTCTGGTCTCATCTATGGGTGCCGGAGCGAAGTACGACGCGACCAAGGTGAGGATCACCGACGTGTCAAAGTCGTTCAACTGCCCGCTGGCATACATAGTACGTAAGCGCTTGAGATATATGGGAATAAAGAAGGGCTTCAAGGTGGTCTTTTCGGAGGAACTGCCTGACAAGGAGTCGATAGTTCCGTGCGAGGACCGCAACAAGAAATCTCAGGTCGGAACAATTTCATATATACCCGCAGTCTTCGGCTGCGTCTGCGCCCAGGCGGCCATCCAGGCTCTGATGGAGAAGAATCAGCCGCAGGAGAAGAACCAATCGCAGGACAATAACCAGCCGCAGTAGAACAACTGCTGGCGGCAAAGGTAAATGACTGATTTTCCGATAAATTTACTATATTTGCACGATTATGCGCGCCTGACGAGCGTGCTTGACTGCGTCGGATGACGCAACTGATTGAATAATAAGAAGATAATATATGGCAGATCATTCACTTTTGGAGAAGGTGTTGGGCCTTCAGGAGAAATATGAGGGACTTCAGGCTCAGCTTTCTGACCCTGAGGTAATCTCAGATATGAAGAAATTCGTTCAGCTGAACAAGGAGTACAAGGAGCTCACTCCGATCATTGAGGCCGGAAACGAGTTCAAGAGAATCCTCGAGAACTATGAGATGGCAAAGGAAATCCTCGCTACAGAGAAGGACGAAGACCTTCGTGAGATGGCGAAGGAGGAGATTGCAGAGATCGAGCCTACTCTTCCTGAGTGGGAGGAGAGAATCAAGCTCCTGCTCATCCCTGCAGATCCACAGGACAGCAAGAACGCAATCCTCGAGATCCGTGGCGGTTCAGGTGGAGACGAGGCAGCCATCTTCGCGGGTGACCTCTTCCGTATGTATTCTAAGTTCATCGAGACACGTGGCTGGAGAATGGAGATCACCAACCAGGCAGAAGGTGCAGCAGGCGGATTCAAGGAAATCGTGTGCAAGGTTTCAGGTGAGGGCGTCTATGGAGTCCTCAAGTACGAGTCAGGAGTACACCGTGTACAGCGTGTCCCTCAGACAGAGACCCAGGGCCGTGTCCACACTTCTGCAGCTTCAGTAGCGGTGCTTCCAGAGGCAGACGAATTCGACATCGAGCTCAATATGAACGACATCCGCAAGGATACATTCTGCTCTTCAGGTCCTGGCGGACAGTCAGTGAACACCACTTACTCGGCTATTCGTCTTACTCACATTCCTTCAGGTCTGGTGGTACAGTGTCAGGATGAGAAGTCACAGCTCAAGAACTTCGACAAGGCTCTCGCCGAGCTCCGTACACGTCTCTACAATATGGAGTACGAGAAGTACCTTGCAGAGATTTCGGCAAAGAGAAAGACTATGGTCGCAGGTGGTGACCGTTCAGCAAAGATCCGTACTTACAACTACCCTCAGTCACGTGTGACCGACCATCGTATCAATTACACAATGTACAACCTTCCGGTCTTTATGGACGGAGCGATCCAGGATGTGATCGACCAGCTCCAGATTGCCGAGAATGCAGAGCGTCTCAAAGCGGCAGAATAATAGATTCCCACGCTGACTTCGTTCGCTCGGAATGGCGCAAACTATCGATATCAATGATGTAATATGTCATCATCGTTCCATAAACTTTTTCCTCGTCATATCAGTCGCGTAAGGGCTGCTATAGGCGAGGAAAATTTTGTGTTGTACAACCAGCACGTAGACGGGATGCTGTGCAATATCATATGGCTTGTCTTTGGGTCATTGGTCAATATTGTCTTGTGCAGCGTCGGTTATGTAGACAACCCGGACAGACTTTCTAAAGTCATTATGGTGGGTGTCTTGCTGATCTGGGTAAGTGTTTCCACTCTTAAAGATTTAAAGAAGCTCAGAAGCTATCTTAAGGACTGCCCGCAGGACTATGACAGTTGGAAGAGAGTCGTATTATGTGTCTGCGTCCTGGCTTTGGCCGGTTTCACTATGGCCGCCTATACTTTTTGCACAAAAGTTGACTTTTCGGGAAAGAGCAAGGCTCAAGCCGAACAGATCGAGGAAAAGAAGATCAAGGAAGAGGTCCAGAACATCGTCATCAGGAAAATCGGTCTGACTGTAAACATCCCGCAGGGATGGACGGAGGTCGAATGGGGACCAAGCAACAGTATGGACTTCACCCGCCCGAACTATTATTTTTGGTGCGACAAGGGTGAAAGAAGATTATGGATGAATATATATGGATTCAGATCCGTTCCCGAAGCGACCGCCATCGATGAATTGGAGATGTTCGAAAAGGACGCAAAGTCATATATTAACGACAAAGTCTTCGAAGAGTCAGGCCTGACCGAGATAAACTCAGTCCCTGTCCTCCGCTACGTCGGCACAAAGATGAACTATCCTAAGTATATATATGCCTTATATATCTCCTGCATCAAAGGCTCACATATATACTTTACTTATTCCTTCCCAAAGACGATGGACTATGAGACAGAGCTCAAGGCTGCTGATGAGATCTTTGCTATGATTGACCCGTCCGTACCTGTGGATGCCCGCCCTAAGGATTACGAGATAGCGGATGGCAGGATAAACTTCAAGTCTGCGAGAATCAACCTTAAATTCCCGTCGAAAGAGTCTGAGATCAAATGGACCAAGGACACAAGGAGCGAGTACGAGTTCGCTATGGATATGGGAGGATATGAGGCAGTCTACGACCTTTTGGTCGTGTGGACGTCCGAGAATGCACAGTTGGATGAGTATTATGACACCTTCCTTTACTCAGCAACAGGACAGATGGATGAACCATATGAGATGGATTCCTACCTTAAGAGGCTTGGGGGAGCTGATGTGCTTAGGATGGCAGGAAGTTCCAAGAAAGATCCGGGAAAGACTGTACTATACTATTATATAGTTCACAAAGGAGCACGCCTTACCCTCACCTCGAAATTTTCTTCCGAGATGGATTGGAGGAAGGAGATGGAGAAGATGGATGAACTTTTGTTCGTGTCGGACTTCTATTAATTATTCGTCGAGCGGTTCCAGGAGAGGCTGGGTGTCGGTGAAGTGGCTCAAGATGATGTCTGTGTAGGTCTTGGTCACTGGGAGAGGCTGGATTGCCTCGTTGTCCAGGTCGAGCACATAGCCTTCTGACTCTTTGCGGAGGACCTTTACCTTGTCAGTGTTTACGATGTACTTTCTGTTGCATCTTACCAGGCTGCTGCCCTTGAAACTCTCTTCTACAGTCTTTAGACGGCATCTGAGCATATACTGTTTCAGCTCCTGCTTACTATCTGTGTACCAGACCTTTATGTAGTTGTCGTCAGACTCGATGTAGTAGAGGTTCTCGAGGTTGAGCGAGAGCTTCAGCGCTCCGCTGTTGTCAAAAAGGGTTACTTTCTGGAGAGACGTCTCTGGCTTTACCGGCTCGTCTGTTACGACATTGTCGTAGTTCATAAGCCTGATGGTGTTGTTCTTGTCGATGATCGCAAAGTACATTCCGGAGATTACGTATGGGATGCCGAGTGCGATGCAGCCGTACTTGACTGCGCGATGGAATATGTCTATGTGTTCCTCTGGTGCGGCTCCTGTCACGCCGACTGTCAGCCAGGTGTAAAGTCCGCATATTGCCATCACTTCAATGATGCACCATAATATATATGAAAGGTAGGTGTGTTCGATGAACTTTCTGCTCCTGTACATCAGCATACGGCTGAAGACAAGGGTTATGATAGCGATGGTTATGTAGGCGAGAGTCATCAGGAACAAGGCCGAGTTGCCGAGCGAGAACCAGGCTGTGTCCGAGAATGGGATGGACAGGTTCAGGTAAACGATAGCGAACAGCACAGAGAAAGTCACTGTACCGATAAGCTGGTATTTACCAAGTAAATACTTCGGAAGTTTATTGTTTATGAACATTTTTCAGGTTTACAAGGGGAGGTTTCCCCGGTTTTAGCGAGGGCAAATGTAGGCAATTTGCGCCAAACATCATAAAATATATGATGCTAATTGTAATTTCTATTTTAGCAGGCGGTTGCTGCCATCAATTCTGCTCCGAGCTTATATAAAGCCATTTTTATCTCTCTTATCCTTTTTTCGCTTGGGGTCTTTACTCCATAGATATACTGGGAAAGAAGGCTCTTGTGGATTCCTATTGATCTAGCAACCTCTGATACATTCAGTTGAGGAAACTTCTCAAACAGAGCTGCCACTTCATTATCTTTCTTTATCTTCACTTCTTCATAGAATGATGAGATGTGAACATCTACATCTAGTTCTTTCCATCTCAAAGCATCGCCCAAATTGCTTATAACATATGATTCGAGCTGTACGTTTGACGCTTCTTTAAGAATTGGAAATAATTCCAAGGGCAGCGACAGGGTCTTGTCTCTTGAAGTCAGGATAACGATCTGTCCCTCCTTAAACCAGACCTTAATAATCTTTTCTTCCATAGCACACTATTCATCGAAATACATAATCCAGGCAGCCATTATCTCACTTTTATAAAGTTCGATAATACTCAATGCTTTTTTAACATCTTTGGTCTTCATTCCTTTATTTTCCAAAAGTTCAATCGCAGGACTCACTTGTACCTTAATTCTTCCATCTCCATTTTCGACGTGTACGTGAATAGGAAAATGTTCATTGGAGAAAAAGTAGAATCTCAGACCAAAAAGTTCAAATAGCGTTGGCATTTGTTTGCTCAAATACTATGCAAATATAGGTATAATATTTTATACTTACAATATGCGGGTGGATATTGATTTGTCAGTGTGCGTACGAAGATACGACGTGGCAAATATATGGTTATCACTATATTACAGCAATATCCACCACCTTCTTTTTTCTCTTTTTTAAAAGTTTTGTCTTTTTTTTAGATTTGTGGGACGAAATCCTGGTTTTTAGGGACGAATGTCTGAAGGTTAACTGTTAATTGTGGTGCTTCATATTGAGCTTTATCTTTTTCAGCTCAGGCAGAGGCCTTTGGGGTTGCTCCAGGTTTTCGGGTACGGGCAGGCCTGAAAACTCTCCGAAGTACTGCACGCAGGCGTCACGCCACCAGCGTGCGTCGTGCTCCTGTATAGCCAGTTTGGCGTTCACGGCCTCCCAGCGCTCTGCGTCGACATATGGCTTCGCTGCTGTCCATATATTCCTATATTCCTGAACCTTTTTAATGCCCTGGTCGTAGTGGATGCATATTTCTTCCCAGAGGGTGAGGCCTGACCTCATTTTGTGGGTCCAAGGTACGTGGTGGAACCATAGCAGGAGGTTCTCCGGGCAGGTTTCAAGGTCGTTATAGATGGAAGCAAGCGGTTCGTGGTACTGCAGCACATTGCCGCTACCTGCAGCAGTCCTGTCAAAGCCGACACCTTCGGCGTCTGCTTTGTGGTAGTACTTCGGCAGCCAGTCGGCTCTCGCTCCTTCGATCTCACACCAAGGCTCAGGGCCGTAGTGGTGCTCCCACGCAAAGAGATGATGGAATCCCAGAGGCATCATATAATCTACAGCCGCTTCTCTGGAAGTGAGCATCATATCCAGCACAGGATCGATGAATTGCTTTTTGTCTGTGAAGGTCTGCGTCAGCCATTCACGAGCGATTTCTTCCGAAGTCAGGGACGGGTCCCAGGCCATTCTTCCGAATGCGTACCAGGATGACTGCGCGAATTCGTGGCCACACCAGTTGGTGTCGCGGCCTATGTTGGCTACTCCTGCTATTGCCGTGGTCTTGTAGACATCCGGCTGTATCTTTCCTGTCGTAACTGCGGCTACAGTGGAGCCTTTGCCGTCGCAGAAGGTGTCGCTGTCCAGACATTCCTTGAATAGCGGATGCAGGTAGACGAGGTGGTTTGAGAAACCGAGGTACTCCTGGGTTATCTGCATTTCTGCCATCAACTGGGTCTGAGGCATTCTTCCGAAGAGGGGACTGAACGGCTCTCGAGGCTGGAAGTCCACCGGTCCGTTCTTTATCTGTATGAGGACATTGTCCTTGAACTGTCCGTCGAGAGGAGTGAACTCCTCGCAGGCCTGGTTCGCTCTGTCCGGACTCTTCGGAGAGTAGACAAATGCTCGCCACATCACTATGCCCCCGTGCGGCTCCAGGGCTTCAGCCAGCATATTAGCCCCGTCAGCGTGCGTCCTTCCATAGTCCTGCGGGCCAGGAAGGCCTTCCGAGTTGGCCTTGACCAGGAAGCCTCCGAAGTCAGGGATGAGTTCATATATCTCCGCTACCTTTTCTTTCCACCACTGACGCACCTGAGGTACGAGCGGGTCGGAGTTTTCGAGTCCTCCCAATGCCGCCGGTGATGAGAAATTGACTGAAAGATAGACATTTATGCCGTATGGGCGCATTATGTCCGCGATCTGTGCGACCCTTTCGAGGTTGTCGTGCCGCAGGATCTCCGGTGTGGCATTGACGTTGTTCAGGACGCTGCCGTTGATTCCTATCGAGGCGTTCAGCCTCGCGTAATCGAGAATCAGGTCCGTAGGGACCGGTTCGCCCCAATGCCATATCGACCAACCGGCATATCCCCTTTCCACGGTGTTGTCGAGGTTGTCCCAGTGGTTGAGGATTCGCCTTTCATATGCAGGCTCTTCCTTTATATATATACGGCCTTCGGCCTTGCCCATCGCCTGAAGGCGCTGGAGGGCGTAGCTACCATAAAGTGCTCCGACTTGCGTCTTCGCCTTTATGGTCCGCTCCGCAGGGGAACCCTCTATGATATATCCGTCATTCTTCAGGTCAAGTGACGGGTCTACGATTACTTCGCAGCTGACTGACGGTTCAGAGTCAGCCAGCCATAAGAGGTCGTTGCCGGCCACTTTTGAGCAGCCGACAATGATGAGGATTGATAGTATTGTTGTGAATATCTTATTCATCGATTCCGTCGATAGTCTGGATGGTACCGTCTTCGTTGTAGGTGAGCTCGCAGACCTTGAGGCTTCTGAGCCAGGACTTTCCGCCTGAAGGGACGCTGTCGTGGTGGAAGAGGTAGGTCTTGCCCTTGTACTCTATGATGGAGTGGTGGGTTGTCCAGCCGACTACCGGTGTGAGGATGACTCCCTTGTAGGTGAATGGACCGTATGGGTTGTCACCGATTGCGTAGCAGAGAAGGTGTGAGTCTCCTGTCGAGTACGAGAAGTAGTACTTGCCGTTGTGCTTATGTACCCAGCTCGCCTCAAAGAAACGGTGTGGATCATTGGCTTTCAATGGGTTGCCTTCTTCATCGACTACAAGTACAGGCTTTGGCTCTTCAGCCCACTGGAGCATATCTTCTGTGAGCTTTACAACGCGGCTTGGGAGAGCCGGCTCGTCTCCTTCAGGGAGATAGGCACTCTCGAGAGCCTTGTTGTCCTTATATCTCTGAAGCTGGCCGCCCCAGAGACCACCGAAGTACATAAGATAGTCGTTGCCTTCCTTCAGGACGCAGATGTCCATACTGTAGCTGCCGCGGATAGGGTCCGGCTGTGGGATAAACGGTCCTTCAGGACGGTCAGCGATGGCTACTCCGATACGGAAGATGTCGCATTTGTCCTTGAGAGGGAAGTACATATAGTACTTGCCGTCCTTCTCCTGGCAGTCGTTGTCCCACATCTGGCGTCCTGCCCAAGGAATGTCTTCGAGTTTGAGGACGCAGCCGTGGTCTATGACTTCTCCGTTCATCGGATCGTCAGTGGAGAGGACGTGGTAGTCCTTCATAACGTACTGGTCACCGTTGTCGTTCTCGACGTTTTCGCAATCCCAGTCGTGTGAAGGGTAGATATATATCCTGTCATTGAAGATGTGTACTGACGGGTCTGCCATAAAGTCGGCAGGGAAGAGGTAGCGTTTCAGTGTTTTCATATTATTTGTTTAAATATTCATTGAGAAATGGTTTCATTTCGTAGTCGCGGTCGAAGAGGAGAGGGTACTCTGTGCGGCCTCTTACCGGCCAGTTGTTCTTCCACGAGTCGCGGTCGCTGATGCCCCAGGCTGTGACTCTCTGCACCTTGTCCGAGTGCTTGATGAAGAGGTCCATAAAGCCCTTCATTCTGCCGTTCCAGATGGCTGCAGGCTCTTCCGGGAGTCCGTCAGGGTAAGGGTTGAGCTTTGCCTGGTACTCTTCAGTGTCGGCTACGTTGGCACCCATATTTACTGTAGGAAGTGCTGACATATCCCATTCTGTAATCATCACCTTGATGCCTGTGCCGGCAAATGCGAGGAGGCTCTCCTCGAACTCTTCCACTGTAGGGTAGTCCATACCCATATGACCCTGCATTCCGATAGCGTCGATACGGAGTCCGCGTGCCTGGAGGTCCTTGATGATCTTCACATAGGTGTCACGACGGCCAGGTACGTTCATACCATAGTCGTTGAGGTATAGCTCTGCGTCAGGGTCGGCCTCACGAGCGCACTCGAATGCAAACGGGATGAACTCCTCTCCGAGAATCTGATAGAAGAGGCTCTTTCTGTATGAGCCGTCCTCGACGATGGCCTCGTTTACAACGTCATATCCGTGGATCTTGCCTTTGTAGCGGGTCATAATGGTGGTGATGTGGTCCTTTATTCTTGCTTTGAGGACTTCAGGAGTCACGAGCTGGCCCTTGTCGTCGAAGAAGTACCAAGGCGCTGTCTGCGAATGCCATACGAGGCAGTGACCGATGATCTCCATATTGTTCTGTACTCCGAATTCCACGAATTTGTCGGCAAGTTCGAAGTTCCATACTCCCTCTGCAGGGTGGATCTCTTCGTGCTTCATACAGTTCTCGGCAACGATAGAGTTGAAGTGCTTTGTAAGCGTCTGTACTCCGATGGTGTCAAGTCCGCGGATCTGCCATTCGTTGATGGCTGCGCCGATGGTGAAGTTGTCCTTGAATGCTTCTTTGAGGCTCGGCTCCTGCTTTGTGGCAGTACAGGCTGCTGCTGCAACCACGGCGGCTGCGAGTAAGAATCGTTTCATAGTGTTATGCATTAAGTGAGCGGTTTTCGATTTCTCTGTTGATCTTGTCGATTACGTCGTCCTCGAGTTCGTATTTAGAGATGATCCACATCGCCA
Organism: Bacteroidales bacterium; assembly: GCA_017505605.1. Lineage (GTDB taxonomy): Bacteria > Bacteroidota > Bacteroidia > Bacteroidales > UBA932 > Cryptobacteroides. The sequence goes on from JAFVOX010000019.1 coordinate 33,124, forward strand.
CGAAGAGGAGGATTGCAGGGATTACGCACACGAGCCAGAGGATACCCTGTTCTGCGAGAGGAGTCTGCTGCGAGAGGGCTGCGTCGAATCCTACGACTGAAAGGACGAGGCCAGGCACAACGCCTCCGAGGGCCATTCCGGCCTTGAAGAATATGCCTGTGAGGGCATTCACGATGCCGGCGATACGGCGGCCTGAGGTATATTCACCATATGAAACGACCTCAGGGATGAGGGCCCACATATATCCTGTAGCTACAATGATACCTGTGCTCTTGACGAACTGTGCGATGCACAGGAGCCAGAACTGTTTGAGGGACTCGATGGATACGAAGGTGTACATCAATGCCATACCCACAACTGCTGTTCCGAGGAATAGGTAGAACATTCCCTTCTTTCCGATCTTGCGCTTGATGGCAGGGACAAGAGGCATAAATATGAATGCCGGGATGGTTCCCAGCCACATAAATGCTGTGGTCATCATTGGAGTTGCACCCACATTGTAAGTCATAAAGTACGCGTCAGCGGCATTTCCGATACTCATCATTGCAAATGCTGTGATGAAGAAGAATGCTATGACTCTGAGCGGACGGTTGCGGAGGAATTCCATCCACAGGTCGCTGACCTTCACGTTCTCAGATTCTTTTGCGTCCATAACGACCCTCTCCTTGCACTGAGAGAATGAGAAGATCAGGAGGGCGAGGCCTGCGAGTGCGAATATGGTCATTGTGATGAACCAGGCGCTTGCTGACTCAGGTTTGTCTGTGATGGCTGTGCCGTCTGCCGCCATAGGGGCGAAGAGGGCGATCACCATAGGAAGTGACTTCACGATCAAGGCACCGAGGTTCGCCATAAACATACGGGTGGATGTGAGGACGGTGATCTCTTCGGTATCGCGTGTGAGCGATGAGTTGAGGGCGCCGTAAGGCACGTTCACCAGGGTGTAGCACATACTCATACCGACATAGGTGATGTAGGCATATACGAGCGATCCGCTGAAGCCGTTCCAGAAGCAGAGGATTGCAAGGCCTGAAAGAGGAATACCTCCGAGGATGAGCCAAGAACGGTATTTTCCCCATTTAGGGTTGCTCTTGTCCACAAATGCGCCTACGAGTGGATCCCAGATCACGTCTACAAGTCTGACGATCAGGAACATAAGGGCAGCTGCTGCCGGGCTTATGCCGTAGACGTTGGTGTAGAAGAACAGGAGCCAGATGCTGACTGTCTGATAGATGAGGTTCTGGGCCATATCACCGCTACCGAAGCCGATGCGCTGTAGCCAGGATAGTTTGTAGAAGCCTTTCGCCTCGTTTGTGTTTTGATTCTGTGCCATTGGTTATTGTTTTAGTTATTAGTTATTTGCTGGTGTAGGTTGGTGTAGGTGTCGGTTGTCGGTTGTCGTTTGTCGTTTGTCGGTTGTCGGTTGTCGGTTGTTGGTTGTTGGTTGTTGGTTGTTGGTTGTTGGGTGTTGGGTGTTGGATGTTGGGTGTTGGATGTTGGGTGTTGGCGACTTCTGTGTGGTGTTTTTGGGTGTCAGTTTATTTGCCCGTTACAGCGTCCGCCACCCTTTTGCCGAGGGTCTTTTTGTCCAGCGGGTGGATGTCGTTCCATTCTCCGAGGTCTTTGTTGCGGATCAGAACGGCCGGCTGATTCATCTGGACGGCCTCCGCCTGAATGTCCCTCATCTCCTGCCAGGCCTTGCGTCCCTGTTTGTCGCTCTTGTGGAGGAAGTCTGCCAGTTCGACTATGTAGAACGGCAGGTCTTCGTCATCGAATGCAGTGCGCCAGTCATTGATCATTGTGGTGAGCAGTCCGGCATATTCATTTCTTCTTTCTACGTTGGATTCGCCCTGGTACCAGACCACGCCCTTGAAGTTGAGGTTTGCCAGCGGCGCGATCATTCCGCTGTATAGGGTGGTCGGAACGTAGTAGAAGAACATCATCGACGGTGCCTTAGGCATAGGGGTGCCGAGGTGATATTTCCATTTGTCGGAGAGTCTGATCTCTTCGTTTCCGAGTATGAGCTTATATGGCTTCTCGTCGACGAATGACGGCTGACCTCCATTACTTATCACTCTGACGGTGATGTTGTTGCGGCCTGCCTTCAGTACGCCTTCCGGGATTCGGTATATGCGTGGAGGGTACTGGTAGGTGGTGTTTCCGACGAAGTGGCCGTTGACGTAGACGGAGTCGGCGTCAACTATGCAGCCGAGCCGGATCGTGGCCTTCTTGCCTTCCCAATATGCAGGGAGGTCGATGTCCTGCCTGAGCCAATGCGAACCGCCGACAGGGTTGAGGCCGTCGTGGCCCCAGCCTTTCTTGAAGACGTTGACTGTGCGCCAGGCTGTGTCGTCATATTCCTGAGAGTACCATTTCACGCTGCCGTTGAGGCCCGGGTCGGCGCTGTCCATTGCGGTGTTCCAGCGGTAGAAGTTCTCGCCCTCGAGGGCCTTGATGTGGTTGCGGTAGGCTTCGCTTTCGTATATTTTCTTTTCGCTGATATATTTCGGGTAGTCGGCTAGCGCCTCCTCGCTGATCCACGCCTCGACCGGCGTACCGCCGACGCTGGCATTGACTATGCCGACCGGAATGCCTGTGCGGGCGTTGAGTTCCTTGGCGAAGAAATATGAGAGTGCGGACATCTCCATCACATCAGCCTGCGTCACTGACTTCCACGAACCCTGGACATCTTCCTTGTGGCCGTCGAATGAAGGGGAGTTCGGCACGTGGAAATACCTGATCTGGTTGTTGGTGTAGGACGCAATTTCCCTTGCGAACATATCTGTGACTCTTCTGACTGGGAGCTCCATATTGGACTGGCCTGAGCATAGGAAGAGATCGCCTATCAGGATGTCCTTGATTTCCTTGTCTGCAATTCTCAGTGTGTAGGGGCCGCCGGCGGGGGCTTGCGGCAGCTCCAGCTGCCACCTGCCGTCGCAGCCGGCCTGCACCGGGTAACACGCATCCTGCCAGCACACACCGAAACTCTCCCCAGCTTCCGCCCAGCCCCACACAGTAAACGGCTCATCCCTCTGGATAAGCATCCCGTCACTGATGACTGCCGGCAGTCTCACCTCAGACTTCGCCTCAGACTTCGCCTCTGTGCTTGCTTTGGTGCTTGTCTCTGTGCTTGTCTCTGCCGCCACGGCCTTTGCCACCTCGGCTTCTGCCACCTCAGCTTCTGTCACCTCGGCTTCTGTCACAGTGGCCGCCACTACATTTGTCTCAGTTTTTGCTTCGGTTTTTGCTTCAGCTGCTGTCAGACTGATGCAACAGAGAATAGCAACAGCTGCCACTCTCACTATAGTGTTAATTCCCATTCCAAATCTACTAATGCTCATAACGCTGATCTTTGTACACAAAGTTAACAAAATACTATCGTAAACCATCTGCCATCCGGTTAATTGTATTGTCAAAATCGTTCGAGCGGTATCAGATAAAAAACTAATCCTATCATTTTTGTAACATATCCCCCTCAGCCTTCTCACAACGGTCCTCACCAGCCATCGTTATGAGACCTCACGGCGACCTTTGGGGCGTTGTGCTACTCACGGGGGATTTTCATTCACCTCCCGTGCGCCCCAATCTTGCCCATACACCCTCCAAAGCCACATAGCCCCTCACTGGGGTCCCGGCAAATCACCCCGTGCGCAATTGCCGAAAGAACCACCAGCTGACCTCCGACAGAAACCCCGCAAAAGCGTCGGAGGTCCCCCTTTCTTGCCCGGTACCTCCGACAGAAACCCCGCGAAAGCGTCGGAGGTCCCCCTTTCTTGCCCGGTACCTCCGACATAAACCCCGCAAAAGCGTCGGAGGTCTCCCGTTTCTTTCCGACACCTCCGACAGAAACCCCGCAAAAGTGTCGGAGGTCCCCCGTTTCTTACCGGTACCTCCGACAGAAACCCCGCAAAAGTGTCGGAGGTCTCCCGTTCTTGCCCGGTACCTCCGACATAAACCCCACAAAAGCGTCGGAGGTCTCCCGTTTCTATCCGACACCTCCGACATAAACCCCGCAAAAGTGTCGGAGGTCCCCCTTTCTTGCCCGGTACCTCCGACATAAATTCCATAAAAGTGTCGGAGGTCCCTCGCTGTTGGCTGGTGACGGGGAGTAAATAAGCAGGAAGTTGTTTATTTCATAGTGTCTGTCGGATTTGTGGGAGAAAATTGCTAAATTTGTACGATTTTCCGGTAGATGTGTTTTGGACGGCTGTTGGGAAGATTAGTTCTGTGCTGCCGAGCGGAAATGAGCATATCACAGGAATCAAATATATCAGCAGAAATTAATCATTCAATATAGATATGAACAACAAAACTATGAACCTCGCTGCGGATAATATCCGTATCCTTGCAGCCTCTATGGTCGAGAAGGCCAAGTCCGGTCATCCGGGCGGTGCTATGGGTGGTGCCGATTTTATGAACGTTCTCTATTCGGAGTACCTTCAGTATGATCCTGAAAACCCTAAGTGGGAGGGAAGAGACAGATTCTTCCTCGATCCTGGTCATATGTCGCCAATGCTGTACTCTCAGCTTGCGCTGACAGGAAAATTCACCATTGATGAGCTCAAGGAATTCCGTCAGTGGGGATCGCCGACTCCAGGTCATCCGGAGGTGGACTTTCTCCGTGGTATCGAGAACACTTCAGGTCCTCTCGGACAGGGTCACGTCTTTGCAGTAGGTGCTGCAATCGCAGCCAAGTTCCTTGCTGCACGCACAGGCAACCCGACTTTCTCTAAGGAGACCATCTATGCATACATCTCAGACGGTGGAGTGCAGGAAGAAATCTCCCAGGGAGCCGGCCGTATCGCAGGCCACCTCGGACTCGACAACCTCATTATGTTCTACGACTCCAATGACATCCAGCTTTCTACAACTTGTGAGGAAGTGATGACAGAGGACACTGAGATGAAGTACAAGGCTTGGGGCTGGCACGTGATCACTATCGACGGAAACGACTGTGACCAGATCCGCAAGGCTCTCGACGAGGCAAAAGCTGTTGAAGGCAAGCCTACCCTCATCATAGGTAAATGTGTTATGGGTAAGGGCGCACGTCAGGCTGACGGTTCAAGCTACGAGCGCAACTGCAAGACTCACGGAGCACCTCTCGGAGGAGATGCATATAGAAATACAATCATCAACCTCGGCGGTAATCCGGACGATCCGTTCGTGATATATGATGAAGTGAAGGAACTTTATGCAAAGCGTGAGGCAGAGCTCAAGGCAATCGCTGCAGAGCGTCACGCAGAGGAAGCTGCTTGGGCAGCTGCAAATCCTGAGATGGCTGCAGCACAGGCTGACTGGTTCAGCGGCAATGCCCCTAAGGTAGACTGGAGCAAGGTACAGCAGAAGGCTGGAGATGCGACAAGAAATGCCTCTGCAGTAGTTCTCGGACAGCTTGCACAGCAGGTTCCTAATATGATCTGCGCATCAGCAGACCTTTCAAACTCAGACAAGACTGACGGCTTCCTCAAGCAGACAAAGGCTATCGTAAACGGCGACTTCAGCGGAGCATTCTTCCAGGCCGGAGTGGCTGAGCTCACAATGGCTTGCTGCTGCCTCGGTATGGCACTCCACGGTGGTGTCCTCGCAGCTTGCGGAACATTCTTCGTATTCTCAGACTATATGAAGCCAGCTGTTCGTATGGCAGCCCTTATGGAACTCCCAGTGAAGTTCATATGGTCACACGATGCATTCCGCGTAGGAGAGGACGGCCCTACTCACGAGCCAGTTGAGCAGGAGGCACAAATCCGCCTTATGGAGAAACTCAAGAACCACAGCGGCAAGAACTCAGTTCTCGTACTTCGTCCGGCTGACGTGGATGAGACAACAGAGTGCTGGAAGATGGCAATGGACAATATGGACACCCCTTCAGCCCTCATCCTTTCACGCCAGAACATCGATCAGCTTCCTGCAGGAACAGACTACACTCAGGCTGCAAAGGGAGCATACATCGTAGCCGGCTCAGACGAGAACCCAGACGTAATCCTCGTAGCTTCAGGCTCGGAGGTTTCTACACTCGTTGCAGGTGCAGCCCTCCTCCGCGAGGACGGTCTCAAGGTCCGTATCGTAAGCTGCCCTTCAGAGGGACTCTTCAGAACCCAGCCTAAGGACTACCAGGAGTCAGTGCTTCCAAACGGAGCCAAGATCTTTGGTCTCACAGCCGGCCTTCCTGTAAACCTCCTCGGCCTCGTAGGTGCAAACGGCAAGGTCTTCGGCCTCGAAAGCTTCGGATTCTCAGCACCTTACAAGGTCCTCGACGAGAAGCTTGGCTTCACCGCCCAGAACGTATACAACCAGGTCAAGGAAATGTTCAACTAGGACGCAAAAAGTATATATAAATATATATAAGAACACGGTAGAGGGTGCCCCACGGCACCCTCTTCGTTGTTATATGCCCACCTCCCCAATCCCTGCCTCCAATCCCTGCCTCCAATCCCTGCCAGACACCTTTTTCAAGGCCTGGCCTCTCAATCTCTTCCTCCAGTCCTTGCCAGAGGCCCTTTTCAAGGACTAGCCTCGCAGTTCCTGCCTCCAGTCCTTGCCAGAGGCCCTTTTCAAGGACTAGTCCGGCAGTTCCTGACTCCAGTCCTTACCAGCGGCCCTTTTCAAGGACTGGCCTCGCAGTTCCTGTCCAGAGGTCCTTTTCAAGGACTAGCCTCGCAGTTCCTGCCTCCAGTCCCTTCCAGAAGCCCTTTTCAAGGACTGGCCCCGCATTTTCTACCTCCAGTCCTTTCCAGCGGCCCTTTTCAAGGACTGGCCTCGCAGTTCCTGTCTCCAGTCCTTTCCAGAGGCCCTTTTCAAGGACTGGCCTCGCAGTTCCTGTCTCCAGTCCTTGCCTGCGGTCCTTTTCAAGGACTAGCCTCGCAGTTTCTGTCTCCAGTCCTTTTCCAGAAGCCCTTTTCAAGGACTGGCCTCGCAGTTCCTGCCTCCAGTCCTTGCCAGCGGCCCTTTTCAAGGACTGGCCTCGCAATTCCTGCTTCCAGTCCTTGCCAGCGGTCCTTTTCAAGGACTGGCCTCGCAGTTCCTGTCTCCAGTCCTTACCAGAGGTCCTTTTCAAGGACTAGCCTCGCAGTTCCTGTCTCCAGTCCTTGCCTGCTGCCCTTTTCAAGGACTAGCCTCGCAATTCCTGCCTCCAGTCCTTGCCAGAAGCCCTTTTCAAGGACTGGCCTCTCAATTTCTATCTCCAGTCCTTGCTAGCGGCGCTTTTCAAGGCTTGGCCTCGCAGTTCCTGTCTCCAGTCCTTGCCAGCGGCCCTTTTCAAGGACTAGCCTCGCAATTCCTGCCTCCAGTCCTTGCCAGCGGCGCTTTTCAAGGCCTGGCCTCTCAATTTCTTCCTCCAGTCCTTACCAGCGGCCCTTTTCAAGGACTAGCCTCGCAGTTCCTGCCTCCAGTCCTTACCAGCGGCTCTTTTCAAGGACTGGCCTCGCAGTTCCTGTCTCCAGTCCTTGCCTGCGGCCCTTTTCAAGGACTAGCCTCGCAGTTCCTGCCTCCAGTCCTTGCCAGCTGCCCTTTTCAAGGACTGGCCTCGCAGTTTCTGCCTCCGGTGCAAAAAAACTATGCTGACCGCCCTTTCAGATCATAGTTTTGTGCAGCGGGACACTGGCGCCTGCTCAAGTTTTTGCCTCGACGCAAGTTTTTCGCCTCAAAACCTTGTGTCGTCGCTGCGACTAATCCTGGAGCAGTCGCAAGAGAATGCTGGGAAGGCCCGAGGCTCAAAGTCGAAACCTTTCAATCGAATCCGCTGCAAGCCTCCGGAATATCCAAGTCTCAAGAATGTTAATGGGAGGGCTTGCTAACGTGCAGATAATCAGCCGTTTGCGCAATATGCCTGCTGTCGGGATGCGGCAGGCATATTACATAACGCGTTGAGAGATAGCAAATTGGCTGATTGCTACTGAAAGTTCTGAAAGCTCTGGAAGCTCTGAAAACTCTGGAAGCTCCGAAAGCTCCGGAAGTTCTGGAAGCTCTGACAGCAACAATCCTTGCAGAAAAATCACAGGATTCTTTTGCAAGGATTGCTGTTTTGGGCACAAAAGGATGTTTTTGAGCGGATATTTGAGATCCTCGCACAGAAAAAGTCCAATTTTTCTGCAAGGATTATCATTTGATATTCTATTCAAAATGTCATATTGAGCAAATGATGATATTGAGCAAATGATGATATTGAGCAAATGATGCCGCGATAGTATTGCACGAGCTGAGCAAGAATATCGTAGATTCTTTGCTCAGCTCGTTACAAAACAGGTCTAAATGGCCCTAAATCGTCAGAGCTGGACAATGATTGGGGCTCTTTTTTGCTCAGCTTGTTTGGGATGACGTATGCGAGCTGGTCCTTATATAGGCGTAAGCCAGTACATCCTTCCCTTGTCATAAGGTGCCCCATAAGGTGCCTCATAAGATGCACCCCATTAGATGCACCCCACCCCATAAGCTGCACCCGGGAGCAGGTTAGAATGCTATTCTGTAGATGTTGAATGAGTATGGCTCAAGGGTGAGGTTGAGGGTTTTGCCGGAAGCAGGAAGTTCTCTCTCTCTTGGTGAGATGACTTCGTTGCCAAAGGCGTTCACTGTACTCAAGTCGTTGTGTTGCAGGTAAATGTGTCGGCACCCGCTGATGTTCTGCTTCTTTTTCAGACCGTCGAGGGCGATCTCTGCATTCATAGCTGAGTCTGACGAGTTTACGATTTTGATGACGAGTTCGCCGCTCTTGGCATCGAATGCTGCAGAAGCGTAGAGGTTGTCCTGACCGATGATGGTCTTGCCGTTCATTGTGATGTCGAGCACCTCGGTGCCGGAGTTCCAGCTGTACATCTTCTGCACATAGTAGTTTGCTGTCCTGAGGACTTCAAGGTTGTTGAACCAGATGAGGTCAGGGTTCCACTGCCAGGCTTCAGCGTGTGCGAAGAGGGGAGCGTAGGTCGCAAGGCGGACAATGTCGGCGTTTCTTTCAAGACCAGTCATAAAGGCTGCTTCTGAAAGTGCAGCCAGGAATGAGTTGCCTCTGTTCACGCTGTAGTCGTGGCTTGCAAACTCTCCTGCGAAGACCTTCGGGCCCTTTCTGTCATAGGAATCATATCTTCCGGCATTCTTCCAGAACCAGTCAGGTTCCTGGTAGTAGTGTTCGTCCACCAGGTCTGCTCCAAGTCGTGCCATCTCAGGCCAGAGGTATTTGAAATGCTCATCTCCAGGGTATGGGCCGGAGCTGCCGATAAGTAGGATCTCAGGATGCACCTTTCTGATCTCCTTCATAAACACTTCAAGTCGCTCTACGTAACCTGGGCCCCACTGCTCGTTGCCGATTGCGAGGTACTTCATTCCGAATGGTTCCGGGTGGCCCATCTCTGCTCTTACCTTACCCCACTGGGTGTCAGGACTTCCGTTTGCAAACTCGATGAGATCGATTGCATCCTGGATGTACGGTCCGAGTTCGTCTACAGGCACAACCTCAGTGCTCTCGAACTGGCAGGCCATTCCACAGCTGATCACTGGAAGAGGAGTCGCTCCGAGGTCCTCTGCAAGGAGGAACATCTCATAGAATCCCATTCCTGTGCTCTGGAAATAGTCCGGAGCCGCCCTGTGCTTGAAGACGTGGTTCCATCTGTTTTCATTAAGCGGACGGTTTTCTACAGGGCCCACACTCTTCTTCCATTCGTATCTGGTGTCGAGGCTGTTTCCTTCGATGATACAGCCACCCGGGAATCTGAAGAATCCAGGCTTCAAATCATACAGCGCCTGGGCAAGATCCTTCCTGAGGCCGTTTTCCCTGCCTTTCCACGTGTCCACAGGGAAAAGGGATATATGGTCGAGCTCCACTGTTCCCTTGCTCTCAAGCAGGATTCTGAGCTTGCTGTGGGCATCGGTGAAAGGAGCAGTCATATTTATGGTGATCTTGTGCCAGTCTTTCCCCCGCACGTCCATATATACCCCATAATCTCCGTTATATCCGTTCGAAGCCACGAGTTCTGCCTTCAGTGTCATCGGCCTGTCCTCGTCGGTCCTTACGTACGCCGAAAGGCGGTACTCCTTGCCCGCCTCGAGGCCGATGCCCCTATATCCCTCATTGTCGATTCCGGCCCTGAGCCTTCTTCCATCGTTGGTGATACGCACGTAATGAGGGTTCCTGTCGAAGCACGGATCTTCGTCCTGGATGCTGACCAGACCGAACGGTGTCCAGCCTACGAGGTTGTTCGGGAACTCGAACGAACGGTTCTTCACGAGCTCCGCATAAAGACCGCCGTCGGCTCCAAAGTTGATATCTTCGAAGAATATACCATACATTTCCGGGGATATGTCCTTGCCAGTACCCTTCATATCTACGCTGAGGTGATGCGTAGGTGTCTGTGCTGCAGCGCAAAGGCAGGTCGCAGACAAAATCAGAGTGAGAAATGATCGTTTCATAGTATTAAAGTTATCATATGATTATTCGAATATCTTCTTCAAGGTTTCTTCGTCCTTGCAGTCCATATACTTGGCTACGAACTCTTTAGGTGTCATCCCGAAGTAGTCGTGGAATGAGTTCGAGAAGTATGAGTGGGTGGAGAATCCGACCTTGTAAGCTACCTCGGAGATGTTCACCTTGTTGTTCAGAAGAAGGTAGGCAGCCTGCTTCAGTCTGATAGATTTGATGAGGTTGCTCGGTGATATGTTCATAAGCTCCTTCAGCTTGCGGTTCAGATGGACGCGGCTCATTCCGACCTCGTGGCTGAGCAACTCGACACTGAAGTCGGTGTTCTCCATATTTGCTCGTATGGTCTTTATTACCTTGTCTATCAGTTGGTTGCCTGAGTCGGTCATCTGTGTCTCAGTGTAGCCGTAGTCTATCTCCTTGCTGAACTTGTTCCTTATGGTGTCTCGAGTCGAGATTGCAGAAGCGATGGCACTCTTGAGCATATCCAGTGAAATAGGTTTGGTGAAGAATCTGTCTGCACCGCTCTCTATGGACCTCTGCTGGCTCTGCTCGTCTTGAGATGAAGTGAGCAGGATCACAGGAATGTGGTTGGTACCCGGATTCTTCTTCATCTTCTCGCACAGTTCGGCTCCGTCCATTCCCTCCATCACCAAGTCGGTGATCACGGCGTCCGGGATGGTGGTCGATATCTTTGCCCAAGCTTCCTTGCCGCTTGCCGCTACCTCTATATTATATATACTCTGAAGTTCGTGCTTCAGATACGCCCGCATCTCACTGTCGTCGTCTACAAGCACGATTCTTCGCTTCGCTCGCCCGTGCTTCTGCGCCTCCTCCTTCATCTCCGCAGTGAAAGTCACATCCTCCCTGCTTGAAGAATGCTCTTCGAGCTTCGAGTGCGTCTTGGTGTAGAGGTCCTTGTGGTTGGTAGGCTTCGTGAGCTCCTCTGCACTCAGGTGACTGCTGCCGACAGGAATCCTGATACGGAATGACACACCCTCGTCGGTGTTGTAGGCGCTGATCTCACCGTGATGAAGCTCCACAAGCATCTTGGCAAGGTTCAGACCTACACCAGAGCCTACTTTCGCGTCTGCCACATCCACCTGATAGAAACGGTCAAAGAGTCTGGACAGATGTCTTTCCTCTATAGGATTTCCAGTGTTGAATATGGTGAATTCCACGTACTTGGACACGTTTCCTGCAAGCACTCCGTTATTGTGTTTCGGCGAGCTTATGCTGATGGTGATCTCTCCCGAGTCAGGGGTGTGTTTGAACGCATTCGAGAGGATATTGAATATGATCTTGTCGAAATTGCCCTGGTCGATCCAGAGGTTAGTGACCTCATTCTCCGGATGGATACTGAATCGTATGTCCCTGCTTACTGCCAGATTATCAAAGGATTGCATAATATCCTTGATGAAATATACGACATCGGTCTCAAGGAAATGCAGCTGCATCTGACCGTTGTCCACCTTGCGCATATCCAGGAGCTGGTTCACAAGTCGAAGTACTCGCAGACTGTTGCGGTACATAAGGTTGTACAGGTCCTTCTGCTGAGGATCAGTTTCTGCTTCACGCAGCTTCTTGAGCGGCGTCATCACGAGAGTCAGCGGTGTGCGGATCTCGTGAGATATATTCGTGAACATCTCAAGCCTGAATTCCTTCAGCTCCGACTCGCGCTGCTTCTCCTTTAACACCTGCTTTCGTTTGATATATTTCCTTGCGCCTGCTATGATATGGACGATTACAAATATATATATCATCCACGCCCAAAGGGAGTTGTACCAAGGCGGGAGGATGCGGATGCCGATCTCCTTGTAGGAATATTCCGACGGCTCGCCGTCGAAGAAGGCCATAGCCTTCATTGTGTACCTTCCTGACGGAAGGTTGGTGTAAGTGATTGTCCTTGAATTGGATATGGATCTGTTCCACTCCTTTTCAAAGCCTTCCATCATATAGGAATATGTGATCTTCTGCGGGTTGGTGTACTCCAGGACTGCAAATTCAAGGGAGAAGATGTTGGAGTTGTAGGGGAGTGTGATCTGCGTTGCCTGGGTTATGTGCTTGTCCAAAATGTTGGCTTCTCCAAGCGCCGGGTCATAGTCCACCGGACGGTTCATCACTGAGAGGTTTGACAGGTGCAGCGGAGGAACCGGGTGGCTACGCTGGTCTACCACGTGAGGAAGGAAGGAGGTGAGTCCCTTTATTCCTCCGAACCATAGTCTTCCGTTTCTGTCCTTCATAGATGCGTTTGCGTGGAACTCATTCTCCTGAAGTCCGTCGTAGTGGTAGTAGTTTTTGAATTCTCCGGAATTTGTATTCAGCTTAGATAGTCCGTTAAGTGTTGATATCCAGAGATTTCCGTCGTCAGACTGGAGTATGTTTGTGATGACGTTGCTAGGTAGACCCTCAGATGTGGTGTATGCCTTGGTCGTTTTTGCTACCTTGTCGAAGCTTACAAGGCCCTCTCCAGTTCCTATCCAAAGTTTGCCGTCGCCGTCCTCGCAGAATGAATATACTCGTGTCGAGAGGTCTTCATTTATGTCATAGTGAAGGAGTTTTCTGGATCTTTTGTCATATGCCATAGGGCCGTTGTAGGTGCCGATCCATAGTGTGCCGGTCTTGTCCATATGCATAGTGCTGACCCATTTGTTTTCGCTGTCGTTCCATATCTCCACTACCATCTGGGCTGCTGCGTCGATGACTGAGATTCCATTTCCGTGCGTTCCCGCATACATCAGGTCCTCTTCCTTGGAGTACTTCAGGCATATTATCTTCTCTGTTTCAATGCTTTGCTGGTCTTTGAACGGTCTTATACCTTCTTCTTTGGTGTAGGTCAGCATACCACCGAGGTAGGTCGCTATCCAGAGTCGGCCTCTCTTGTCCAGAGCGAGTGACATTATGGAGTTGTTGGTCAGGCCGGAGTTTCGGCTGGAGAAATGGGTGATCTTTCCGTTTCGTTCTAACTTATATATACCGCCTCCGTCTGTTCCTACCCAGATTGTCCTGCTTCCTTCATCTCTTATTATTGATGTGACGCAGGAACTGTAGTCTGCATTGGTTCCTTCCGGGCTGAGGTGCATATAATCAAAGCCATACATAGACTTTGGAATTACCATTACTCCTATCTGATAGGCACCGACCCAGACATTTCCCTGAGTGTCTTCGATGAGGTTATGGACCTTCCACGATGATGTGTTGTGGGGGATGTTGGCCAGGCTGATCTCCTTTATGGTCTCGTCAGAGGGGTTGAAGAGCCTCATACCGTCGTTTTCAAGTCCGACAAGGTAGGTGTCTTGATCCTGCAGTGGCGCTATGTTATTCTTGAGGAATGAGTTGACGCGGCACTCTCTCGCGGATCTGTCAGCTGCCCTGCGTATAAGCCCGGCTTTGGAATCGTAGATGAGTACACCGTTGTTGAACGAACCTATGAGTATGTTTCCCGACCTTTCGTCTTCGATGAACGTCTTGAAAAGATCGTTCGTCAGATATTCTGCACCTTTTGCCCATATGTCAGTGATGACCTTCCTTGTGTTGAGGTCAAATACCATCAGACCTCCATCCTCAAGGGCAAGCCAGAGCCGGTTCTGCGAGTCAACGAAGCTTCCGTTCACGAAATCAGACTGTAGGGCGGTGTTGATGGCGTTCTGAAGCTCTGTGTCCATCTCGTGTGTCACGCTGTCAAGGATGAAGATCTTGTCTCCTGAGGTGGTCACGAGAATCTTATTCTGCTCATCTGCGCTGATTTCTGTTATAGATGAGATGTGCTGGCCCGATTGAGGATAGGCCTCGCTGACCAGTGGCACTTCAGTGAAGGAGTTATACTCGGAGTTGAAGATCTGTAGTCCTGCTGATGTGCCGACCCAGAACACTTTGTGAGAGTCCTCAAAGGTGGTGAGGACCATATTGCTTGCAATGGAAGTCGGGAGGCTCCTGTCGGAGCGGAATGTAGAGAAGTTTATGCCGTCAAATCTGGACAGACCGTTTTCTGTCGAGATCCACATAAAGCCGTTGCTGTCCTGGTAGATGGAGTTTATCTGGCTGTTGGCCAGTCCTGATCCGGAAGTATACAACCTGGCCATCTGTGCATTGACTGAAATGCAGCATAGCCAGGCCAGTGCTAGAGCCAGAAGCTTGAAATATTTCATTTTTATAAGTAGTTCGGTGTTGTAATCATATGGTTAGTTACAAAAATAACAATTATTCATTAAAATTTGAGGATCTTTGTGATTATATAACATATTTTTAGCTTAATTTTGTATTTCTGATACATAACCACTACTATGAGAATAAATATTCTGATCTGTGCGGCTGCAGTTGCCGCATTACTGTGCTGGACCGGATGCGAGCCTGTGCAGCCGGACATCATTACCCCGATTCCGGGCCCCGGTACAGGTAATGGTAACGGTGAAGAAGAAGGCGAGGGAGAAGGCGAGACCCCGCAGCCCAAGCCGGAAGAGCAGCTGGACTACAACCACCTGGATGCATATGCTCCTCTCAAGAGCTATGTGAACCGCACTGTCTCTCCTGATTTCAAGCTTGGAGCGGCCGTGACAGTGAGCAATTACCTCAAAAAGACCCAGGAGTACAATATGGCTGTGGAGAATTTCGACGAGATGACGGCAGGAAATGCAATGAAGCAGTCTTCTGTTATGCGTGCAGACGGTACGATGAACTTCAACCAGGTGCGCAGCTTCCTGGATCTGGCGGCTCAGAGCGGAATGACTGTCTACGGACACACTCTTGCGTGGCATTCCCAGCAGCAGAACACTTATCTTAACAATCTCATAGCAGACAAGCGCGTGGATCTTCCTGCGGAGGAAGGTGTAGACGTGGTTCTCTTCGAATCAGATTTCAATAATGGCCAGAATCCTTTCATCGGCTGGGGAAACAACTCCACAACTGTAGTCGAGGATGGTGTGTTCAAGGCTACAAACCCTACTGCTGCAAATTATTGGGAAGCTCAGTTCGCCAGGGATTTCGATCCTCCTTTCACCAATGGGCAGAAATATGTCCTCAAATTCAAGATCCGAGGTTCTGCGGAAGGTACAATCAGACCTGGATTCCAGATTCTGGATGACAATTATACTTCTGCAGGCGACTTCCCGTCAGTGAAGTTTGGCACTGAGTGGTCAGAGGCCGAGGTCTCTTGCGAATGCAAGGCGGCCGGCGGCACGCGCCTCGTCTTCAGCTTCGGCGAATTCGCCGGGGACATATATATAGATGACTTCGAGTTCAAGGCGGTCGGCGTTCAATATATATATGAATCGATGTCACCGGAAGAGAAAAAGGCTGTCCTTACAGACGTTATGGACAGGTGGATCAAGGGAATGATGGAAGTGACGGCGAAGGATGTGTCAGCCTGGGATGCTGTAAATGAGTCAATATCAGGCAATGACACAGACAGGGACGGTTTCTATGAGCTTGAGTCAGGCAAGTGGGGAAGTTCGAACAACTTCTATTGGCAGGACTACCTCGGTTCTGAGGATTACGTCCGTATCGTTATCGCGAAAGCAAGGCAGTACTATGCCGAGTTCGGCGGAACCAAACCGTTGCGCCTTTTTATCAATGACTATAACCTCGAGTCTGACTGGGATGACAACAAGAAGCTCAGGAGTCTTATCCATTGGATAGAGATATGGGAGTCTGACGGCGTGACAAAGATCGACGGAATCGGCTCGCAGATGCACATTTCGTATTATGAGAATCCGTCAACCCAGAAGAGCAAGGAGGATCACGTGGTGAAGATGCTCCAGCTGATGGCAGGAACAGGTAAGCTCGTGAAGATCTCCGAACTTGATATGGGATATGTCGACAAGGACGGAAACACGCTTGCAGCTTCCAGCCTTTCGCTCGCCCAGCACAAGGCTATGGCGGATTATTACGAGTTCATCATAAGGAAATATTTCGAAATCGTCCCTCCTGCCCAGCAGTATGGTATCACCCAGTGGTGCCCTACCGATTCTCCAGGTGCACTGGGTACAGGATGGAGAGGCGGAGAGCCGACAGGACTGTGGGATCAGAGCTATAACCGCAAGTATGCCTATGCAGGATTCGCAAATGGACTCAGATCGGTGAAATAATGTAAGAAATGGGGCAAATTTGCCCTGTTTCTTTCGTTTTTGATGCATTTCTTGCGTTTTTGATACTTTTTGCCGTGCTTTTTATGTGGCGTGTTTCAAATTTGAATGCCTTTGTTTCCAAAGTTACTTACTCTACCCGCATTGTTTGCTAAATTTACAAGTCTTTAAGATGCAATCTTAGACCACAGCGAAAATCATAAACAACTTATGTTTTTTTAATAACCATCCCTAACGGGAAAACTAATCAACCTATCACATTATGAAAGCGAAAAAGCTAACTCATCTGTTCGGGCTCGTGGTGCTTATGCTCCTGGTGTCCGGACAAGCATTCGCCCAGAACATTCGAGTAACAGGTCGAGTTCTGGATGAACTGGGGGAGGGCTTGATTGGAGCCGGCGTGGTGATTCAAGGAACCACATCGGGTACAGTCACAGACTTGGACGGTAATTATGAACTTCCGTCAGTTCCTCTGGGTGCAACTCTCGAGTTCTCTTGTGTCGGCTATGCGACTCAGGCTGTCCAGGTAACTGGTGCGTACCTTGATGTCACAATGAAGCCTGACACAAGACTGATTGACGAGTCTGTTGTCGTGGCTTACGGCCAGCAGACTAAAGTCACCATCACCGGTGCTGTCACAGCTGTCGGTGGTGACGCCCTTTTGAAGTCGCCGGTTGCCAACGTGGCGAACTCACTTCAGGGTAACCTTCCTGGTGTGTCTGCAGTGCAGCCATCAGGTATGCCTGGCGCCGATGAGCCAGTCATCAGAATCCGTGGTGTCGGATCTTTGAACAGTGCAGAGCCTCTCGTGCTGGTCGACGGTGTAGAGCGTCCATTCTCTCAGCTCGACCCTAATGAAATCGAGAGTATTTCAGTGCTTAAGGACGCATCTGCAACAGCCGTATTCGGTGTGCGCGGTGCCAATGGTGTAATCCTCGTTACCACAAAGCGTGGTGAAGTCGGAAAGGCTTCGGTTACAGCATCTGCCAGCGCAGCTATGCAGACAATTTCACAGTTCATCGACTTTACCGATTCATACACTTATGGCCAGATGTGGAACTACACAGCCATCACTGACGCTCTCCCTGTAGAGCAGTGGCCTGGTACAGTAAAGATCGCTGATTACACTCCTTATGCTGACAACGGTATCCGTTTCTCACAGGACGTAATGGAACATTTCCGTACAGGAGATATGCCGACTACATTCCCTAATACCGATTGGATCGACTACATTATGAACGACAAGGCTTGGCAGGAACAGGCCAATGTCAATGTTTCCGGCGGTACTGAGAAGGTTCGTTACTTCGTTTCGGCAGGTATCCTCAATCAGAATTCATTGCTCAAGACTTTCTCGAACAATAAGAACGAGACATTCGACTATCAGCGTCTTAACTATCGTGCAAACCTCGATATCGAAGTCTCTAAGTACAGCCAGCTCTCACTTACACTCGGTGGCCGTATGCAGGACCGCAACACAATGGGTGGTGGTGAAGGTTTCCTTTTCCGTTATCTCCAGGGTGCTACACCTTATGCAGGTATCGGAGTTGACGAGCAGGGCCGTCACATCGTTTCTGACGCAAACATCGTAGGTCCGTTCGACCGCGACGCTCTCTCCAACTACTATGATCTCGGTTATGAGAACCAGAGCACAAATGCCCTCAACTTCGACATCCAGTACAAGCTCGACCTCGGCTTCCTCGTGAAAGGCCTGGATTTCAAGGTTAAGGCATCTTACAACTCAGAGTATACAGCTCAGAAGTATCGCCAGAATGGTTATGGTACAGGTCTGACTTACATTGCTACCCTCGTGGACGGCAAGGAAGTCCTCCGCAAGGAAAACGTGACTTGGCCTATCCCTTACAGCGAAGGCAAGTGGGGCAGCCGTAACTGGTATGCAGAGGCAAGCTTCAACTACAACCGCCGTATCGGAAAGCATAACATCGGTGGTCTCCTCCTCTACAACCAGAGTAAGTCTTACTATCCTTGGGATTCTGACGGAAGCATCTACCAGTCTATCCCTAAGGGTTATGTAGGTCTTGTGGGCCGTGTTACATATGACTATGACACCAAGTACCTCCTCGACCTCAACATCGGTTACAACGGATCCGAGAACTTCGCTCCAGGCAGACGTTATGGTACCTTCCCTTCAGTCTCTGTAGGTTGGATTCCATCTCAGGAGCAGTGGTGGGCACCTATGAAGAATGCCATCAGCTACTTGAAGTTCCGTGCATCATACGGTCTCGTAGGTAACGACAGCACAAACGGTGCACGCTTCCTCTACCTCCCTGGTACTTGGCAGTTCTACAACGGTTCTATGACCTGGAACCCACAGGATCGCGGTGCCAACTTCGGTGTGAACGGAAACTGGCTTCCAGCTGTCAAGGAGCTTACTGCAGGTAACCCTAACGTTACTTGGGAGACTGCAACAAAGATCAACCTCGGTGTTGATGCAGGTTTCTTCAAGGACAGACTCCACGCTTATGTTGACTTCTTCTGGGAGGACCGCAGGGACATCCTCGTGTCAAATGCTTCGACTCTTCCTGCAGTTACTTCACTTCCGGCAAACTACGTGAATGAAGGCCGCGTGAAGAACCACGGTTTCGAGGTTTCGCTCAACTGGGAGCAGAAGTTCGGTGACTTCCGTTACTCTATCTCTCCAAACTTTGCATTTGCAAGAAACAAGGTCATCGAGATGCTCGAGGTTCCGCCTATGTATGCTTACCTCAGCCGTACAGGTCTCCCTGTAGGACAGCGTTTCGGTTATGACCTCTTCGAGTTCTACGAGCCAGGTGCAACAGAGCAGCGCTATCTTGACAAGTATGGCGTAGAAATGCCAGACCAGGTGTCAGATATCAAGCCGGGTGACTGTGTGTATGTCGATCTGAACGGTGACAACATCATCGACGCAAACGACCAGAAGCCTCTCGGATATACCGACAATCCTGAAATCACATATTCAGTGAATTTCAACTTCCAGTGGAAGGGTCTCGACTTCACAATGCTGTGGATCGGAGCAGAGCACGTCAGCAGAACTCTCAACGGTTACTTCCGTGACCAGTTCGGTTCGACAAACACATCTGCCCTCACTCAGTGGGTTGCCGACAACTCTTGGACAGAGGACAATACAAACGCTATCCTCCCTCGTATCTCTTTCACAAACCGTGTTCACAACAACCGTGACTCACAGGCTTGGGTGATCGATTCAAGATATGTACGTCTCAAGAATGTCGAGGTGGGCTACACATTTACACCTAAGAACAGCGGATCATTCTTTAATTATATAAGAGTGTACGCATCAGGTAACAACCTCCTCACTTTTGCTGACTTCAAGGGTAATGACCCTGAGGCTCCAGGTTCAGGACTTGACTATGGTGTGCGCTATCCGATGACACGTCTTTTCAACCTCGGTGCACAGTTTAACTTCTAAACACTTTACGAAATGAAAAAGATATTGAATAACATATTGATTCTGGGAATCTTTACAGTGTTCTTCAGTACTTCCTGTGTTGATAAGATAGCTGTAGGAGACAACTTCCTTGAGAAGGCTCCAGGTGTCGATGTCAATATTGATACTGTATTCACAAGCGCAGAGTACACCCGTAACTTCCTTTGGAGTGCGTACGGTCAGATCTACTGCACATATACTTCCGGAAATATGATCAACGGAGCGCCTATCGATGCTCTGTCTGACTCTTATCACTGCTACTGTTCTTGGGGTGGTCCTATCCAGAGCTACTATCCGGGCGGTCTTACCGAGGATGCCCAGGACACAGCAAACTCTAACTTCCAGGGTAAGTTCTCTTATTCTACAAAGAATCCTTCATCTTCAGCTGACGGCCGCGTCTCTATCTATGAGACAGTACGTAAATGCTGGCAGATCATCGAGAACATCGACAAGGTTCCTGATATGGATGACGATGAGAAGAGCCGTCTTCGCGGTGAGGCTTACACCATTATGGCAAGCCGCTATTTCGATGCTTTCCGTAACTTCGGAGGACTTTGCCTTGCAAGAAAGGCTTATGCTGTAGGCGAGAATTTTGAAGGTGGCCGTGCTACTGCTATGGAGACTGTAGAGTTCATCGACTCTCTCATCGTCTGCGCTATCAATGAGCCTGGTTACATCTGGAACATTCCTGATGCTGACATCGCTCAGTGGTCAGGTCGTCTTACAAAGGCTTCCGCTATGGCTCTCCGCGCAAAGGTTTGGATGCACGCAGCTTCTCCTCTCTTCAATAACGCTGAGCCTTATATGGAGTACAACCCGCTCAAGGTCACTGAATTCACCAACATCGAGCACGTGTGGTTCGGAGGTTATGACCAGTCACTCTGGGAGCGTTGCCTCGAGTATTGCGTAGATTTCTTCGAGGAAAATGCAGCTAACGGCAACTACTATCAGCTTGTACAGCCTGCAACTCAGGATGAGGCAGGTTACCGTATGGCTTTCCGTAATGCCTACAGATACCGCAATGACGGAACCATCCGCGAGAAGATCTTTGACGCTCACCCGACACAGTGGATGTCAAGTTCAGGAACTGACGGTGTAATCACCAACAACGGCTGGGGCTGGGGTTGGGCCGGTTTCGCTCTCGACGGTTACCGTCAGGGTGGAGCAGTTCCTACAAACGAGCTTATGGAGTGCTTCGGTATGGCAGACGGTAGAAACTTCCCATATGAGGACATCTATGGTGAAGGCGCTAATCCAGATGGTATCGACATCTATAAGGACCGCGACCCTCGTCTTTATGAGACTATCCTTGTTCCAAGAGAGTCTTTCCCATACGCAGTGGTTGGAGACTACAATGGCAAAACTTACATCGACACTTGGGTAGACGGTGCAATGGATTATGACTCAGGTAACTTTGGTAACGTTGCTGATGACGCTGCCACCCGTTACAGAAAGTTCAAATGGATGCTTGACTACTCTGGTGGAAAGATGGACGACAAGATGATCGGAGTTCCTTACATCCGTCTTGCTGAAATGTACCTTATCTATGCTGAGGCTCTTGCTGAGACAGGTAACCTCACAGGTGCAATCGAGCAGGTAGACATCGTGCGTAAGCGCGTAGGATTGGGCGGACTTGCTGAAATGAATCCTGAACTCAACCTCACATCTGACAAGGATGCCCTTATCAACGAGATTCTTCGTGAGAGAAACTGTGAGATCGGAGCAGAGTGCGCAGACCGTCTTTACGATATGATCCGCCGCAAGCGTCAGGACCTCTTTACCAAGCCGCTTCACGAAATCAGAGTATATCGTCTCGATGACAACGGTCAGCGTATGACAGGATCTGATGTACGTTGGGATCCTTCTACTCCTTGGCCTAAGTTTGAGTACGAGAAGGTACGTATCTCTGTAGGTGCACGCCGCTGGTGGGATGAGGGTTACTGGACTAACAAGTGGTATCTTGACCCAGTTTCACGTATCGAGATCCAGAAGGGTTACGGTCTTACTCAGAATCCTGGTTGGTAACATTAGAACTTATCATTATGAAATTAAGAAATATATTTATATTCAGCCTGTTAGGATTCTGTCTTGTTCCAATGACAGCTGACGCTCAGGCCCAGCTTGCCGACAAGAAGTCGCAGACAGTGGATTTGGGCTACGGCGTGGAAACATCAGAATACCTTACTACAGCGGCGACATATACCATCACCGCTGAGGAGCTTAGCCGTACTTCTGCAATCAGCCTTGCTGATGCGCTCTACGGCAAACTGCTTGGACTTACTGCAGTTCAGAATACCGGTTTCAAGGGTGAAGAGGGCAGAGGTGCCTCATTCAACATCCGTGGTATCCAGACTACTGGTGAGCAGTCTATCCTTATACTTGTCGATGGAATTGAGCGTCCTATCGACAGACTTACTGTCGAGGAAGTTGAAAGCGTGACTGTCCTCAAGGATGCGGCAGCAGCCGCTCTTTACGGCCACGAAGCTGTAAATGGTGTACTCCTCGTGAAGACAAAACGTGGAGCTGCAGGCACAGGCAACCACATCAAGGTCGGTGCATCACACAAGCTTCAGTTCGATCCGGACTTTGCTGATATGGTGGGCGCTTATGACTATGCAAATGCCCTCAATATCGCAAGAGCAAACGACGGTCTTGCCGTTGCTTACTCAGAGGCAGAGCTTCAGAAGTTCCTTGACGGAAGCGATCCTTTCGTTTATCCTGACGTAAACTGGAAGGACGAGGTCTTCAAAAACACAGCAAATGAGACAAATGCCTACATCTCTATGTACGGTGGTACAGACAAGGTGCAGTATTACTCACTTCTGGATTACACTGATGCCCGCGGTCTTTATGCAAATCCGGATCAGGGTGACTGGAACTCTCAGCTCAAATATTCAAAGGCTAACATCCGTACCAACGTAGACTTCCAGGTGACTGAGTCTACAAGAGTCAAGACAAACATCCTTGCACTCTTTATGGAGACTAACGGTGTTCCTAACATAAACTCTAACGATGCTTGGTGGCATCTTTATAAGGTTCCTGCATTGGCATTCCCTATCAAGACCCAGCAGGGTACTTGGGGAGGTAGCCAGACTTACGGTGACTTCAACCTTCTTGCTAAGTCTCAGGGAGCCGGTTTCTCAAAGACTCACCAGCGTCAGATCTGGGCTGACATCACTTTGGAGCAGGATCTCTACGGCATTCTTGAGGGACTCCAGTTCTATGTGGGCGGATCATATGACAATGCTTCCAACATCATCGAGAACCGTACAAAAGGTTATCAGTATGGATGGAACTACTATGATCCTACTACAGGTGAAATGAAGGAGACAACAATGGGTACAGTGGAGGATAAGCTCGTGTTCAATCATTGGGTTGATTCACAGTGGCGCAGCGGAACACTCAAGGCTGGTTTCAAATATGCGACTAAGTTCAGCAACGGTGATGACTTCGCAGCAAACCTCAACTATAACACTAAGAGTGAGATCCGTGACGGACGCAGCAACACCTGGTATCGCCAGAATGTAGCTCTCGCAGCTCACTACGATCACGCAGACAGATTTATGGCTGACCTCGTGCTTGCAGCTAACGGCTCTAACCGTTCATATCCTGCAAAGTGGGCGTTCTCACCTACATTGGCTCTCGGTTGGATCTATGCTGACAATGTCGAGGACGGTCTTTATGGTAAGCTCCGTGCTTCAGCTGGTATCCAGCACACTGACTATGTTCCTGCAGCAGGTCTCTGGCTTGACCGTTGGGACGGTGGACACGGTGATTTCTACTACGGAAACAACTTCGCACAGTCTTGGGGAGCCTTCATTACTCAGTTCCCTACAACTGACTTCCGTCAGGAGGCAGCTTACAAAGCTAACTTCGGTACTGATGTAAGAATCGCGGGTTGTCTTGACTTCGTTGCTGACGTATTCTATCAGCAGCGCCGCAACATCCTTGTAAGCGCTTCTTCACTCAACTCTTCAGTAGTAGGTCTCCAGTCAGCATATGATGACAAGGGTGCAGTCCAGAGCTATGGCGCTGAACTCGGCCTCCGTTTCGCGAAGACATTCGACAACGGCCTCAACTTCAATGCTACAGGTATGGCTTCATACTCAAGAAACGAGATCATCGAGTGGATCGAGAATCCTGTATATCCTAACCTCTCTGTGATAGTAACTCCAGCTGATGCAGCTCGCGGACTTGTAGCCCTCGGATTCTTCGAGAGCCAGGAGGACATCGACAACAGCCCGCTCCAGCAGTTTGGTCAGGTGAAGGTAGGTGACATCAAGTACAAGGACATCAACGGTGACAACGTCATCAACGAGAACGACTACACTGCTCTTGACTACGGTACAGCATTCCCTTCATTGAACTACTCTTTCAGCCTCGGTCTCGAGTATAAGGGTGTAGGAATCAATGCTTCATTCCAGGGAGCTGGCAACCAGATCAAGAATCTCCGCTATGTAGACGGCGTCTGGGGAGCTCTCTCAGACAACAGGAATATGTCTAAGGAGTACTATGCAAACTGCTACGACATCGCTGGCGCAAATGCATTGTATCCACGTCTTTCGACTGAGAATGTAGCTAACAATGCTCAGGAGTCAACAATCTGGTACCGCAATGTGTCTTGGTTCAAGATGCGTGACTGCGAGCTTTACTACAGATTGCCTGCATCTGTTCTCAATCGTGCAAAGATCTCTGACGGCAAGGTGTTCGTGAAGGGTCAGAACCTCCTCACACTTGATAACATCGCAGCTATGGATGCCGAGAATCTCAACACAGGCTATCCTGTGATGAAGGCGGTTACCTTTGGATTTTCTGTAGTATTCTAATAAAGATTGACTTATGAAACTTGATAAAATTTGTTTATTTATTCTCGCCTGTGTCATCTCGGCATCGTGTGCGGACCTCAACTACACTGAGGAAAACACACGCGATGAGGATTGGACATACGAATACTATGGAGAAGGTATCAAGAATATGGTATTCGACGTTTATGCCCAGGTGTATAATCGCGAGTTTGAGTCAAACAGTGCAACCTTCCTTGCCGGTGCTACCGATGAGGCGGTCTATGCATTGGAGACTGGTGCTGTAAATGGTTATGTAAACGGTGGATGGAGTCCGGCAAATCCGTTCTCTTCTACTTGGGACAAGGCCTACACTGCAATTTCTGAAATTCATATGTACCTTGAGAAGATCCACAAGACTGATCTTTCAGATTGGCAGTACAATCCTGAGTATCAGACCTGGATCCAGCAGATGGAGCTCTTCCCTTACGAGCTTCGTTTCCTCAGGGCTTACTTCTATTTCGAGCTGTTCAAGACTTACGGAGACGTTCCGCTTGTCACAACAACTCTTACAAACGCTCAGGCAAACAATGTTACACGTACTCCTGCCGCTGAAATCGTGAAGTTCATCGTGGACGAGCTTGATGAGATCGCTCCGCATCTTCCGCTTTCATATGCAACTGAGGTGGGCGCAGAGTTCGGCCGTGCAAACCGCATTGCAGCTTATGCATTGAAGGCACGCACACTTCTCTATGCTGCATCTCCTCTCCACAATGCGGCTACTTGGGATGAGGCTGCAAAGGCTTGTGCATATATCATCGACAATGCAGCAGAATGGGGCCTGAAGCTCAGCAAGTACGGTGACCTCTGGGGTGAGAACGCATTCTTCAACTCCGAGCTTATCTGGGGTATCGGACGCGGTGCAAGCAACACATTCGAGATGGCTCACTATCCTATCGGTGTTGAGAACGCTTCATCTGGAAACTGCCCTTCACAGAGCCTTGTTGACCAGTACGAGTACCAGGACAACGGCCAGACTTTCGCTCAGCGTTACCCTGGCAGCATCGACCTTACTCAGGTCAATCCTTATGAGGGTCTCGACCCACGTTTCGCTCTTACAGTAGTGAAGAATGGTGACGAGTGGCCTTCAAACGGTGCTCAGAAGAAGATCATCGAGACTTTCTACGGCGGATTCAACGCTTCTCCTAAGTATGGCGCTACATCTACAGGCTACTATTTGAAAAAGTATGTTGACGGAGCTGCTGTCACAACTGCTGACAACCAGGTTACACGTCGTCACACTTGGATCATCTTCCGTCTGGGTGAGTTCTATCTTGACTATGCAGAGGCTGTGTTCAACGCTACCGGCGACGCAAATGACAAGACTTACGGAATGTCTGCAAATGAGGCTGTCAACGTACTTCGCAAGCGCGCAGACGTGAATATGCCTGAGTTCACAGAGAACGGTGCAGAGTGGGTAGAGCGTTATGAGCGTGAGCGTCTCGTGGAGCTCGCTTTCGAGAACCACCGTTTCTGGGATGTACGTCGCTGGAAGAAGGGTGCACAGTACTTCAAGGAGGTTCAGGTGGCTCAGATCAGCGCTACTATGCAGCTTACAAGATCTACAGTTCAGCGTCAGTGGGATGACAAGTACTACTTCTATCCTATCCCTCAGACAGAAAATAAGAAGAATCCAAATCTTGGACAGAATCCAGGATGGTAGTAATTAATAAGGAGTTCAATTATGAAGAATATATTTAAATTTTTCGGAACAATTCTGACAATTGTCCTCACTGCTGCTTTGACTGGATGTACACTTGAGGAGCAATTCGAGTCTGCTGAGGCAGGATTGCACATCAAGGTGTTCTTCCCGACTAAAGTGGTTGCAGGACAGCCTATGACCATCAACGGTTCAGGCTTTGCAGATGCTACCAAGGTCGTGTTCCCTGGCGAAATCGAGGTTACAGACTTCGAGATCGTAAGCAACGATATGATCAGAGTGAATGCTCCTGCAGGTATAGCTGCAGAGGGTGGAAAGATCCGTGTATGCACTGAGGCTGAAGAGACCGAGTCTCCGCTCCCTCTCACTCTTGGTAATACTGTCATCTCAGGTTATTCTGCAAATGCTGGTGATCAGATCGACGGTGGTGCACAGATCACTATTTACGGAAAAGACCTCGAGTTCATCACTGGCGTCGAGTTGCTTGATACAGATGGAAATCCTGATCTTATCGAAGACGAACTCTTCAACCGCAAGAGTACAGGCAACATCATCTTCACAGTTCCTAAGAAGGTGTATGAGGGTACATTTGCAGGTAAGGTCTACACTATCGACGGCAAGACTTTCGAGATGCCTGAGCTTACTTACAAGCCGGCTTCTGATGGTGGTTACTTCGAGACTGTAGAGCACATTATCTGGGAGAACCCTGATCCGGAGGGAATCGGTTCTGTAAGCTGGAGCGGTCAGTATCGCTTCGGTCTCGAAGGAAAGGACGGTAACAACGAGTGTATCGCTACATTCCCTGCCGAGACCTGGGATATCATCAAGAACGGTACATTCATCCTCAAGTTCGCTCCTGCAGCTGATGCATATCAGATCCGTGCGACTACAGGATGGTGGTCATTCGACGGTGACGGTGCTTACGATATCCATGGTGGTGACGAGCGCATCGTTGACAACGGTGACGGTACATTCTCTCTCACTTATACAATCTCCGAGGAGCCTCTCAAGAGCGGTATCTATGATCTCATCGACGATCAGCACCTCCTCTTCACAGGTTCTGGATATACTCCTCTCGCACTTTACTATACTGAGGAAGTGTGGGTACCTGGCGGTGGCGCAGTCGAGATCGTAAGGACTTCTATCTGGAAGAACGACGGTTCAGTAGGTGCAGCTGCTTGGTCTGGCAGCCCTTACCGCTTCGCTCCTGAGACTAACTCGACCGGTGAGGAAATCTACGCTGTTCCTACTGACGTATGGGAGAAGATGAAGACAACTCCATTCAAGGTTGATATCCAGCCTGCAGCAGACTGGTTCCAGATCCGTATCCTTGACGGATGGTGGTCAGTTGGAAATGTCGACACCAACGACATCACTCCTAGCTATGAGGGTCTCGTAGACAATGGTGACGGTACATTCACATTCGTTTTGGACCTCCCATCTAAGCCAGACCTTGTCCCTGTTCTCGATGAGAAGCATCTCCTCTTCGCAGGTGACGGCTTCACAATCCTCGAGATGTACTGGGAAGAAGAGATCATCGTAGAGGGTGGCGGACAGCCATCTGAGACAGTAGTCTGGGAGAACGACGGTTCGTTCGACTTTGTAAGCTGGGGAGGACACTTCCGCTTCGGTCTTGAAGGTATGGACAGCCTCGGTGAGTGCGCTGCAACATTCCCACAGGATGTTTGGGACAGACTCAAGTCAGGTCCATTCAACCTTCTCGTTACTATCAAGCCGGATGCTACCTGGTGGCAGATCCGCGTGATGGACGGCTGGTGGTCAGTTGGAAATGACTCGTCAGGAGCAAGCGACATTA
Source organism: Bacteroidales bacterium (assembly GCA_017505605.1). Taxonomy (GTDB): domain Bacteria; phylum Bacteroidota; class Bacteroidia; order Bacteroidales; family UBA932; genus Cryptobacteroides. Next base: position 61,365 of record JAFVOX010000019.1, read on the forward strand.
CTGTCAATACAGAGGGCGTTGTAGATAATGGCGACGGAACATTCACTATTCCTATCGACATTTCCGGAAATGCAGACCTTCTTGCAGTTCTTGATGCGCAGCACCTCCTCTTCAGTGGTGATGCATTCAGAATCGACAAGATCTACTACTAATAGTCATTGACTATATTTCAGCAAGGCCGGCCCTCGGGTCAGCCTTGCTTTTTGTATATAATCGATTGGAAAACAGCAAAAAAATTCTATCTTTGCCGCGATATACCATAATGGTCTGAAAATCATTATTTACAACTCAAACATTTTTATGAAGAAATTACTTAAATTTTTGGTAGTGACTGCATTGTGCGCGTTTGGCTGCGTGCTCACAGGCTGCCAGGAAAAACTGAAAGGCAACGAATTCTCCCTTTCAGTCCAAGAGGCAGGTGCAGACTTTGCCAAGCTTGCAGTTACTGCATCAAAGCCAATGGAGATTGCTTACAAGGTGACTACAAAGGCTCAGCTTATGACTCCTGCCGTTCTTTTCAAGACCGGTGAGGTCATCGAAGTCGCAAACGGCGATGTTATCGAGCTCAGGGACGGTATCCAGCAGGATACACATTACTACGTCTATGCTGTCGCAAGATTTGACGAGACAACTTATTCAGAGAGGATCACCCTTGAGTTCACAACAGATAAGTATCAGTTCAATGAACTCGTTACTATCGTAGAGACCTATTTCGACGGTTACAAGGCTCATATTACTGTGCCTCAGGAAACAAAGGACAGAGGACACGCAATCCGTGTCGGTTCAATGCCTCTTGCCTGGTACAACCTTATGACAAGCTCAAAGGGTCAGGATGTAGTGGATCTTCAGGCTATCGCTTCAAACGGTAACCCATACGAAGGACATATGTTCAATGACTCTACACTTGTATGGAACGATGACAATGTGATCCTTTTGGACGAGAAGGGCAACCCTGTACTTGATGAGAATAACGAGCAGATCGACATCCACGATCCTATCGTTCCGGGAGAGCCTACAATCTTCTTTGCAGGTGAGACACGTTACGGCACACCTGAAGATTTCAACGATGTGGTGGGTTATACATCTCCGACAAAGGATTCTTGGGCAGTCCCTTACTACGATCCGGAGAAGAGGGAGTGGCTTGGAGCATTCCAGAAGAAGGAGTTCCTCACCAAAGAGCCTGAACTCTGCGAAGCTACGGTAGAGATCGAGATTCCTGAGGATGAGATCACTGTGACTGACGCAATGATTTACTTTGATATGTCAGATGACGCCTACTCATATTTCTATATGGTGCTCGACAATTCTACATACAACCAGGTCCTCTCAACCTACCTCAGCAACAATGAGGAGTGGTTCAGATGGTTCCTTACTTCATACATCGCATTCTACGAGTGGGGTGTATTCCCTGAGACAGAGAACATTGCGATCAACGCAGCAAGCAACTTCGTCGAGCCACTTACCGGTGGTGAGACTTACCACGTTCTCGCGACTGTGTTCGGTGACTCCAAGGGTGCTGCACAACGTTTCATTCACAAGACATTCAAGGCTAAGGAAAAGACCAAGGTCGCTCCAGTTATCGAGGTGACTGCAGTAGAGTCTTCAGACCCATACGCAGCTACATTCAACATCAAGGCAGGTGCTGACTCAAAGGGTAATGTCCAGCCAATTATGGGTGCATACTGGTTGTGCAACTACTCAAGAGACTTTGAGATGATGTTCAATGCGGACTACACCTATGCTACTCTTCTCAAGAACCTCGGATGGACATTCTCACCTGAGGAGGTTGCAGCAATCAACTCTCCAGAGGGTTACACTGTCACCTTCCCTACGCTCGACGGCGAGGTTACACGTTTTGCTGTATATGGCTGCAACGACGAGTACACATTCAACGTAATCGACGAGGAACACACAGCAGGTTGGGCTGACTACAAGTCTCCTCTTGCTGACAGCGTTTATCCAGTGACTTCAGATCTCTTCACGCTTCTTGAGGGCGACTGGACTGCTTCTGCAACATTGAGGGCAATGCAGCAGGAACCGGACGGATCGGTTCTTACATACCACGTTGACCACAAGTCTAAGATCAACATCTCTGCATCTGCTCCTGAGCTTCCTGCAACTCTCGACGAGAGCGTGTACGGCCTTTATGCAGGTACAGCCGAGAAACCAGGCAAGTCTAGGGAAGAGGTCGATAATATGTACGAGGAGCTCAAGGAACTTTCTGACATCTTTACAGAGTCACGTCTGGTAGGTCAGAACAGACTCCTCTGCAGCGGATTTATGGATTTCGATCCAGCTGCGCCACAGCTTGGTGTGAACAGACTCGAGTTCCGTTCGCCATATGACCTGTTCGTAGCTACTGACTACAGCTCAGTGGACATCGCTCAGCTCATCTATGACTTCGGTCCGAAGTGGTTCCTTCAGGTACAGGAGGACGGAAGCGTGATTGTACCTTTCCATTCTGTGACTATCCCTCCTATGAGCAACTGGCCAGGTTATACATTCTACACAGGCGGAGTTGCTGAAGGTACTGCATTCTACGATTCAAATGCAAGCTATCCTGGATTCCCTGTAGAGATTTCAGACGACTTGAACACAATTACAATCAAACCTATCGTTCTTTCTGACGGTGTGACAAGCAACACTTATTATATGAATGCGATCGGAGTTTCACAGCAGGGTGGTCTTGAGATCATTTCTACTGTAATCACTGACATCGTCCTCAAGAGAGGTTGGACAGAGCAGGCCGCTTCAAAGGCAAGTGTTGTCAGCTCTTCTGCTGCAAACTATGTAAATGCAGTTGATATGAACGGCTTCTCTGTAAACGAGCTCCCTAAGGCTGCGGTTTACAAGTCTATGACAGAGTTCAAGGCTGAGGAACTTCCTTCATACACCCGCAAGGACAAGGCAAATGTAGTAACAAAGGAGATGGTGGACGAGACTTCTGCCAAGATCCTCAGAAAATACAATCTCCAGTAATGAAAAGATTTTTCCAATATGCATCACTGCTCGCAGCAGCAGTGATGCTTATCTCCTGCGAAGGCACAACCGGTTCAACCGATGCAGGAAAGACTTTGAAGCTGACAAGCGATAAGAACCTCATCCAGACATTCGGAGGTGACTATGCAACCCTCACTGTGACTCTTGACGGTCAGAAGATTGTAGAGGATGTATTGTTCTTTGATGAAAACAACGAGCTTGTCGACATCGCTGATTTCAAGTTCTCTGCAACTGAAGTAGGCGAGTACAGCATCTGGGCGAACTACGGAACATACACTTCCGAGACCATCACAATCAGAGCTATCGACATCCAGATTCCTTCGACTCCTGCAGACCCTAAGCCTGCAAGCACAGACTTCAAGACCAGAGCTCTCATCACAGAGTTCACTACAGTCGGTTGCAGTGCCTGCCCATCTATGAAGAAGGTCCTTCACGATATCGAGTCAGATGCGACTGTGGCAGACAAGGCTGTCTTCACTGAGTGCCATTCAGGTCTTGTGAATAGGGTTGCCGATCCTTGCTATCTGCATAACAATGCATTTGAGGAGTTCTGCGTGATCGGAGGCTTCCCTACAGTAAAGCTTGACCTTGTGGGTACATATAATAATGGTAACAATCTTGACCTTAAGGGTGACATCAGTGAAGTTGCAGCTGCAAAGGAAGCATTCGCACCTGGTATCGCTGTGAATTCTGTACTCAAGGACGGCAACGTCGTGGCAAAGGTTACAGTCAAGGCAAAGGTGGCTTCTTCATACAGAGTGGGTGCCTTCATCGTGGAGGACGGCATCTATGCAAAGCAGACCAACACAAATGAGGAATATATGCACACCCACGACAACGTGATCCGTTATGTCGACGCTCAGTACAAAGGTTCATTCTACGGTGTTCCTGTGGCTGAGATCGCAGAGGGTAAGACCGGCGATGCAGTGTTCTCGTGGTTTCTTGACGAAATCTGGGAGAATGGCTCGAATATGGGCGAGATCAATGGCGGTATCGCTTGGCCTCAGCGCAAGAATGAAAACCTTCATCTTGTAGTTTTCGTGACTATGTCTGACGGTCAGGGCGGATATGTGGTTGCAAACGCAATCGACTGCCCGATCAACGGCGAGACAAAGTTCGAATATAGGTAATATATCTATGAATATAAATATGTTAGGGGAGGGCTGCGAGGCAGCGCTCCCCTAATATATTTTATAGACAACATCAATTTTTCTTGTGGAATCGGAGAAAAGTCTGTACTTTTGTCCTTATTATGGCATATTGTAAATGGCCGCTTTCTTTACAAACTTAAGTATATTTATTTTATGAGAACATTCCTTTTGAGCATCGTGGCACTCTTCGTGTCTGCTCTTGCTTATGCACAGGTTCCATCTGTAACAGTTGAAAACGCTAAAGGTGAAACAGTGAACACAAAGACCCTTATCAAGGAAGGCAAACCGATGATCGTATCTTTCTGGTCAACATCGTGCAAGCCTTGCATCCGTGAGCTCGACGCCATCTATGACGCACTTCCTGATTGGCTTGAGGAAGCTGATTTCCGTGTTGTAGCAGTTTCTACTGATGACAGCCGTCTCCTTGCAAAGGCAAAGTCTTTCGCAGAAGGACGTGGCTGGGGAGAGGATTTTACCCTCCTTTTCGACAAGAACCAGGACTTTATGAGAGCAATGAATGTCTCTGTGGTTCCTCACGTGTTTGTGCTTGACGGCACAGGTAAGGTTGTGTACTCGCACACTTCATATGTGCCAGGCAACGAGCTTGAGCTCCTTGAGGCGATCAAGAAGTGCAGCAGATAATCCTAAGGAACAATTAAACTGACCTCTATATAATATGAGACTTTTCATTACATTCGTCGGCATCCTTATGTCAGCATCAATCCTCTCCGCTCAGGATGAGGGCTATCTTACAGGTAGCTTTGAGACAACTGATCATTCTTATGTGAAGGATGCGGCCAACAAGTTTACCCCTGCGGACGATCCGTTCGGTTCGAACAACTACCTCAAGCTTGACTACTATAAAGGCAACTTCTCTGCAGGTATGCAGCTCGAGGGCTATGCACCGGTGCTCATCGGTTTCCCTGATGACCTCAGCAAGTTTGCAATGAGCAACCTCTATGTAAACTGGAGGGACGAGGACTTCCAGATCACTGCCGGTACATTCTACGACCAGTTCGGTAGCGGACTTCTCTTCAGAAGCTGGGAAGACCGTCTTCTTGGTCTTAACAACGCCATTATGGGTGCACGCTTTGCCTACAATTACGAGGACAAGGTAGCATTCAAGGCTTTCTGGGGTACTCCACGTCTTGGAATGGGCCTTTCTGACACTCAGGTAAGAGGCGCAGACTTGAGCGTATCCCTTTCAAATATCCTTGGTTTTGACGAAGTGATGCTCAATGTGGAAGGATCAGTCCTGAACCGATACGAGAAGATCAGCATTGATGCTGAGGAAGCTGGCGGAAAGCCGACGTCGACAGGCTTCTCAGGCAGGCTCAACTTCGACTGGAACGGTATGTTCTTCAAAGGTGAGTATGTTGACCTTGGCAAGAAGCTCGTAAACCTTACTCCGAAGAGGGGAAACGCCCAGCTCATCGAGATGGGTTACAACGGCCGCGGCCTTGGAGTTACCCTTACAGGACGCCGTCTGGAGTGGATGGGACAGAAGATTTCCTCAAAGTCTCTCTCGACAGCCAACCTCATTTCATACGTACCTGCAATGAGTACCCAGTACACATATATGCTTACAACATTGCATCCATACAATCCGCAGGTAGGTGACGAGTCGACAATCGCATTCAACAGCGGTGAGATGGGAGGACAGCTCGATGCATTCTACAATTTCCGTCGCGGCACAAAGCTCGGTGGCAAGAGGGGAATGAAGGTCCACGCAAACTTCTCTACTTACTATACACTTGCACAGGAAGGCACTGCCAAGCCGGGCAATCTTCTTTTCCGCGACTTCAGCTTCGATCTCGAGAAGCAGTGGACAAAGGAGTTCAAGATGGTCCTTCTCTACTCTATGCAGGAGTACAACCCGACTTACGGAAACTTCAAGACAACCTGGCTTTCGAACATCGTGGTGGCTGACCTCCTCTACAAATGGACTCCGACATTCTCTACACGTATGGAGCTCCAGTATCTTACTACCCAGGAAGACAAGAAGGACTGGATGGCAGCCCTGCTCGAAGTCAACTTTGCACCGCACTGGAGCATCTGGGGCAGTGATATGTACAACCACGGCTCTACAAAGATGCATTATTACAATGTCGGTGTAAGCTACACCAAGGGACGTACCCGCCTTGCAGGTGGTTACGGACGCTACAAGGACGGATTCATCTGCTCAGGCGGAGTGTGCCGTCAGATCCCGCAGTACACCGGAGCTAACTTCAGCATAACAACTTCATTCTAATGAAAAAGTTTCTATACATTTCAGCCCTTGTCTTCGCAGCTTCGTGCTCGGGTACGGTAGACCCTGACAATCAGGAACCTGTAGATATTCCTGATGAATTCACAGCACCTTTTACCCTGTCAGCAGACAAGACCGAGGTAGAGGCCAGTGGAAAAGATGTAGTGACATTCTCTCTGACTGACGCTTATGGAAGAGAGATGCTCGGGGATAATAATGTTCTCCAGAGCATAAACATCACCTCAGAAGAGGGCGTCAGAGTGACAAGAATGCAGAGGACTGTAACTTTTATCTCAAATGGAAGCTACCACTTTACCGCTAAGTATAAAGGCAAGGCAAGTGCAAACACTGTGGAGATTGTTGCAAAGAACAGGGCAGCTTACGAGAAGTACCATAAGAATGTAGCGATATACAAGGCTACCGCTACTTGGTGCGGCCCTTGCGCAGTAATGACCAAGGCTCTTGAAGGTCTGAACGCAGATGCCAAGGCTCACTCTGTCGAGGTCTGCTGGCACGGCCAGGACGAACTCGCAGTGACTCCAGGCGGATGGGACAGTGATTACGGTTCTTTCGTCGTGTCATATTTCGGTGGATCTGGTTTCCCTACAGTTGTCTTCGACTTGAAGGAAAAGACCATTGAGAACACATCAAGTGCTCTCGAGAAGGCAATGATGGATCTTCGTGCCCAATATCCAGCGACTTGTGGTCTGAAGCTTGACACTCAGTACGACTCTGCAAGCAACACAATCAACGCAGTGGCAGAACTCACTTCATCAACAGGCGGAAGCTATGATATGGGTATGATCCTTCTCCTTAACAACCAGATCATTCAGAGTGGTACCAATGAAGGCGGAAAGTACTCCCACATCGTCAGAGCTGCTACAGGCAATTTCTTTATGTACTCGTCTGAGAGTCTGACCAAGATCGAGAAAGATGGCACTATGACATTTACCCAGCAGATTCCTGCAGGCGACCATAAGCTTGAGGACCTGTCAGTTGTGGCTTTCGCACTTGTACCGGACGGTGACTATGCAAGGATGGACAACATCGTTGAAGTAAAGGCCGGCGAGTCAGTTGATTACATTTTGAATGACTAGTATGCTTAAGAGATTATCATACATATTTGCCCTGTTGGCATTCGCAGCCTGCTCCGGCACAGTTGACCCTGATGCGCAGGAACCGGATGTGCCTGCAGGAAACCCTATGGAGGAAGTACCGGAAGGTGTCCTTAGGATCTTTGCTGACAAGACAGAAATCACAGCTGACGGAAATGAGACTGTGACCTTTACAGTGATGTTCGGAAAAGAGGACGTCAGCACAGCCCAGACTCTTGTCCTGCTCAGAGAGTTCGGCGGTGAGGTAAAGCGTTCCAAGGCAGCAAACAAGTTCTCTACCGTCACTGCCGGTACCTATAAGTTTACAGCTGAGTACTACTACGGAGGAAAGCACTACACAGACAATGAAGTTACTGTGGAAGCAAAGCCATTCTTCTCCGGTGAGGCAAAGACCTATAAGCAGCGGGTACTTGGAGTGTATTTTACATCGACAGGTTGTACTAGCTGTCCTGCTGCGACCAAGGGAATCAAAAACGTTCAAGAGGCCAATCCGGGGATGATTTCTGTGGCGGCCTTCCATTCGCATATGGGAGAAATTGAAGATCCGATGACCATCACGGAGACAACTCTTTTCAATGCTGTCCTCGGAGGCTTTGACGGTCTTCCAAGACTGTTCTGGAATATGCGAAAGGACACCAAGTTCATCGGGCCTACCTTTGACCAGGGATTAGCGGAGGAAATCGCTTCGTATGAACCTCAGTGCGGAGTGTCGGTCGAGACTGAGCAACTGCCGGATGCATATGACGGAATGCCGGAAGATCACATTTCGCCTTACCGGATTAAGGTCGGTATAACATCAAATATCCCGGCTGTATATCGTTATCTTGTGTTTGTCGTCGAGGACGGTATTGTGGCAGAGCAGACCGGCGACCGTGATTACGTCCATAATAACGTGGTAAGGGCTGTCCTGACCAGCGAGAAGGGTGACAAGATCAATGACAACCTGCCTCTTACAACAGGAGTTGAAGTGACTGCTGCCAAGACACTGGAGATTTCACCTGAATGGAACCGCGACAACATCCGCATCATCGTAGCAGCGACGACTTCATCTGACGGAGGATATACATTCGTCGCCAACAACGTCGCGGAATGTAAGCTTGGAGAGAGCGTATCATATCAATATGTAGAGTAATATGAAGTTATTCAGATATATAGCGTCAGCTCTCGCTGCCGCAGCCATCTTCGCCTGCTCAGGAACTGTCGACGAGTCATCACTTCCTGTGCTCGAGGTCAGCGATGCCGAGATCGACCTCGCAACCGAGACCCAGGCGGTGTTTACCGTGACATATAACGGAGCAGATGTTACAGACCAGGCACAGATCATCTCTACTGCCGAAGGCCTCAGCGGAAATATATTCGCGCCGGTTGCCGAAGGCAGTGCAGCCTTTTATGCAGTGTACAATGGATTGGAATCCAATCAGGTGACGGTCAATGTGGTGAACTCAGATGTGAAGATTGAGTCAAAATACGTGCGACACGCTCTCATTGCCGAGTTTACAGGTGCTTCCTGTGCATTCTGTCCTGAGGGTTATGACAATATGATGCTTCAGCTTTCAAAGCCGGCTATGGCTTCAAACAAGAAGAATATCCACATCTGTGCCTTCCATTCAGAGGAAATGGGTAAGGATTCGCTCGCTATTGAAGCTACTATGCACATCAAGAATATGTTCAAGAACCTTGATCTGCCTTCATATACTATAGACTTCCGTGATGCGGGGCTCCTTAATTCTGAGGGACTGGCAGGATTCAACGCTGCCCTCAAGTCTGCATTCCAGGAGCACACTCCGCATTGTGGTGTTGCAGTTTCATCATCTTTGACAGATGATGGCGCATCTGCCCAGATCCAGGTCAAGATTGCGTCTGAACTCACTGCTGAGTACCGTGTTGTGCTCCTTGTGGTTCAGGACAGGATAGTAGGCTATCAGAAGCACGGCACATACGGTGAACTTGATGATTACAAGCATATGCACGTAGTCCGTCAGGTTGTGACCAAGTACTCTGGTTCGTTTACCGGTGAAAAGATTACCGATGACGGAAAGATTGCGGCAGGTCAGGAGGCATCACAGACCTGGACAGTCCCTGTAGACCGCAGATGGGTGCTTGAGAACACACAGATATATGCCCTCGCATTGGATAAGGACGGCTACGTCAACAATATGAATGTCTGTGATATCGAAGGCGGAAATTCAGAATATGATTTAAAATAATTAACATATAATACTATGAAAAAAATCCTTGCTTTCTTGACAGCAGCGCTTCTTGCATCTGGCTTTGCCTCTTGCGACAAACCGCAGCCGGAAGACACCAAGAATCCAAACGACAACACCGAGACTCCAGGTCCGGACAATGGTGACAATGGTGACAACGGCGATAACGGTGAGAATGTCGATAAGCCACAGCAGTTTGAATTCCCATTCATAGAGGACTATCCTATCGAGTGCGGAAACCTTCTCGCAGAAGGATCTGAGGTGGGTGTGACCATCGAAGTGACTAAGGTGGAGGACCAGAACTTTGTTTTTGAACTTCGTCCAGGTCCTATGGTACAGTCTTTCAAGCTTGATGTGTATCCTCTTGCACAGCTGTATAACAACCTCCTCAATGACAGAACTTTCGGTAACCTGACAGCTTCTGAGTCGTGGGCTGTGAACGAGCGCATCCGCGAGTACCTCTTCAACGAGAGCGGCAGTGGCGGATATGCATTCTCAGTAAATGATTTCGATAATGCAGATGACTTCCTTCAGATCGAGTTCGACTGGATGAACACTCCGTATTCAGCAGCTTCTGCAATCGCAATCCCTGATTGTGACTATGTAATTGCAGTCGTTGCAAGTACGGATGAGAACATCAGCAGCGCAACTCAGGAAGACCTCACACTCTGCTATGTTCACACAACAAGCCAGCCGCTTATCGGTGACCCGCAGTGTGAGATCGAAATCAACACAGGCTTCACATCCTTCGGTGTGCAGCACCACCTGAACGCTGATGCAGCTGCCGTATATTTCTTCGGTTATCTGACATCTGAGATTGATGCCTATATCGATGCATTCGGTGACACACTTTTCCGCGACTTTATGCGTACACGCGTGACAGCGCCATCATATCCAAACGACCCTAACAACCCTGAGAGCCTGTACTATTCAGTTAATTATGGTGACAGTGCAGACCCTAATATCCTCAGCACTACTTGTGCTGTAGCTGTGGATGCGAACCTCACACCACAAGAGGGTTACAGCCGTCGTGACTTCCACCTTAAGGAGGTACCGGAAGATATGCCGGAGCCAGAACTTACAGTAGACATCCTTGAGGAGAGAGTCGCTACATCATATGTCGAGTTCGATGTGAATTTCACAGCTGACTGCCAGACTTTATTCTATAATGTTTTCCCAGCTTCTTATCTTGCAGAGATTGAGGCGATGAGTGCAAAGGAAAAGAGAGAACTTGCACGCTACATCAGGGACTTCGGCTATGGTTGCCACAACCCTAATTTTGCGTGGGATGACAACACAGGTGCTGCAACAGGCAGCGGTGCAGTGGTGAGACTTGACGCTGTCAGCGCATTTGCTGCAATGGGAGCGGCTAACGTTTCTATCTGGCCAGGTAACACTTATGCAGTGGTTTATGTGGGACGTAACGGTGCCCAGCAGCTTTCTGAGATCAAGTGCTCGGAGACATTCACAACTGACGAGAGAAATCTCACTTCACCTGACGGATGTAATGCCAAGGACCTTAAGCTCGTGCTTGACAATCCGGGCAGGACACAGTTCAGAGGAACAATTACATACGATCCGTCAACAGTGTCAATGGTATATGTGCAGTATATGACTGCAGACAACAACCCTGGTCTTGACGAGAACAGCTCGTGGGAGGAATGGATGGAGTTCATCTTCGGCTCAGGTACTTCAAATATGCTTGTAAATGCCTGGACTACACAGGAAAGTGGTCGTGACGGCCTCACTTGGACTGGTATGGATCCTGACACTGACTACACTGTCTTTATGTGTGCCGAGGACTTTGACGGCAATGTCAGCCCTATGCATTTTGCAACAATCAGAACCGCTGAGATCCAAGTAGGTCCGGATCCTACAATCAATATGTCCCTCTCTCCATCTGACTATGACCAGTACGATTGGACAGTATCTTACAAGATCGACCACGATGTCGAGTACTTCCTCTATTGCTACACAGATAATCCGGCAGACCTCTCTGCATCAATGCCGGGTATCAACAAGGGTCATATGAACAATATCAAGGAGTCAGGCTACAGCTATGAGGAGTGGGTCAACGGTATCTATGAGTGGGTTGCAGGCGGTTTCGAGCAGAACGGTGGCGGTATGCGTGCCGAGAGCGACACATCACAGGATTGGGCTGGTTCACAGACAGTCATTGCTGCTTGTATCGCTGCAGGACGTGATGCTGACGGAACTCCTGTCTACAAGATGTACCACCTCATCTGTCAGGACGGTAAGGCTCAGACCCTCGAGGAGATCTTCGGAATTACAGAATAAACTGAAAAGTTTTATATACCTATTTATTAACTAATCCCTATTAATTATGAAAAGACATTTTATGAAAGGCCTTATGGCTTTGTGCGCAGGTGTCATGACATTGTGTGCAGCGTCTTCTCTTTTCGTATCTTGCGACAAGTACGATGATTCTGAGCTTCGTGAGCAGATCTCGGCACTCGACAAGAGAGTCCAGAATCTTGAGGCTATCAAGAGTCAGCTCGAGGCTCTGACTCAGCGTGTGGATGCACTCTACACTCTCAAGTTCCAGGTCGGTGACAACAACGAGCTCCAGTACTCTTTCGACGGTGGCAAGACATGGATTTCAACAGGCGTGGTACTCGCAGAGCAGTGCGATCACGAGTGCCCTCCTTGCCAGTATGTTCCTTGCGACCACGAGTGTCCTGAGGTATCTCTCGTTGACAATGGTGACAGTGTGACCATCAAGGTCGGTGACGCTGAGTTCACAATCCAGAAGCCTGAGCAGATCGTTTTCGAGATTCGCGCAGGTAAGGTTTACTTCGAG
>JAFVOX010000037.1:0-27687 GCA_017505605.1 Bacteroidales bacterium
CTTAGTTCGCAGAGGAAATTATTATATCATATCTTCACCGCTATCATTGGTAGTGGCGCCAGCTCATGCACTTCTGAGAAGTCATAACGCCACTCACAGTGCATAGATAGTATGTGATCTGGATTTATAGAGGAAATATAAGACAATATTTTGTAATTTTGAAGGACTGACTTATAATATTGAATTTATGAAACATAGACTTCTTGCTAAAGCCGCACTGGCTGTCGCGCTTTCAGCCGCAGCCCTTCCTGCGGGAGCGACTAAACTCATTGGATTGAAGGTGGTGGACAAAGACTACCTTATGGTACACTTCCGCGACGGCGAAGTACGCTACCGCGATGACGGAACAGGCCCAAGCGCCTACCTGGGACACACTTTTGTGGAGGGAGACGACACCCTGAAAGTGTTCGGACAGCGTCTTGACGTCTCTTTAGCGGCTCAGGCCCAGGGTTGGAAGATCACATCTTCCGACGACAAGGCTTTCGGAAGTCTCACAGCAGCGGCTGCCTGGAGAAAGTCAAAGCCTATGAACACCGACAACACCCTCACCAGCGAGCTGGACCACTGGATTTTCCTCCAGTTGCCTAAGTCTATGAAGCAGGGATGCACCTACACTGTAACCATTCCGGAAGGCCTTGGCTCCGACCAGGATAGTGCACAGGTGAAGTTCGATATATGGAATTCTCAGTCTGAGGCTGTCCACGTCAATATAATCGGCTATTCCCCTCAGGAGGCCGTGAAGGCAGCAGACCTCTACCTGTGGCTCGGCGACGGAGGTCAGAGGGACTACACTTCCTTTGAGGGCAAGAAGGTCTATCTTTACAATATAGAGACCGGCGAAAAGACCAGAGTGGGAAATGTGAAGTTCTGGAAAAAGGCTTCCGAGTACCCTGCAGAGGCTAACGGCAAGAATATGACAGGCTCAGACGTCTGGAACATAGACTTCAGGACAGCAAAGACAGGAAAGTACCGCCTCGTTGTGGAAGGAGTCGGCTGCAGTATGGATTTCCAGATCAGCAATGAAATATATTTCCAGCCGTACCGCTACAGCCTGCGTGGCTATTATTATATGCGTCTGGGAGAGCCTATGGATCCATCCATTACTCCTGTGCCAAGACAGCCGATGTTCATTCCGGAAGTGGATCCGATAGGCCTTACTGTCTACAAGACAGATATGCACCCTTGGCATCCTGACTGGAGGAAACTCAGAGGAGACGTGTGGGACGAGCCTCATTTCAAGCCAGCCCTTGAGTCCGAGTTCTGGAAGCACCGCCTTCCTGGCAACCCTGTAAACACCGAGGTCCGCGGAGGCCACTCCGACGCAATGGACTGGGACCGTCACCTGGCCCACGTGAGCAACATCTACGATCTCCTGCTTCCATATATCCTTACCGGAGGACGCGTCAGCGAGGACAACCTCGGCATCAGGGAAAGCGGCAACGGAATTCCTGACCTAATCGACGAGGCAAGAAACGAAGTGGACTTTTTCCTGAGCATACGCGACGGCGAAGGCTACTCACAGGGCGTGACCAATCCGTCCAGTGAATGGAGCATAATGTTCCAGGCAGGATGTACCACAATGGCAGCCTGGGCAAACGCAGCCAACTGCGCAATGATCGCAGAGGCGTTCAGGATTATGGGCGACCAGGAACTTTGCGCTTATTACAGGGCTGAAGCTATAAAGGCATTTGAATATGCGGAAAGACAGGAGTGGACCCAGCTGGATGACCTCCAGAATATAGGGACATCCGGTATGCGTGGCCGCGACTTCCGCCAGATGGCGGCGGCCTACCTCTACAACCTGACAGGGGACACGAAATGGGAAGACATAATGGCGGCGGAAAGCGTCATCAAGGACGGCGCGACACCGGTGTTCAGCAAGGAAAGGAACAACCAGTACTATCAGATATGGGGAACAGCAGCCTACCTGACCTGTCCGCACACCCGCAACTATCCGAAGCTTTATGCCGATATGAAGTCAAGCGTCAACGTGCAGGCCGACGAGAATAATGTCAACAAAATGAATATGCGTCCGTCACGCCGTACAGCCAACGATCCGCGCTGGCAGACCTCACAGAATCTGCAGATGGTTATGCTGGCACATTACATCGCCGACAACAGCAAGCGCCGCGCTCAGCTTGAGCAGGCGATGTACATCGAAGCAGGCTGGGCCCTGGGAAGAAATCCTTCGAACACAGTAGAGATGACCGGACTTGGCGAGCGCCATATCATTGACTGTTACACCACTGGACGCAACGACGGATCTCCGGAGTCGCATCCGGGACAGACACCGTTCAATGGAACCGAAGTCTGGTCGGCAGGCAACGGAGGCGATGCACGCATCATTCTCTCAAGATGCTATCCGGACTGGAACGAGGGGCTCTGGCCACACCAGGAGTCATTCTTCAACATACGTTATATGTGGGTGAATGCAGAATTCACCCCACGCGAAACAATGAGAGGAAAGATGGCTCTCCTGGCGTATCTTTATGGTATCAGGAAGTAATCTGTCCGGCTGACGACGTCAGTCAGCTGATCTCGTCACTCAGCCAGAATCTGGGAAGCGTGGTTTGAAGTGTCCACCTTCTCTATGATCTTTTCAAGCGTACCGGACTCGTCAAAGATGAAGGTACGCCTTATTGTTCCCATAACAGTCTTGCCGTACATTTTCTTCTCACCCCAGGCTCCGAATGCCTGCAGCATCTGTGTAGAGGTGTCTGAGAGCAAAGTAAACGGCAATTCGTATTTCGCCTGGAACTTCTTGTGCGAAGCTGCGCTGTCCTTGCTCACACCGACCACATTGTAACCCTTTGCAAGCAGAGCCTCATAATTGTCACGAAGGTTGCAGGCCTCAGCCGTGCATCCGCTTGTATTGTCCTTAGGGTAGAAATATACCACTGTCTTCTTACCGATAAGGTCATTTGAAGTGACCTTGTTGCCGTCCTGGTCCACGACCTCAAAGTACGGCATCTTGTCTCCTGTTTTCAACATATTCTCTAATTGTCTTTAGTGTTTGTGTGTTACCTGGCGTGCAGTTCCGGAGTCTCGTCGGCTCTGACGTCAGTAGCATCAATCGTTCTACAAATAGTTCCACAAATATAAAATTATCCTGTGCAAATCCACGCAGAAGAAATGGGCAATTTTTGTGCGAGAATTTCAAAAAGCCGCTCAAAACCGACGTTTTGAGGTTCAAGCAGCAATCCTCGCAGAAAAAAACCTTGTTTCTTTTGCGAGGATTGCCGGGATGCCGGCAGAGGTAGGCCCAATGCCTCTGCTGGCTGCCAAACCTTAGGCCACTCACACTGGGTTCCTATGTATCTCAGAGGCACATCAGCAATTATGGGATCTGGTACAGGCCGTGGTCAGCGGATACGCTGGCCGACCACTACTTAGTCTTATGGCGCACCATCGCAGGCCGAAAGCAGCAGAGCACGATGCTCTTTCGCAAACCACTGTGTCATTTATATACCTAAAATCGACGCAGTGGTAGCCTAAAAGCACATTTTGACGTCATTTTGGCAACCACTGTGTCGGATTTGGGCGCAAAAACGTCACAGTGGTCCACATACAGAGCTATCAAAAATGCAGCGACGCAAGGAAATCGTGCAAAAAACTTGCGTCGCTGACTGGAAGGCGGCACTTTGTGCGAGAGGGGCACAGCGACGCAAGGAAATCAGAGCAAAACCTTGAGTCGCTGCGAAATGGGGCTATTGCGAGATAGGGGCAATCGATATGGGGCAATATGGTTTGGGAAATGTACGGGGAGTGAAAAACATTTTGCTATTTTTGCAGGGTAGACTTGAGAGGTGTGGTTGTGGAAGGTTGTGAAAGGTTTCGCAAGCCTCACCAATTCATTACAAATCAACAATTTACCCTTACAGGACTTGAGGTTATGAGAAATTCTGAGATTGAAGCATACATATATGATGAGATTGTGCCGCGCTATTCGGCTTTTGACAATGCCCATAAGGAAGACCACGCGCTGACTGTCATAAGACAGTCTGAGGCGCTGCTGGAAGGCAGAGCTGCCTGGCTTGCAGAGCAGGTTGAGGCAGACAGTATCTGGAACGCTCCGGTGGACCGTATGCTGCTGATGATGGCAGCTGCCTGCCACGATCTTGGGCTGGTGAACGGACGAGAGAATCATCACCTTGACTCAGGAATCATTATCCGCCAGGATGCCAGACTCAGAAATTGGTTCAGCGAGGAAGAGATCGAAACGATAGCCCAGGCTGCGGAGGACCATAGGGCTTCCGGCAAAGGTGCGCCAAGGAGCATCTACGGAATGATCGTGGCGGAAGCAGACAGGATCATCGAAGGGGACACTATCATACGCAGAACCATACAGTATGGTCAGAAGCACTACCCGGATTTGTGCAGGGAGGAGCAGATAGAAAGGGCCGTAGCTCACCTGAAGGAGAAATACGGACGCGGCGGTTACCTGAAGCTTTGGATACCGTGGAGCGACAATGCAGTGAGACTTAATGCTTTGCAGGATATTATAGCTGATGACAAGGCTTTGAGGGAGAAGGTGGTGGAAATTCTTGACAGTATGGAATAAATCCCCGATCAGGTCGGGGATGACGGAAGGGCGAGGACGAAGAGAAATCAGGGATAACGAAGATAAATCAGGGATGACAAGAAGATATGAAGAAAGTATATTTTGCAGGATCGATACGCGGCGGTCGTGTTGATGCCGAGGTATATAGACGCATAATCAGATATATGCAGAACACCTCGATCGTTCTGACCGAGCATATCGGCAGTCCCGAGCTCAACCTTATGGAGCAGGGCAAGAGAGATGCTGAAATATATGACCAGGACACGGCGTGGCTTCGCGGGAGCGACGTGGTGATAGCAGAGTGCACCTGCCCGTCATTGGGCGTGGGCTATGAGCTTGCATATGCCGAGAAGATAGGAAAGCCCTGCCATATATTCTATGACAGGACAAAGACGCAGCTGTCGGCGATGCTTACGGGCAATCCCTACTTCTGCATTCACCCGTATGATTGTGAGGAGGAGGTCTATCGGGTGATTGACCATATATTGAAATAGATCCCCGATCGGGTCGGGAATGACGGAAGGCGAGGACGAAGAGATCCCCGATCAAGTCGGGGATGACAGATAGGCAGGGATCGGGGATGTCGGTTAGAAGTTGCGGCAGATTTCCAGGATCTGCTCGCCGTATTTTTCGTAACGCTTTTCACCGAAGCCTTTGATGGACAGGAGTTCTGCTTTTGTCTTTGGCACGTACATCGCTATTTCAAGCAGGGCGCTCTGCGGCATAATCGTATATGCCGGCATATTTTCTTTCTTGAAGCGTTCGGTCCTCCATTCCTGGAGCTTTTCCTTGAGCTGTTCATTTACCGAGCCGGACTCCCCTTCCTTGCGTTCTACCTTCCTGAGTCTGCGCTTCTTGGTGATATTGCGTTCTTCCAGAATGCACTCCGTCCTTATCTTGCAGAGTTTTTCCACCGAGCAGGAGTCTCCACCTATCACTTCCAGTGATCTATGAAGGATCTCCAATGCAACCAGAGCCTCGTCTGTAGCCTCCTTTACCTTTTTCTTTAGCTCCTTGTTGTCCAGTTCAAGACCATTCACTGAATGGCAGACATCACGGATTTCACTCACCAAAGGTTGGAAATATCCCACCGCCTTCTGCAGTCTCTCCTTCAGATAGCTGTCGTCGGGCTGGGCAGCCGCCTCGATCTTAGAGAGCTGGACACGGAATTTATCCGCCACTCCAGAGGCATCGTGGAGTTTCGACCAGGCAGAAAGAAGGTTCTGATATTCAGTTACATATATATCCTGAAGTCTTTCCCTCCAGAGTTTCATCATCCACGCGAACGCGTGTTTCAATTCACCGAAGTCGAAGACTTCGCGCAACTTTTCATATATATAATGAACCTCCTCGGCGTCGAGTTTGACGCACACTTCCTGTGCCGACGGCATTTCCGCGTTGAAGTCGGCGACGTTGGTGTCGGAATATATGGCATACGGGCTGATCGGGGTTTCCAGGGATATGCCCTCGAGGGAGCGGCATCTGGACAAGGCTACATAGACCTGGCCGAAGGCGAACGCCGAACCTGCGTCAATGATGACCTCATCGAAAGTCAGGCCCTGACTCTTGTGGATAGTGATGGCCCAGGCAATGCGCAGAGGTATCTGACGGAAGACTCCCAGGACCTCAGGCTTTATTTCACCAGACTCCTCATCCAGAGAGTACTGGGTGTTCTCCCAATCTACCGGAGTGACATTTATCACATTGCCCTCTTCATCCGAAACGGTGACCAGGCCCTTTGCTATGTCTGACACCTTGCCTATCTTACCGTTATAGTAGTTTCCTTCCGTGTCGTTCCTTACAAACATCACCTGCGCTCCCGGCTTCAGAACCAAGTGTTCGTCCGCAGGGTAGCTGTTCTCCGGGAAGTCGCCTTCTATCTCTGCTGCAAATTCCGATGGTTCTCCATCCAGTTCTGCCAGCTTTCTCGAATTGACTTCATCTGCACGGGCGTTATGGGTAGTGAGGCGTATCGGCTCGGAGCCGTCTTTCTTACTGACGGCCGGAGCTCCTGCCCTGGCGTTGAGTTTGTCAAGAAGTTCCTGAGTGATTCTGTTCTCACGGACTGCATTGAGGATGTCAAGAAAGTCCTTGTCCTTCTGGCGATAGACCTTCTGGAGTTCAATAGTCACATAATCCAGCTTCTGAAGAGCCTTCGAGTGGAAGAAGTATGGTGACTTGTAGACCTGGGCCATAAAATGCCTCTCGTCTTCCTTTACCACTGGCGAGAGCTGCTGGGCGTCGCCTATCATCAGAAGCTGCACACCTCCGAACGGCTTGTCGTTGCGTCTGTAGCGGCGCAGAGTCATATCCACGGCATCAAGGAGGTCTGCCCTGACCATCGAGATCTCGTCTATTATCAGAAGGTCGAGGGTACGGATGATCTTTACCCTTTCCTTTCGGAGGCTGCGGAAGCGATCCGGCATCTGATACTCTGTCAGAAGCTCCTTGACATCAGGAAGATACGGACACAGCGGAAGCTGGAAGAATGAATGGATCGTAGATCCGCCGGCGTTGATGGCCGCTACTCCCGTCGGTGCCAGGACGACAAACCTTTTGGTGGTCGTCCTTGTTATATATTTCAGGAATGTCGTCTTTCCTGTCCCTGCCTTCCCTGTCAGATAAACCGACCGCCCCGTGGCCTTGACATATCTCTCGGCCGTCTCAAAAATCACATCTTTCTCCATATTCCTATCAAGCACAAGTTTCGCAAACTTTAAAACGCTGATTTATTGAAGGTCAGTGAGGCTTGCGAAACTTTTCCCACCGCACCTTCTATATCTACGTTACCTTTCCCCTAAATCCCCTTTCTCGGAAAGGGGACTTACTATCGACCTAAAGGTCTCAAATATAATCACTACAAAAATAGGAAGAATGATGATACGAGCATACGAATAATCCACTTTTTGTCGCTTACTTTTCGCGACGCAGGCTTTTCACCTCAAATACTTGCGTAGCAGCAAGGAAGGTTCAGCGAGACAGGGATATTTTATCAGGAAAGAGTTTTTTTGACTGATATAGGGTTTATATGTATATTTGTGAGATTAGTTATGAAATTTATCTAATTCCAAACAATACTATGAAGTACACTTATGCTGCATCCGGCAAGCCGAACACACGTATTGATGTTGCGGACATTCTCCGAGGTATCGCGATTGCCGGCATTATTCTTATCCATTTTATCGAACAGCTGAACTTTTATGTGTTTCCTGAGCCAACCAGTGAGTTGTGGGCAACCGTAAACAAGGCAGTCTGGGACTCGACTTTCTTCCTGCTGGCAGGAAAGATGTATGCGATCTTCGCAATGCTCTTCGGACTCAGCTTCTACATCCAGCACGACAATCAGGCCCAGAAGGGAATCGACTTCCGTCCGAGATTCCTCTGGAGAATGATACTTCTTATGCTCTTCGGTCTGTTTGACCTTCTTTTCTACAATGGAGACATCCTGTTCATATATGCAGTGTGCGGCGTACTCATCATTCCGCTCATCAGAGCTAGCAACAAGGTCCTCATCGCGCTCATCGTACTCCTGCTTATGCAGCCCGTGGAGCTGGTTTACCTGATAATGGGACTCATCAACCCTGAGACTCAGCCACTTGACCTTGGCAGCGGCAACTTCTACGGAGCCATCGTAGCTTCTCAGTCAGAAGGAAACATCATCGATGTCGCCATTGCAGGTGTTAAGAACGGCCTTCCAGCCAACTTTGTGTGGGCTATCGAGAACGGACGTATGACTCAGACAGTCCTCTTCTTCCTGTTCGGTATTATGCTCGGAAGAACACGCCTCTTCTACAATGAGGGCAACAACCTCAAGATCTGGAAGAAGATCCTTTACGGCTCTGTGATTGCATTTGCAGTCCTCCTTCCTCTGTACATCTTTGTACCTAAGGCTGTGGAGATCAGATGTGTGTCAAACAGCCTCAACGTTGCACTCAATATGTGGAAGAACATCTCTATGATGTTGTTCATCGTTTCTGGAGTCACTCTCCTCTACTACACCACATCTGCTAAGAACTGGCTCATCAAGATCGCTCCGTACGGAAAGATGAGTCTTACAAACTACCTCGGACAGTCAATCATCGGAGCTGCCTTGTTCTACAACTGGGGCCTTGGACTCTTCAGATACTGCGGTCACACAGCCAGCTTCCTCCTTGGTGTAGCCTGCATCATAGTGCAGTTCATCTTCTGCACCTGGTGGATGAAGCACCACAAGAGAGGACCATTCGAGCAGCTCTGGTGCTGGGCGACCTGGCTTGGAAAGAAGAAATAACAACCTGACAACTATAGAATTATGAAAATCAAATTATTATTAGTCGCTCTTGCGACACTGACACTTATGAATGCTTGCAACTCAAAATCGGTTTCAAACCCTGCAGATGCAGTCCTGGAAAACATCCACGCAAGAAAGAGCGTGCGCCAGTTCACTGATGAGCCTGTATCACAGGAACACATCGAGACTATGCTTAAGGCTGCAATGGCAGCTCCTACAGCAGTCAACTACCAGCCTTGGAGATTTGTCGTGATAACAGAAAGAGCACGACTTGACGCTATGGCGGAGGTACTGCCTTATGCAAAAATGCTGAAGCAGGCTCCTCTTGCAATCGTTGTCTGCGGTGAGACTACCTGGTTCGAAGGCAGAGAAAACACTTACTGGCAGCAGGACTGCTCCGCTGCGACCCAGAACATACTGCTTGCAGCTGAAGCCTTGGGACTTGGCGCCGTATGGACCGGTGTCTACCCTAATATGGAACTTGCAAGACCTCTTGCAGAATTCCTTGGTCTTCCTGGCACTGTACAGCCTCTCTGCTGTATTCCAATCGGTCACCACGACGGAACAACCCAGCCAAGAGACAAATGGAAACCGGAGAACATCCACTATGAAAGGTGGTAAGTTCCGACAGCCTTGAAAATACTGGCTCCAAAGCTCCGGCAACATAGTACCTCCGACATTTTCCACCCGAAAGTGTCGGAGGTACCTTATTTTTGCGGGGGACCTCCGACAGAAAGGCGGAGAAAGTGTCGGAGGTCCTGCCGTTTTGCAGGGGACCTCCGACGGAAAAGCGGCAAAAGTGTTGGAGGTATGCAAGAATTTGTTACATTTGTGGGAAATTTCTAACTTTTACCACGAATATGACAGAAAAAGACGAAAAGTACATCTTCGGAGTTGTGAAGGTGGGCGACAAGGGACAGATAGTGATCCCTCGCGATGCAAGAAGGCAGTATGACATCAAGCCGGGTGACGCGCTGCTTCTTTTGGGCGACAATAAGGGAATGGCGCTGGTCAAGACCGAGATCTTCGACAGTGTGGTCGGACAGGTGATGGAGGGCCTGACAAAATGAGAAGGCATTGGATAGACAACCTGCGCTGGGTGACAGTGCTGTTGGTACTGCTGTATCACGTAATATATTTCTATAATAATAAAGGTGTCATCGGAGGTATCGGAGGATTTGGTGACGGTCCACAGTACCAGGACGCCATAATGTATATCCTTTACCCTTGGTTTATGCCTCTGCTCTTCATCCTCGCCGGAATCAGCGCAAAATACGCTCTGGAGAACCGCTCAGGCAAGGAATGGTTCAAGACACGCACAAGGAAACTCCTTGTTCCTTCTACCATAGGACTATGCTTCTTCGGAGTCTTCATCGGATGGTTCAATTCTATGATATCTCCTGCAGCGGACGCCCTTGAGCAACTTCCTTTTGCAGTGAAGTACTTCATATGGACAATCAGCGGCATAGGACCTCTGTGGTTCATCCAGGACCTGTGGCTCCTCTCACTCATATTACTGATAATCAGAAAGATCGACAGGAATGGAAGATTTATGGATCTTTGCGGCAGAGCCGGAATAGTCCCTGTGATACTGATGGGAGTATTGTTCTGGATTGGTCACAGGACACTCATAATGGAGCCTGACCCGGCCAGCGCAGAGGGGCTATGGAATCTTTACAAACCTGTTTTCTACCTGATTCCATTCCTGATGGGCTATTTTGTGTTTTCACACGAAAACATCACAGAGATATTAAGCCGTGCCTGGATACCTCTGATGGTCTGTGCAGTGATCTCAGGGACAGCACTTATTATACCAGGCTTCGGACAGGACAGCACCCTGCCGCAGTACCTCTGCAGCCCGCTTAACAACATCTACGGCTGGCTGATGTGTCTTGCTATGATGGGCTGGTTCAAAAACAGATTCAACCGCACAGGCAAGTTTGCCGACTATATGACCCGCTCAAGCTACGGTATCTACATTGTGCATTATCTGGTAGTAGCTTCTTTGGGCTTCACACTGAAAATGCACACACAGATGTCACCCGTGTGTGCATATATCATACTGACAGTTGCTGTCTTCACTCTCTCACCTGTCATCTATGAGATCCTGCGCAGAATTCCGTTCCTGCGCTGGTGCATACTCGGTGAGAAGAAAAGCAGATAGACTCTCCTGAAACTTATCTTACATACGAAGCATTTCGCAGATAGAGAGCACTCTCACGCAGACCTTTAAGGATGTTCGGGGTGCTCGCTTCTTCCATTTCCACCACAAACGAAGTGGTACCTGCCTTCTTGAAATTGCGGAATATGGCATCGAAGCCCACCATTCCGCTCTGGCCGATCTCCTTTTTATCCTTGATGTGAAGGAGTTCGAAACGTCCAGGGTACTTCTGCATATACTCAACCGGCGCAGCTCCACCTGCTACAGCCCAATACACATCCATCTCGATGAACACATTCTGTGGGTCTGTGTTGGCGATGAAATAGTCCATCATTGTAGTGCCTGCCACTTTTTCAAACTCGTGTGCGTGGTTGTGATAACCGAAACGGATGCCCGCCTGGTTACATCTGCGGCCGATTTCATTGAGGTAAGCAGCCATAGTCTTCAACTCTGCCTCAGTGTTTAATTTCTGTGAATATGACATCACAAGGCGAGGCACACCAGCCTTCTTATGTGCTTCGATACACTTGTCCCACCACGCGAGGGCAGCAGTAAAGTCACCTGAAGCAAATTCTTCAGATGAGAGAAGTCTTGTTGTGTGCGAAGATGTGAATTCCAGACCTGCCTTGTTGAGTGCAGCCTTGAAGGCTTCAGGAGAGAGGCCTGAGAACTGGCCGTCACTGTAGCTTGCAGCTTCCGCGCCGGTGTAACCCATCTGAGCAAGGCGCGCGAGCACGTACTCGTGGTTCTTTGCAAAGAGTTCCGGAGTACCGATAAGCTTGCGGGCAGAGTATAGCTGCACCGACATTTCCAGTTTCGGAGCCTCAATTTCCTCGGCAATACGATAGCTGACGTATGCGAACTTCTTGCTGTCCGGGCTCCAGGAGTTTACATTGATAGTGCCCTGACCTCCGAAGAGTTTGACAAGAGTCTCAGGCTCACCACCTGCAGCAGGAATCATCCTCAACTCGACATTCTGGTTCGCTGTGTGGTCGCCTGCAGCGACCTCGTAGTCGTGATATGCTATATACACAACCTTTTCTCCGTCAGGAGATATATGCGGGAACCACGAATTCATATCCGTGTCGAAGGTCATCTGGGTCTGTTCCTTGCCGTTCGTCTTCATTCTCCACGCCTGCATCCTTCCGGTACGTACGCTGTTGAACCATATATACTTGCCATCCATACTGTACTCAGGACCGTCGTCAAGGCCGGGTGCGTCCGTCAGACGGACTTCCTTGCCGCCCTTGACCGGCATCACATAAACGTCCTGTTCATTATCCGGACCACGGAAGGCGCAATAGGCGATCTTCTTTCCGTCAGGGCTGATTCCGTGGAGGTAGCTTGGTCCCAGCGGAGTGATCTTCTTCGGATCACCGCCCTCGAATGGGACTGTATATACATACGAATTCCATCCTTTTTCATTCGGGTCATTGCTGCTGAGCGCTATCCATTTGCCGTCAGCCGAGATGACGTGGTCGTTGTTGCACTGCGTCACTGCTCCGGTGCTGATCTCGATCAGGTCTGTAGAACCATCGGGTGCAACTTTGTAGAGACGGCCGTTCTTATTGATTACCAACCACTTGCCATCAGAAGTCCAGTTCGGAGCTTCGATCAGGAACGGAAACTCCTTGATAACCTGGTGACTCCGGGTCTGAAGATCGTATACTTCCAGATAGCTGATCACCCTCTGAGGGTTCTGCGCTGACATACTAAGGAATCCCGCAAATGCCAGGACCGCACTTAAAAATGTTCTGATTTTCATAGTTGGTGAATTTTAGTGTATATAGTCTTTGAAGATTTCGTCGAAGATCGCACCTCTGGTCAGCCTTCCGTTCTCGACGCAGATGGTCTCCACCACTCCCCTTGTGCAGAGTTTGCCGTCCGACTTGCGGAAGATGTCCTGGTAGAAGACTATCCTTGGTCCCTGACGCTGGAGATTTATACCAATGACAAAACGGTCACCGCTTCTGAGCGGGAGCTTGTACTCTATGGTGACCTTTGACACCATAGCATCGATTCCGTCATCGTGCAGCTTACCGAAATTCACACCAAGAGTCTCAAGAAACTCGTGGCGGGAATGTTCCATATAATGCTGATAATTAGCATTGTTGACTATTCCCTGAAGGTCGCACTCGTAATCGCGCACCTTCATCTCGTGCATAAAGATATAATTTTCCTGATTCATAATTCCAAAATTAACATACGCCCAGACGCCGCTTGGCCGACGACGGGAACACACAAATATAAGAAATAAATCCATATTGCATATCAGATTATTTTTTGCGAAATTTGAAGGTCAAACACGTACTACAAACCGATAATATTTAAGATTATGCGTACAGCTATTTACGGTGCCGGTTCGTTGGGCACCATCTTAGGAGCTTATATCAACAAGGCAGGAGTGCCTGTGGAACTTATAAACCGCAACAAGGCGCACGTGGAGGCGCTGAATGCGACCGGCGCAAAGGTCGTGGGAACGGTGGAGTTCGAGCAGAAGGTAAAGGCATATACTCCAGATCAGATGTCAGGAGAATATGACATCATATTCCTTATGACCAAACAGCAGAACAACAAGGAAGTCGTGCAGATGCTTAAAGGTTATCTCGCTGCTGACGGAGTGCTCGTGACATTCCAGAACGGACTTCCGGAGATGCAGATTGCAGACATTCTCGGCGAGGAGCACGTGCTCGGATGTACGGTTGCCTGGGGTGCGACTATGCTATCTCCAGGTGTCTGCGAACTCACCAGCGAACCTGACGCGCTTTCATTCTCCCTCGGCTCTATCTCCTCTAAGCGAAGCGGCCATTTTGACAAGGTAAAGGAACTTCTCGAGCATATGGGAACAGTAGACGTAGAAGAGAATTTCATAGGTACACGCTGGAGCAAACTGCTCATAAATGCCTCGTTCTCAGGAATGAGCGCTGTTTTGGGTTGCACTTTTGGCGAGGCGGCGGCTCCGAAGGAGTCACGCCGCGTTGTGCAGGCTCTGATCAAGGAGTGCATAGATGTATGTGCCAAAGGGGGCATCAGGATAGAGCCTGTCCAGGGCAAGGACATCGTGAAGTTGCTCGACTATAAGGGCAGTCTGAAGAAGGCAATTTCATTCTTCATCATCCCGATAGCAATCCGCAAGCACGCAAAGCTCAAGGCAAGTATGCTGCAGGACCTTGAGAAGGGCAAGCTGACAGAGGTCGACGCAATCAACGGAGCTGTGTCTGAATACGGCAGAAAGATCGGCTTCCCTACCCCTGCAAATGACAAAGTAGTGGAGATCATCCACAAGATAGAAAAGGGCGAACTCCAGCCAAGCTTTGATAACCTTAAGTACTTCGTATGAGGAAGTTACCACTCATCATTTTAAACATTCTGGCAGTCTGCACTGCCTTCTCCTGCTCAACTAAGCAGGATTATGTCTGCAGAGCCGAGAAGATCCTCTCTGAAATTGCAGACCCTGCCTCCTGTCACGTAGTTGTCGTTTCACACCGCGGCGACTGGAGGAACTATCCGGAGAACTCCATCCCGGCGATAGAATCAGTCATCCGTATGGGAGTGGATATGGTGGAGCTTGATGTGAAGATGACCAAGGACAGCGTGCTTGTGCTGATGCACGACAATACGATTGACCGAATGACAAACGGCAAAGGACGGGTCAGCGACATTACCTATGATTCTCTTATGACCTTCAGGATGAGGAGGGCCCACAATGTAGTCACTGACACCCTCAAGGTGCCGACACTCCGTCAGGCTCTGCTCTGCTGCAAGGACAGGATCCTTGTCAATGTCGATCACGCCTATCCGTACTACAAGCAGATTGTGGCTCTGACTGAAGAGCTTGGGGTGACAGGCCAGGTGCTGATGAAGGGCAAAAGCAGCATAGCACAAGTACGCGAGGATATGTCCAGGAATCAGAACAACCTCCTGTATATGCCTATCATAGACATCAACAGGCCCCAAGGTCAGGCTCTCTTCCGTGAATATGTAGAAAGCGGCACAGCGCCTATGGCCTTCGAGGTGTGCTGGCAGGAGCCTGGCGAGGAACTCGACTACTGTTTTGAGGAGATCCGCAAAATGGGCTCAAGAATATGGGTGAACACCCTGTGGCCGTCCCTCTGCGGCGGCTTCGGCAACGACGATGACGCAGCCCTGGCAGACCCGGCCGTCGTCTACGGCCGCCATATCCAGGCCGGAGCCTCAATGATCCAGACCGACCGTCCGGAACTCCTTCTAAACTACCTACGTAGCATCGACAGACACGACTAAATTTATATTATGAAAAGAATACAACTTTTATCTCTATTCATTTGCATTGCACATCTTGCTGCAGCTCAAGAAGTTCGCGACACCGTCATAGTCTGCGAAGACTATCGGTATGAGGGCCAGTGGCCTGAAGGCAAGGGCGTGCTGATTCACGAAACAAAAGGAATGTTCTGGGGCGATTTTGTGGAAGGAATACCTCTTCTGTGCAAGCATTGCGATTATTTTGGCGGCAGCTACTATGGTTATTTTGTCGATTATGAATATGAGGGCAATGGTATAAAATTTCTGAAATCCGGTGACGTGTACGAAGGCCAGTTCACCAAAGGCGAAATGACAGGTGTAGCCAAGTACTACGACAAATTAAAGGATGGCTACAAGATCAGGCAGGGAATGTTCAAATACGGCAACTTCATCGAAGGACGCGAAGTCGTTGTGACTGAGGAGAAGTTTGAAGCGATGAAACCTGTATTCGTGCTGGACGAAATCACTGAAGAGCAGTCTGAATACTTGCAGAAAGCGATAAAGAACACCAGTATGCCAGGATTTGGCAAAAAGGATATGAATGCCTTCTCGATGTGGGTGAACTCACGTCTGATATATCCTAAATATGAGAAGGCCAACGGCATCCAAGGCAGAGTAACAATCTCTTTCGTCATAGAAGAGGATGGAAAGATATGTGATGTGGAGATCCTCAGAAGCAGTCCTTCCCAAGCATTGGATGACGAGGCAGTCAGAGTCGTCTCATCCGCCCCGAAATTCAAACCGGCAACCATCAACGGCCATCCAGTCCGCACAAGATGGACTTTCCCGATAATATTTATGATCAGGTAGTCTCAATAGCCTGAGGCAGTCTTTCAAGCATACGCTCCTCAGCAAGTGTCCTTTGATCGCTGCACCTCAATCGCGCCGCACAGCCCAAACCTTAGGCCACGCCAATCGGGCTCTCAGAGCGTATATGCCACATTTGCGTGGCTTAAGGTCGGTCAGCTTGATGACCTCAGGCCACGCGAATCGCATATATATGCAGCCAGAGCCACTTTGGCGTGGCTTAAGGTTTGGCGGTTCGGAAAAGATTGGCGATATTTGCAGGAGGTCGAATACAGAAACCGGATCTTAATACTATGAAGAAATATTCATTCGACAAACTGCCTGATATCAAGGATGTACAGGTGGAAGACGACATCAGATCAAAGATGCCGGACAGTCTTGGTGCGTTTTTGAAGGACGCGCTGTGGGACAATCTGTTCGTATATTCTTTTGCGAATTTTGCATATCTGTTCATTATTGTTGTCGGCGTATGCCTGACTATCGTTTTCGGTGACATTCCGAGGCTGATAAAGGTGCTGGTTATTGTCGGCATCTGTAAAGGAGCTCTTGTGCTGAATCTGATACAGATGTACAATAAATTCAAGAAGATCAATGTGTTCCCAGTCATCACTCCAGAAGGTGTAACGCATATGTTTACAGCTGACAACCACGGCGAGAAATATATCAGGCTCACCACAATGGCGTGGAAGGATGTCAAGAAGTTAAGGGTATATAAGAACTTCGCCACTATGGAGATCAAGAACATCAGAGCGGTAAAGGATGACATAGGACTCGCATATATATGGTCAGATGACATCGAGACGCTGAAGGACCAAATCATATATCTTTGGAAAGAGGCCTTGTCTGCAAAGCCTGACACCCAAGAGTTCTATATGTACTCAGAAACACAGCAGAACGAAATAGAAAGTTACATCAACGAGACCTTCGGCCAGTATGAGCAGGTGCTGCACGAAATCATATCCCCTGACATCCATCTGGACATCGCAATGATTCCTCCACAGGAGGGACGTGACTATTACACCCTCTGCACCATCGGAGCAGGAGCTTACCGTATGGACATTGACAAACAGACACGCCTGGACTATCTCCTGTCGGAGCATTCAGAATATGTCATATATCTCCCGTCGGACTGGAAGCTTGATTCAGAATCGTTCAAGGATGAGAAATATTACTGGCCTGTAAGATTGCTTGGCCGAATAGCCAGACTGCCTTTATACACAGATTCCTGGCTGTGCGTGGGCCACTCCGTTGGCACTGAAGACGGACTTCCTTACACCGATGATCTCCCATATAACAACTCACTCCTGATTTACCCGGGATCAGACATCCTGCATCCAAAGGCAAGCTGCAATCTGTCAAGCGGCAAGACCGTGATGTTCCATCAGATTCTCCCTATCACTCAGGAAGAGCTGGAATTCAAGGAAGAGAACAAGACAACCGACCTTCTTGCAGAGATATTCCCTGAAGGAAGTGATGTGATAGAAACTGTATTAAACAGAATAAAGCTTTAGAGTATGGCACGCGAGATCTGCATTCAGAATTCACGACTGATCAAGCGTCCGCTTGGCATAGCGGACATCATTGGCGGCACCAGCTGGAAATATGGAACACTTGACGACCACGGAAGAATTGACACAGGAAAGATCAAACCGGATGGTCCGTTGGTAATATATGATACATCCAGAATAGGAAGAGGCGTCCAGATCATCGGCATTGAGAGCAGTAAAGAAATAAAGCTTGCCCTGCCGGTCCCATCAACAGACAGGGATGTAACACTGCTGTACGAAATTGCTGAAAAGATTGCAGACCTCTGGAAATCAAAGCACATCATCGTCGAAGAAGATAAGGTAAGCATTTCAGACATAGGAAGATATGTGGAATATGACCACAATATGAACATATCTTTCCTTAAGAATGTCCGCGAAACATTCAAATGCGAATGGGTCGACTTATCGTGCGCAACCCTGCATATATCCATCACAATCAGACAGTTGGAAGAATTCGCGTCCGATTATAACAGTTTCGGCAATTACCTTCACGAAAAGCAGAAGACAGATGTCTGGATGCCATTCCCTTTGATCGCTCAGGTTCAGGGAGAGATCACTCCTCTCTATGTGGTTTTCGATAGCGGACACATCATTCTGCCTAAAGAGCCACAGATGAAGCACATTGTCGATGGTAAGGAAATCTTATGCCAGGAAGCCTGTGTCATCGTGTCTGAACTTTTCCCTGGTCAGAAACACAGTCTGCTCAACTATGAGACATTCCTTCAGAGAGTCCCTCCGCAAAAAACGGAAGAATTCGACCATAGACACATTATGGTCAAGCCATTATCTATAAACGAGCTCAAGGCAATCTTTTCAGAGAAGATTTAGCCTAATTTCCAACTCCACAGCAGATTCTCCTCTGTCGGCCCAAACCTTAGGCCACGCAAAGTGTAAAGATACCCTTCTTTCCGGCCAACTGTGGCGTATGATTTGAAATGGCAGAGGAAAGACTTTGTTATATAGGAATATGACAACTGCAATAATCTGTATTTTCATTGCGGGCTATATGCTGATCGCTATGGAAAACTGGACTAAGGTCAACAAGGCTGCAGTCTCACTGCTGATGGCTGTTCTCAGCTGGGCCTTGTATTATTGGGATTTCGGAGCTTCTGCCGAGAACGTTTCTGCCTTTACTAAAGCGCTCGGGGAAACCTCAGAAATCCTTTTCTTCCTTATGGGAGCAATGGCGATTGTAGAAGTCGTCGACGCCAACGGCGGCTTCGACTTCTTCCGCGAAAGGCTCGTCTCCAAAAGCAAGGTAGAACTGCTCTGGAAACTGACCTTCATCACCTTCTTCCTCTCTGCTGTGCTTGACAATATGACCACGGCCATCATAATGGTGACAATCCTGGACAAGATGACCTCAAACCGCAAGGACAAGCTTCTTTACGCCTCGATGGTCATCCTAAGCGCCAACAGTGGAGGCGCCTTCTCCCCTATCGGCGACGTCACGACGATAATGCTGTGGGTCAAGGGATATATATCCACCTTCGGTGTATTAAGGTCGTTGTTCCTGCCGTCACTTGTCTCCGTCATCATCCCGGCAATCATTGTCAGCTTCTTCCTGAAAGGAAAGCTTGAGACTGATGAGAAGCCAGCTGCAGAGGATAAGCGTGAGATTTCCAGACAGAGTCTTACTGTATTCCTTATCGGAGTAGGCGGCCTGCTTCTCGTTCCGGTATTCCGTTTTGTGACAGGTCTGCCTCCATTTATGGGTATTATGCTGATTCTGGCAGTCCTTTGGATAGTGACGGACATTTCCCTGCTGCTTCGTAAGATAGACCTGAGCACCATATTGTTCTTCCTTGGCATACTCTCCACCGTAGCCGTCCTTTCTGAAATCGGTGTACTGAAAGCTGCCGGAAACTTCCTTGAGCGCGTTTCGGAAGGAAATCCGTACATCGTAACCACGGCAATCGGTTTCCTTTCTGCAATAGTGGACAACGTACCTCTCGTGGCCGGATGTATGGGGATGTACGACGTAATAGCTTCAGGAGCAGGAGCCGAATTATACGGAATTGACGGCACATTCTGGGAGTTGCTCGCTTATGCAGGTGGCATCGGAGGAAGCATTCTGATAATCGGGTCGGCTGCAGGAGTCGTTGTGATGGGCCTGCAGGACATCCCCTTCGGATGGTACCTGCGCCGCTTCAGCTGGATAGCCTGTATAGGCTTCCTTGCAGGTATTCTCACATATTGGTTACAAAGTATCGTCGCATTATGGTAATTTGTTATATATTTGTGAGTTCCAACACTGCTACATTCTTATGAAAAAATTACACCTTATTTCCCTGATACTTGCTGCGATGTTCATATACGGCTGCGACTCCAAGATTCCGAGCCAGGCTCCCGACAACAACCAGACGGAGAATCCAAAAGATGATGAGAAGCCACAGGAGCCTGAAAAGCCGAGTGGGCCACAACTGCTTAAGGGTACTGTCATCGGCACCCAGTATTCCGTTGACTATACCACCAATGCAAAGAGCACTACAATAAACACCAAGAAGAATGTATTTGACGGCAACCACAACACCTACTTTGCCTCATATGACCGTTCTCAGACTTGGGTAGGACTGGATCTTGGCGAAAAGCACGTCATCACCAAGGTAGGCTGGGCGCCTCGTATCGACTATCAGGACCGCGTGCAGCTGGCACTTTTCGAGGGAGCCAACAAGCCTGACTTCAGCGATGCCCTTCCTATATATATTGTCAAGGACAGAGGTACCAACAGGACTATGACCTACGGCGAGGTTGACTGCACCCGCGGATTCAGATATATCCGCTATGTCAGCCCGAACGACGTAAGATGCAACGTCGCCGAAATCGAATTCTACGGCTACCCTTCCGAAGGCGACGACTCGAAACTCTACCAGCTCACAAACCTTCCGACGGTAATCATAAACACCTACAACGCAAAGGAGATCACCTCGAAGGAAGTCGAAATCGGAAGTAATGTATATATCATATCAAATGACGGAAAGGACCTTCTTTCAGGCGAAGAGACCAAAGTCCGCGGACGTGGAAATGCCAGCTGGGATTTTCCGAAGAAGCCTTACAGACTGAAGTTCGACAAGAAGCAGAGTCCGCTGGGAGCTCCCGCTTCAGCAAAGAAATGGACACTCCTGAGCAACTACGGAGACAAGACCCTGATGCGCAACATTCTCGCATTTGAGGTAAGCAGGACTGTCGGACAGGCCTACACTCCATTCTGCCATCCTGTCGATGTGATTGTCAACGGCGAGTACAGAGGCTGCTATCAGCTCTGTGACCAGGTGGAGGCAGCAAGCGGAAGAGTGGAGGCAAAGGACGGCTATCTCGTTGAAATTGACGCATATGCATACAGCGAAGATGTCTGGTTCAGCTCAAACTGGGGCACACCTGTGACCATCAAGCACCCGGACGAGGACGAGATTACCGATGAACAGAAAGCATTCATCACTGACTATTTCAACAAAATGGAAGAAGCCGTGTTCTCTGCCGATTTCACAGATCCGGAAAACGGCTATCGCAAGTATCTGGACCTCGACAGTTTCCTCCGCAACTTCATCATCGGAGAGTTCTGCGGCAACACAGACACCTTCTGGAGCGTTTATATGTACAAGGACGCAGCAGACGGCGTACTCTACACCGGACCAGCCTGGGACTATGATCTCGCTTTCGAAAACGACTACAGGACCTATCCGATCAACAGCCTCGGCGAGTACATCTATAAGTCACGCGGATCAGCAGCAAGCGAGGCTGTCAAGCAGATGGTCACCCGCATCACCCAGGAAGACCCTGCAGCTAAGGCACGCCTTATAGAAATATGGGAGGAGACCCTCAACAACGGCCTGAGAGACCTCACCACTGTACTTGATGAAAATGCAGAACTCCTCCAGGAGTCCCAGCAACTCAACTTCAAGAGATGGAAGATCCTTGGCCAAAGGGTTCATATGAACTGCCAGGCCTTCGGCTCATACGACTCAGAAGTAAAATACGTAAAGAACTTCATCACCAAACGCATCGAAACCTTCGACGAGCTTGTCAGAAAATAACCAGTTCTCACCTGTTTGATTTACTCCGGCTAGATCCTGTAAATATGAAAAAACTGATCTCCATACTGTATATAGGCTTTACACTGCTGCTGGTTTCCTGCCAGCACGAAGACATTTGGAAAGAACTTCAGGAGCACAAGCAGAGAATCGAACAGCTGGAGAGGCAGTGCCGTGAGCTGAACTCAAATATCGATGTGTAAGTTTCCCCTTTTTGTAAGCTTCCCCTCATTAATATTTGTGTTGAATGTGGCTATACGAATCAAAAGACATGGCCTATCTTCAATGTTTTTGTCGACACATTGAACAGTACTTATGACTGATGTCTTCGCTTTTACTCTACTGCTTGAATGTATTGGTTTGAAACAATTGTTAATATTATCCTTGATAATTTCAACCATAGAATAATATGTAAATCCTAAAAGTTCATCCTCCGTACATTCGATGCATTTTGTTGTATATACTGGTACTTTAATTATGTAATCTCTAATCTTTTCAGCCATAGTTATTATTGGGATAATATGTTAGCAACTTCACAAAGATAAGCCGATAATTGATGGAAATCAATAGGATATTAATGATGTATATGTCTACTATGATTATTTGGGAGCAACAAACAAAATTTGTAACTTTGGCTTCCCAAATATAGACGCATTATGGAACAAGAAAAAGATAAGTTAGTTTCTCAAGCAATTCTTAGAGAGGTTCAAATGATGATGGATAGGGTAATGAACAGAGTACTTATATCAGATCCTTTTATTGTAGAAAATCATCATGCTTCAAAGCCATTGTATGCAGCACTTGTTCCGGATGAGATTTTTAAAGGGTCTCATTTTGAAAGAAGATTTGTTACTCCATTCGGCTCAATTTGGGAGAAACTTACAGTTGCTGCAGCTACTATTTATCACGGTAATTGCCAAAAGGGTTACACGGTAAAAGGCACAGTAGGAGATAATAGTCTACGTAGAATACAAGAAGTTCTTAATCGTTTAGAACATCCTGTTGATGGTAAACGTGCCACTCCTAATTGGGAAAAAGAATTAACTTATATAAATGCTGGAGGTGGAAATCCTGTTCCGGTCAGTGTTGTGTGCGATATATACATTGAAAGTAATCGCACTGGTGAGTGCTATGCGTTTGAGTTGAAAGCTCCGCTTCCAAACAGTGATCAAACTAAGGTAAGCAAGGAAAAAATGTTTAAACTCCTCGCGATGAATGAACATCCTGTTAAAAATGCATATTATGCTCTGCCGTATAATCCCTATGGAAAAAACAAGGAGGATTATGCTTGGACATTTCCAGCACGTTGGTTTGACATGAAACACGATCCATGTGTCTTAATCGGAGAAGAATATTGGGATCTCATAGGAGGTGAAGGAACCTATCAATTCTTTATCCGAGAGATTAATAAACTAGGCGTAGAGTATAGGGAACGTATATATAGGGAATATTTGGGAATTGAACCACCTATAGGTTATGATGATGATATTTTGGAATAATGGGAAAGTTTAGTTTTGTAGATTTATTTGCGGGCATTGGAGGTTTTCACATTGCATTAAGTGATGTGGGAGGAGATTGCATTGGCTTTAGTGAAATCGCCCCTGATGCAATAAATGCGTATTGTGAAAATTATAACGAAAATATATCGAATAATTTTGGAGATATAACAACATTAAAGACTCTTCCTGATCATGATTTTATGACAGCTGGGGTTCCTTGTCAAAGTTGGTCAATCGCAGGTAAGAAGCTTGGATTCGACGATGACAGAGGGCAGTTGTGGAATGACACCATTTATTTGCTCAACAAGGTGAGACCGAAAGCATTTATTTTTGAAAATGTTAAAGGACTTGCAGACCCGCGAAATAGTGAGGCTTTGGAATACATTATGGCAAGAATCCGGGCTGCCGGATATTATGCTCAGAAGTTTATATTGAATGCTTATGATTATGGAGTTCCTCAGAATAGAGTTCGCATATATATAATCGGATTCAAAGACGAAAAATACTTCAAACGTTTTCAATTACCTGTGACTTGTCCGGGAAAAGTTTGCCTGAGTGATATTTTGGACGGATGTCAAACTAATATACCTAGATCGATCAACCAAACAAAATCTAGATGGAGTTTGTCGTGCAATGATAAAGGATTTAATGACTATTTCTTATTTAATGATTTAAGAAATGGCAATACTACCATTCACTCATGGGATATAGAAGATACAACAGAACGCGAGAAGTATATATGCAATCTATTGTTATGTAACCGCCGAAAGAAAGAATATGGAAGACTTGATGGAAATCCCCTATCATTAGAGCATTTCCAAGATTTAGATTCCTCAATCTCATTATATGAACTGGAAACACTGGTGTCAAAAGGAATCTTGAAGAAGGTAACCTATTTGTATGAGATTAAGAAAACCAGTAGTGATTTTACTGATGAAGAACAAACTGTTTTATCATTTGCGAGAGGTAATATAATCAATGTTGATGAGCTTAAGGTACAGCGTATTTTTAAGATCAATCGTATTAATATCAGCAAGATAGTAGATTCTCTAATGGAACGAGGAGCGGTAGAGAGTTTTGAAGAACGCTATGATTTTAAGCATACTAAAATAAGTACGGGGTTAGATGGTATTAATCGCATCTTTTTGCGTTCATCTAAAATTTACCCTACTATGGTTGCTAGTGATACAAACGACTTTGTTGCTACAGTTGATATTGATGGTAATACTCCGGAGGAATATAAAGCAAACTTTATGAAGTATGTGTACAAGGCTAAAAAGTTTAGGAGGATTACAAAAGAAGAGGCTTGTAGAATACAAGGATTTCCTGCTGATTTCAAGCTCCCAGAGTCTCGCCCACGCTGGATGAAGTTGATTGGCAATAGCGTTGCCGTATCGCTAGTACGAATGCTGGCTCAATCTGTTGTGTCAACAGGGGTATTCTGTGAAAATGATTATGTGCAACCAATTCATAAATCATATGAACGCGAGTTGGAACCAGTACAGGGTAATTTATTCACCTTTTAACTATTGAATTATGGCCGCAACACTAAGTGAGTATATTGTAACTGCAGCTAAAATTAAAGATGCTAAAAAAGAATTAATTGAAAAATTACGAATTCTTGGATATCAATATAAAACATTGTGTGGATTTAAAACAGCAACATCCTCCGTTTTAAATTCGTTGAAAGATGCTGAGGGAAATCCTTTAATCAACCCATTGACGGAAAAGGAATTTAAGCTATTGAATTCTATTCAGGATGATATAGATACAAGTATTAGTTTAGAGGCCAATTTTGTTAAGATCCTGACACGTTCTTTTGTAGAAAAACAAAAGAATATGTTGTTAAGTATGAAACTAAGTGATATAAACTCAAATCCGCTTTTATGTTGCGCACTGAATTTGGACTCTTCTTACGAATTTATTAAATATAATGTGTATGCTTTGGCAACTCGTAGTATAGTTACCTCGATGGGATATCTTGTTCAAAAGCTTTTGTTGTATGCAAGTCCTGATGTGTATGATGGTAAAGACTATCCAGATGGAATTAAAACAAAATGGGATTTAGTCGTAGAACGGCTTAATGAGGTTAAAAGTTATATAGAAGTAAAAAGTGGTCCAAATGATTTAGATGTTGGTCAAGTTAAGTCATATCGTGATGAAATTATAGACGTTGAGGATAAAGGATATAAGGGATATATTGGAATAACATATGGCAAAAAACAAACGTCTACAATAAGCATTGGACTCTTCAAACAATATCTAGAAAATTGGGAAGATAGAACTTTAGTAGGTGCAGAATTATGGGAATTCATTACTGGGAAAAATAATTATCACCTTGAGTTAATGAATTCTATACACACAATAACTGATGTATTGCTAACAGAAAAATCGATTATTGCTATGATTGATGAAAAAATCAATGAGTTAACAGATGAATTAAACAAGACTTATGGTTCTATAGAAGAGTACCTTAACCAACAATGGTAACAACTCTGACTGCCACTCTTCGGAGTGGCTTTTTTTGTCTTATTTGAGACCAACCCCAAATAGGTCGCGCATTGGTCGCACGAGGTTGTAATTTTAAGCGTTTTGGAACCCATATTTGAATCACAACAAACACACTAACCGAAACCTTTAATCCGAATATATAATATATAAATAAGGATAACATATCACTATATATTCAAGCGACTATATTATATAAAAATAGAGAGATACCCCAATTGGAGTATCTCTCATAAGGGTATGTAATTCAGTAAATTACTTATTAAGCGCAGTAGCAACGTCAACCGCACAAGCAACTGTACAACCAACCATAGGGTTGTTACCGATGCCGAGGAATCCCATCATCTCAACGTGTGCTGGAACCGACGACAAACCGAGGGCAATCAAACTTGTTTGGATTGCCGAGGTGCGAAGGAGGAAAAGCCCGCAGGGCTTAACTGATGAAGAACCTGCGAACTATGCGTCAGAGTGCATACGACCCATAGTGTCGGTCACTCGCTCAGATCTGAATGTCAGCAGTTACCTTATAGAACCCTAAAACCCTGCAAACCACTGGTTTATGTCAGAATAATAACTCCTAGTTAATAAATCAAAGAACTGTAAATCTATAAAGTGGCAGCGTGATGTACGCCCTAGATTTCAATGCGAATATTGTGACATTTTCTGCACAATCCAATCTTTCCAATATCCTATTTTGAGAGACCTCCTATGCTGTATATAATGTGGTATATGAATTTATGTTTCACTCAAAAATTTTTGAATTATGGATAGTAAGAAATTAAAGAAAAGAAAGAGGCAGGCTGACAAGCGCATGAGGATTTTCGAGGAATTGAACAGACCTGTTACTTACATTCTCGATGATGTAAAGGAAACAGTGATCACAGAAAACTCCTACAAAGCTATCCCTTACAATGTCTTAAAGACCTACTTTTTGCCTAAGGGAATCTTCTAAAACTAAGAAGCCAACTTACCGTTAATTGGGTGGGTTGGTTTTATTGTATGTACCTATTTATAAGTATAATAATTTTGAGATTACCACATTTGTTATTAATTGCAAAATAAGTATCTTTGTTATGAACTGCTTAACCGCTTAGATATGAGAGTTGTCCACATCGTAAAGTTAGTATCTTTAATTATCATAGTCATTATGATAATTGCATCATTTATTGCTAAGAAATCTGCGCAGAAAAATATCTGGAAACAAGATGATAACGCAGTATTTGAATATGTTTACGACAAATTATGCGCAAAGAGTGACTATGGACACAATTTATCCCAACTGAACGACCATGAACAAGTTTTCATGGCAATGGCACTAATTGCTGTCGAAGTGAACAATGGAGGATTTGATCAATTTTTCTTCAATAAAGGCACTCGTTGGAATGACATCCTCGTTCCAGCAGCTAAAGCCATAAAGGCATATGAAGTTGCAGCAATTTGCAAGAAGGCATTGGACATATATAAAGAGCATTCGAATCAGGGAGAGCCTATCGAAGAATTGAATGAATGCGATCAAGAGTTTTATAATTGCAACGACCCATATATGACTCTGATTGCACAATATGCAAGGAACAATAAGGAATATTTTAAAATTAAATAGATATGGCTGAACTTATTATCGGTATTTTGGCTCTCCTATATGGTTTGTACACCATATATCTGAGAGTGAGCAAAAATTCAAAGGCATGGGCTAAACTGGATAGAATGAAGGAAATTTATGGAGAGAAGATAGGAGCTACAATCCATATCATTTCTTACACGGTGGTGCCTATTGCAATAGGAATTGTTGGAATAATTGCATATTGTCTCGGTATAAAGGTATTTTAACGAGATTATTCTACATTAAAAGATGCGATGCTACAAACTCCTGTAGCATCGCTTTTTTATTGTCACTAATCCTTTGTAGGGAAGTCTTGAAGGAACCAATCTATGCATTTCCACTCAGGATCTCCTTCAATATGGTACTCAAAGTATCTTACTTCATTCCCTTTGGCAATGATTTCATCGAGGTATTCAACAGCA